>NZ_CP025030.1:2447917-2753907 GCF_002812705.1 Achromobacter spanius | reverse complement strand
AGATGGCCGGTGTGGACTCCGCCACGTGCACGTCCACGTCGAACAATCTGATCGCAGGAATTAACTAACAATGCTCGGGAAACTCACCCTCGAGGCCATTCCGTACCATGAACCTATCGTCATGGTTACGCTGGCCGCCGTGTGCCTGGGAGGCCTAGCGGTCTTCGGCGCCATCACCTACTTCGGCAAGTGGAAGTACCTTTGGACGGAATGGTTGACCTCCGTCGACCACAAGCGCATCGGCGTGATGTACATCATCGTCGCGCTGATCATGCTGTTGCGCGGCTTTGCCGACGCCATCATGATGCGCACCCAGTTGGCGGTGGCTTCCGCCGACTCCGCCGGCTTCCTGCCACCGCACCACTACGACCAGATCTTCACCGCCCACGGCGTCATCATGATTTTCTTCATGGCGATGCCCTTCATTACCGGGCTGATGAACATCGTGGTGCCGCTGCAGATCGGCGCCCGCGACGTGGCCTACCCGTTCCTGAACTCGCTGAGCTTCTGGCTGTTCGGCGCCGGCGTCGCGCTGATGATGATCTCGCTGTTCGTGGGCGAATTCGCCGCGACCGGCTGGCTCGCCTATCCGCCGTTGTCTGGGCTGGATTACAGCCCAAGCGTCGGGGTGGACTACTACATCTGGGCGCTCCAGATATCCGGGTTGGGCACAACGCTTAGCGGCATCAACTTCATTGTGACCATCCTGCGCATGCGCGCACCGGGCATGAGCCTGATGAAGATGCCGATTTTCACGTGGACCTCGCTGGTTACCAACGTGCTGATCGTCGCCGCCTTCCCCGTCCTGGCCGCAACGCTTGCGCTGTTGACCATGGACCGCTACCTGGGCACGCACTTCTTCACGAACGACATGGGCGGCAACGTCATGATGTACGTGAACCTGATCTGGATCTGGGGTCACCCCGAGGTCTACATCCTGGTGCTCCCGGCGTTCGGCGTGTATTCGGAAGTGGTTGCCACCTTTGCCCGCAAGACGCTGTTCGGCTACAAGTCCATGGTTTACGCCACGGCCGCCATCGGCGTGCTGTCGTTCCTGGTCTGGCTGCACCACTTCTTCACGATGGGTGCGGGGGCCAACGTCAATGCCTTCTTCGGCATTGCAACGATGATTATCTCGATCCCGACGGGCGCGAAGATTTTCAACTGGCTGTTCACCATCTACCGCGGCCGCCTGCGCATCACGACGCCGGTGCTGTGGACGCTGGGCTTCATGATCGTCTTCGTCATCGGCGGCATGACCGGCGTGATGCTGGCCATCCCCGGCGTGTCCTTCGTGCTGCACAACAGCTTGTTCCTGATCGCTCACTTCCACAACACCATCATCGGTGGCGTGGTGTTCGGTTGTATCGCGGGCATGACGTACTGGTTCCCGAAGGCATTCGGCTTCACGCTGAATGAACGCCTGGGCCGCTACTCGTTCTACTGCTGGTTCGTTGGTTTCTTCATGGCCTTCATGCCCCTGTACATCCTGGGCTTCAAGGGCATGACGCGTCGCCTGAACCACTACGACAACCCCGAATGGCAGCCCTACCTGCTGGTTGCGCTGGCTGGCGCCGCGCTGATCATGCTGGGCATCTGGTTCCTGCTGCAGCAAGTGTTCGTGTCGGTTCGCCAACGCAAGCAAAACCAGGACGTCACCGGCGATCCCTGGGATGGCCGCACCCTGGAATGGTCGATTTCGTCGCCGGCTCCTTTCTACAACTTCGCCCACGTTCCTCACGTTGATGAGCTGGACCAGTTCTGGGAAGACAAGCAGAACGGCAAGGCCTACAAGCGCCCGGCCAAGTACGAAGACATCCACATGCCGCGTAACACCGGCGCCGGCGTCTACATCGGTCTGTTCGGCCTGATCATGTGCTTTGCGCTGATCTGGCACATCTGGTGGCTCGCCGCCGCCGGTTTCGTCGGCATGATCGGTGCGTTCATCGCCCGTGCCTACGACCGCGACGTCGATTACTGGGTCCCGGCCGCGGAAGTCGAACGCATCGAAAACGCTCACTTTGACAAAATGCAGAAGGCCGCCTGAGCCATGATTCAAGCCGTAGCCACTCACCCCCACGCGGGTCACGACGATCACGCGCATCACGACGATGGATCCAAGACCGTTTTCGGTTTCTGGGTCTATCTGATGAGCGACTTGCTGATCTTTTCGGTGCTGTTCGCCACGTTCGCGGTGTTGTCCAACGCCACCGCGGGCGGCCCCACGGGCAAGGAACTGTTCGACCTGAAGTTCGTGCTGGTCGAAACGCTGTTGCTGTTGTTCTCCAGCTTCACCTTCGGCATGGCCAACCTGAACGTGCACGCCAACAACAAGTCCCGCGCGATGGGCTGGTTGATGGTCACGTTCCTGTTCGGCGCGGGCTTTATCGCGATGGAAGTCTGGGAATTCCATCACCTGATCACTGAAGGCGCCGGCCCGGGCCGCAGTGCTTACCTGTCGGCGTTCTTCACGCTGATCGGCACGCACGGCCTGCACGTCACCTTCGGCCTGATCTGGATCATCGTCATGCTCGACATGATCCGCCGCCATGGCCTGGACTCGATCAACAAGCGTCGTCTGGCGTGCCTGAGCCTGTTCTGGCACTTCCTGGACATCGTCTGGATCTGCGTCTTCACCTTCGTCTATCTCTTGGGAGCCCTCTGATGTCGCACTCCGCTGCGGCCGCACACGGCCACGACGATCACGCTGCCGACCACGGCAGCCTGAAGTCCTACATCATCGGTTTCGTGCTCTCGCTGCTGCTCACCTTCGGCTCTTTCGGCCTGGTGATGCACGGCGCGCTGTCGCACACCATCACCATCGTCGGCGTCGTTGCCCTGTGCGTGCTCCAGTTGCTGGTGCAACTGGTGTATTTCCTGCACATGGGCGCGTCGAAGTCGGCGCGCGACAACCTCGCCGCGTTCGTCTTCACCGTAATGATCATCGCCATCATCGTGGGCGGGTCGGCATGGGTGCTGTACAACATGAACGTCAACATGGGCCACGCCATGTAATGACGGCTTGCCGCCGGCGCGGTTAGCCGGTGTCAACGCAAAAAAACAGGCGCCTTCGGGCGCCTGTTTTGTTTTGGAGCGGATGCACCGTGCGCGGCCGCCTAGCCCGGCGCCTTCACCGTCAGCGTCACGTTGGCGCGCGTGGCCAGATCGCGGGCGGACACGCCCACAAACGGCTGCACGCGCGAGGCCTGGTCCAGATCGCAACTGGCCGCGCCCTGCGCGCCTTCCAGCACCTGCCGGATCGCCCGCGCGCCCGTCGGGCTGATGGGGCCGGTGTTGCTCAGTTGCCAGGCCAGCACGTCGGCCACCGCCATGCCGCAACGCCAGGGGGTGCGATACAGCCCGGCGTCGTGCGCCAGCAGCATCTGCGCCTTGGCGTCGTTGCCCACACGCAGCATGATCACCAGCGGCAAGGCGTCGGCATTCACGACGCCATCCAGGCGCACGCCGGAGTCGGTTCGGTCCGACGCATCGGCACCCTGTTCCAGCCATTGCAGATAAAGGTCGTCGGGCAGCCACGGCAGGCTGAGCGGCGCCAGGCGATTGTTGCCCAGGCCGGTGGCATCCTGCGCCCAGGTCAGCGGCACGCCGGCCGCCAGCAGACGGTCGGCAGTGGCGCGCAGCTTGGCGCGCTGGCCGTCCCATTCCGGGCTGTTCTGCTTGATGGCCGCGCGAATTTCCAACTGATTCCACACGCTCAACAGGCTGGACAGGGATTCCGGCGTCAAGGCCTGGCGCGGCGGCTTGGCGGCTGCTGCCAATTGATCCACCAGCGTCGGCTGCAGGGTGCGCGCGGCCAGCGTCAGCGCTTCATTCAGGCCATTGCGTTCCGGCGTCTTGCTGGCGCTATAGCCGCCCACCGCCGCGTCCGCGCCCTGGGCCAGGGCGAAGGTCACGCGCTCGGGGATGGGATACACCACGGTGGGCGTGAACTCGCCGCTGATGGCCCCGCGCAGCGCTTCCAGCAGGGGCGTTTCCCACATGTTCTGGTTGCCGTAGACCATGCGCACATAGGCGGCATTGATGTCGGCGCCCTTGGCCAGCAGCGCCTGGGCAAACCAGAATGTCTTGGGGCTTTGCATCGCGGCATGCAACGCCGACCGCCCGTTCTTTTCGCGTACGTTCGGGTTGGCGCCCTTGGCCAGCAGATAGCTGAGCGTGTCCTTGTCTTCGCTGTAGTACGAAATGCGGCGCACCAGTAGCGGCGTGCCGTTGGAGTCCGTTGCATCCAAAGGCGCGCCCGCCGCAATCAGGGTGTCGGCCAGCGCATAGCGTTCGGCGGCGGGGCGGGTGTCGCGGACGTCGGGCAGTGCGCTGGCCAGCAGCACATAGCCGTTGTTGGGCCCGTCGGCGCGCGCGCCGGCGGCCAGCAGCACCCGCACCGTCTCCAACTGCTTGCGGGACACGGCCACCGCCAGCGCCGACGTGCCGTTCTCGTTCACGCCGTTGGGGTCTTGCCCGGCCGCCAGCTCTGCGCGCACGGCGTCCAGGTCGTCTGCCTGGATTGCCTTGAAGATGGCGAGCCGGGGTCGGCAGATCTGGGCGTTCAGCGGCGCATTGTCATTCAACGCCGCGCCGATCCGCGTGGCGATGTTGCCAGGAATGGGTTCATTGGCCGCCAGCCTGCGCGCGCAATACAGGCGGTAGTCCTCGCGCGCCAGGGCTTCGAAATAACCGCGCTTGTCGCGCGTCTTCGTGCTTTGCTTCCAGCGCGCATCAGCCCGGTTCAAATAGGCCGCCGTGCGAGCCGGGTCGCGCCGCAACACGTCGGTCAGGATGCGGTCGGCCTGCTCGGTATCGCCCGACTCGGCCAGCCAGAAGCCGTAGTCGTTCAACGCCGTCAGCATCTCGGGATCTTTGCCGTTGGGGTCGATCTCGCGGTAGTCCTGCTCCATGACAAAGCGGCGCAGATCGGCCAGCGCGCGGCTGAACTCGGCCGTCTTGGCGCGCGGCACGGCGCGCGCTACCTGATGCAGCGTGCGGAAGGTGGCGGTCACATCCACCGGCGTGCGGTATTC
Organism: Achromobacter spanius; assembly: GCF_002812705.1. NCBI lineage: Bacteria > Pseudomonadati > Pseudomonadota > Betaproteobacteria > Burkholderiales > Alcaligenaceae > Achromobacter > Achromobacter spanius. The sequence continues at coordinate 2,748,871 of NZ_CP025030.1, read as the reverse complement.
AAAACGCACATCGGCGGGAAACGCCGGCATGCGCACGGGGTAGTCGGTCAGCGCCGGGCGCAGCGTGGCCAGGGCCTGCGTCTTGCGTTCATCGTTCCAGGGCCGGTCGGCCGTCACGACGATCAGCCGTGTGTCGGCCTGGACGGTGGCCGCCACGCCCTCCGCATCCACCAGAAAGCCATCGGCCCGCGTGTCGTCCGAGCCCGGATAGGCGTAGCCCACCCAGTACTGGGTTTGCGCATCGCGCGGCGCCCTGACACGCACATTTTCTTCACGCGTTGCCTGCCAGCTTGCCGGGTCGATCACCAGCGGCTGCGAGCGGAAATCCAGGCTGAATTCCTTGCCCGCGCCGCGCACGTACCGATACAGGTAAAGCCGGTTCTCCATCTGCCCGACCAGCACCGCGTCCTTGACGTTCTCGGTTCCCCAGACACGCCGCTCGGGTTCGCGCAGCGGGTAGCGCGACAGGCGCATGGCGTCGATGACGGCTCCGATGTCGTACGCCACGGCGGGCCGAGGCGCCGCCGAAAAACCTGCCAAGGCCACCAGGACGGCGCCGAACATTCGGGAAACTGCGGGACGGAAGCTGCGCGGCATGCGGGGACGAAGCCAGAAGAATCAGGGACGCCGATGATACTCGTCCGCGCGCAGACATTTGCCACCCGTCATGGCCGGCTCTTCGGGTATGTCCTGAGACGATTTTGTCCACAATATCGTCAGGCTGACATGGCTTTCGTTATATATTTCGCAACATATCGAGTTCATTAACATCAGAATTACTTCCGCGACTGCCGCTACCGCCATGGACGCCGTGCTGACCCCTACTACCGCTCATGCCGACATTGCCATGCCGGCCCAGCGGTTTGCCCGCGCCCTGTTGCACCACGCGCCGCCGGGCCACCCTGATGCGGGCTTCTTCGCCACGGTGATCGGCACCAGTCTCGCGCATCATGACCTGGCGCGCAGCGGCCTTTGCCCCGAAGAACTGGCGGAACTGCTGCACTATCTGTTCCCGGGCGCACTCGCTTCCCCGGACGCCAGGCTGGCGGATCTGGTCCAGCAATACAGCGCCTACGCGGCACGCGGCCGGGGCGACCCCAAGCCCGGCTTTACCTTGCTGATGCGCGTGCTGCTTGAAGCCTACCGTGCCCCCGATACCCTCACCACGCCCTGGGTCACCGGTGTGCTGGTGCACGCCTGCCTGCGCCCCGACCATCTGTGGCGCGACCTGGGCCTGTCCGGCCGTGAAGACGTGACCTTCCTGCTGGCGCGCCACTATCCCGGGCTGGTAATGCGCAACACGCGCAACCTGCGCTGGAAGCAATTCCTGGCCTACTCGGCCTGCGAACATGCGGGCTTGCCGCCGTCGGCCGCACCCGGCTGCCCCCAGTGCGAAGACCACGACGTCTGCTACGCCAACACGCCCGACTGAGGGCGCGTCGAACTGAAAGTCTTAGAACCGATAGGTGGCGCCCAGGCCCAGCCCCAGGCTGCGCCCCGCGGCCGGCTCGTAATACCGGCCGTTGTTTTCGTTGACGATCACCGAGCCCACGTATTGCTTGTCGAACAGGTTGTCCACCCGCGCATAGGCGCTGAGTTCCCAGGCATCCACCTGCTTGATATAGCCGGCGCTTAAGGCCGCCACGAAGTAGCCGGGCGCGTCCTGGTCGTTGGCGTCATTCACATAGATCTTGCTGAGCAAACGACCTTCCAGAGCGGCCTGCCAGCCTTCCGGCGGCGCCCAGGCCACGGAGGCAAACACCGACTGCCGCGCAATGCCCGGAATCTTGTTGCCCGCGCGGATGCCGCCCGAGCCGTCGTCGGCGTAGCGCGCGTTCAACCAGGTATAGGCAAACTGCGTGCGCCAGTGCGGCGCCAGCTCCCTGGACCAGCCCAACTCCAAGCCGTCACGCCGCGTGCGGCCCGCGTTCTGGTACGTGGTGCGTCCGCCTGAACTGCCGGCCGACACGATCTCGTCATCGGTACCCGTGTGGAACACGGCGGCGGTCAGCAGCCCGCCCGCCATGCGGGCCTTCACGCCTGCTTCAAGGTTGGTGCTGAGCGACGGCGCCAAGCCAAAATTCAAGCCCGGCAAGCCGCCTGGGCGATACGAGATTTCGTTGAAGGTGGGCGTTTCAAAACCGCGTCCGTAGGACGCATACAGGCTGACGTCGTCGCTTGCCGCATAGCGCAGCGCCGCAACCGGCAGGGCTTTGCGGTAGCGCGCCGTGCCGCTGTCGTCGCCGTTGCCGCTGGCAATGTAGTGGTCGTTGGAATCGAAGCTGACGGTGCTGTAACGCAGGCCGGCGTCCAGCGTCCAACGCGAAGTCACTTGCCAGGATGCTTGCAGATACGGGTCGGCGTTGTACACGCTGTTGGTCTCATCGCGGCGCAACGCGCCCTGCACGCCCAGTTGCGGGTTGGCCACCGTGCCGGTGAAGTTCTGATAGCCCTTGCGATCTTCCCGCATCGCATCGTAGGCAATGCCGCCCACCAGCGTCAGCGGCCGCCCGGCGACGTCCAGCTCGGACGTCCAGCGCACATCCGCGCCGCCGTACTGGCGCGATAGATCGATGACGCCCCCCGCCTGCGTCGGCGCCAATTGCACGGCGGGCGGTATCGACTGGTACTGAGTCGTGTCGCGCTGGCCGTAATAAGCCATCACCCGCAACGTGTTGCGGCTGTCCACCTGCCGTTCGTAGACCAGGCCCCCTTGCGTCTGGCGCACCGTCTTGCGGGTGTTGTACTGCTCGGCCAGGGGGGCCGCGCGGGGGTCGTCCTGAAACTGTTGATAGGTCAGGCCCAGCGGGTCTTGCGCGGTCAGGTCCACGCTGTTGACCACGATCGTCAAGCGGCTGGCGTCGTCCAGTTGCAGGCCCAGCTTGGCGTTGGCCAGGTTCTTGCGGGCCGCGCTGTGGTCCCGATAGCCGTCGGTGGTGAAGCGCGTGGCGCCCACCACATAGTCCATGTCGCCGGGGCCGGGGCCCGCATCCGACCCCGAACTCGAACCCGTGGCGCCGCTGGCGCGCACGCCATAGCGCCAGGTGCCGTAGCTGCCGCCCCAGGCGCTGGCCGTCACGGAGGGCGGCGCAACGCCGTCTTCGGTAAACGCCTGGATCACGCCGCCCGACGAATTGCCGTACAGCGCCGAAAACGGCCCGCGCATGACTTCGACGCGGCCCAGCGTGGCGATGTCGATATTCGACGTCTGCCCTTGCCCGTCCGGCATCGTGGCCGGAATGCCGTCGACATACAGACGCACGCCGCGCACGCCGAAGGTCGACCGCGCGCCAAAGCCACGGCTGGAAATCTGCAGGTCTTGCGCATAGTTCTGCCGGTTCTGGATCTGCAGGCCCGGCACCCCGGCCAGGCCTTCGGACAGGTTGATCTGCGGTTGGCCCTGGCGCATGCGCACGCCGTCCACCACGTCCACGGACGCGGGCGTGTCCAGTATCGATGTGCCCAGGCGCGTGCCCGTCACCACCACGGGGGCCAGGATGGCGTCCGCCGGCTGCGCCCAGGCGCCGTGGTCCAGCCCTGCTGTCAGACCGGCCGTCAGACCGGCCGTCAAGCCCGCCGCCTGCATCACCCACCGCAAGCCTGGGCGCAGTCCGCGCCTGGCGTCGCCGAGTCCGATATCTTTCTGCCGCGCCCTGCCGCAACGTCCGACCGCCTGCGTCAAAACCATCTCCCTGTTGAAATGCCTGGCTATTGCCTATGCCATTGGAAAACCGTCATTGGAATAGGTTCTAATAGCCGCCATGGAACCCATGCAAGACATCGAACGCCGCCTGCAAGAGCTGGAAATCAAATCCAGCTTTGCGGATGATCTGTTGGAACAGCTCAACCAGATTATCGTCCGCCAGCAACAGCAGATAGACCGCCTGCAACGCGAAGTGGCCGACCTGCGCCAGCAGGCACCCGAAGGCGCCGCGCCTTTTCGCAGCCTGCGCGACGAACTGCCGCCGCACTACTGAAGCGGCATGATTGACGCGGCCCTACCGACGCCGCGCCGCTAGTAGCGGTACGCGGCAAGCGCCCCATCCGTCGCCGCCACGCCACGCGCCACCGCCGCGATAGCCGCTGCATACCCCCGATCCAGCCGATCTCCTTCCGCGAGCCAACTGAACCTGGCCATTGCGGGTGCCAGCCAATGATGACGGTTGGACGCTATCGATTCCATGAATGGAGACTATGAAGAAAATCGAACATGACCCTTCCATTCATGGAAATATCTTTTACGGATATACGGGTTTATCCCTAGCTTCGATCGGCGCAGAATTCAGTCATCGGGAAACAGCAACGAACCACGACGGATAGGCCGCCGGATTCGCTCCCACGGCTCTTGAAATCGGAGATTTACCATGAAGAAGACCCTCGCTACCGCTTTGATGTTGTCCTTTGCCGCCCTGAGCGCCGGCGCCTACGCATCAGAAAACACCGAACCCAACAACGTGCCGTTCCAAGGCGTTTACGGCACGCCCTATGAAGGCCCGACCCGCGCCCAGATTCAAGCCGAATTGGCTGAAGCCCGCACAGCCGGCCTGGTGAGCAACGTTGAACCGAACAATGTGCCGTTCCAAGGCGTCTACGGCACCCCGCACACGGGCAAGACCCGCGCTGACGTTCAAGCTGAACTAGCGACCGCCAAGGCTGCCGGCCTGGTGTCCAACGTTGAACCGAACGACATGCCCTTCGCCGGCGTCTATCACAGCAACTGATCTGACCGGCAACGCTTGGGCAGCGCACCCGCAACGCTCAGGCAACGAACGCACGACGATTACCCCTCCCCTTGTTGTACCCTTGGCCGCCTGCCCTCAGGCGGCCTTTTTTTGTCAGCCGTCCCTGCGTGGCAAACGCAACGGCTTCGCGTACTATCGGCTCCAGTGCAAGATAAAAATCTGACTAATCAGAAGGGAGCCCATCTTGAAATACACCCGCGTTCTCGCCGCGCTGCTGGTTGCAGGCGGCATGTCGGCAGCGGCGGTCGCCGCGCCGCCCGTGATGCTGAACAACTCGCTCATCACGCAAATTCCCAAAGGCGACCGGACCTCTTTCCATGATGCCGTGGCCCAGGCCTTGAACAGTTCGGCCGATGGCCAGCGCACGGAATGGACCAGCAAGGCCCAGGCCAAGCGCGCCGCGCCAATCACGGTGCAACTGACGCCCACGCAAACCTCCAAGGTCAAGGACGACCGCGTCTGCCGCTTCCTGGTGGCGGATTTTGCGCGCACCAGCACCACCGAAACCTGGAAGTTCTGGTTCTGCAAGCAACCGGACGGCACCTGGAAGGCCAGCAGCACGTAAAGCTGCCCCATGAAAAAAATGCCCCCACGTGAACTGACCCCCAGAAGTTGGAGAGTCAGAAGCTAAGGGCCGAAGGCCTGAGTTCGGTACTGAACCGGACTCAGGCCTTTTAGCTTGAGCTTGATGCGTTCGTAATTGTAGTAACGGATGTACAGACGTATGCCGGCCTGCAACTGTTCGATGGTCTCGAAGCGGTTCGGGTAGAAGAACTCGGCCTTTAATGTGCCGAAGAAGCTTTCCATGGCGGCATTGTCCAGGCAGTTTCCCTTGCGTGACATGCTCTGTGTTATTGATCGAGTGGCCAGCATGTGCCGGTATTGAGGCTGCTGGTAGTGCCACCCCTGGTCAGAGTGCAGCATCGGGTGGTCGGCGGGTTTGAGCCGCATGAGCGCCTTTTTCAGCATAGCGCCAACTAGCTGGAACATGGGCCGCAGACTGGTCTGGTAAGCCACGATTTCGCCGTTGTAGAGGTCCATGACGGGCGACAGGTACAGCTTCTGGCCACGCACATTGAATTCCGTCACATCGGTGACCCATTTCTGGTTCGGCCTGTCGGCATCGAACTGGCGCGCTAACAGATTAGGCGCCACACGGCCCTCCTGGCCCCGATAGGAGCGATATTTCTTCGGTCGTACCACGGACCTCAGTCCTAGCACTTGCATCAGTTTTTGTACCGTCTTGTGGTTCACATGCTGCCCGGCTTGGCACAGCGCGGCCGTGATGCGCCGGTAGCCATAGCGTCCCTGGTGGTACACGTAGGTCTTGCCGATGCTGGCCTTGAGGGTGGCATGCCGATCAGCGACCTGGGCCATCTTCACTTGGTAGTAGTAAGTGCTCGATGCCAGACCTGCCACTTGGAGCAAGGCTGACAGCGGATGTTGTTGCCTTAATCCAGTCACGACTTGCGCTTTTTCTGCGCAGCCGCACGCTTTTCCTGGATCAAGGCATCGAGTTTTTTTAAGTACGCGACCTCGGCGCGCAGCAGGATCAACTCCTTGTTCTGCCGAGCAATGATCTGCTTGTCGTCCAGTTCAGCGACCGAGGAGGTAGGCTTGGGTGGCTTGTTGCTCATGGTCATGCGGGGCCCCTTTCGACGGGAACGCAGTGCGTCGATACCCCCTGCATCATACTGGCGTGCCCACTTACCGATGTGCGCCGCGCTGCGAATGTCGAACACCACCGCTGTCTTGGCCTGTGACCAGTGCTTCTGCCACATCCGCTTGAGCACCTTCAGCTTGAAGGCCTGGTCATAGCTTGCGCCCTTGCGGCGCAAGCCCGAGACACCGTGCTCGCGATAGCCGTTCACCCACCGCTCAACGGTTGCGTGCCTAAGGCCGTGAACCGCTGCCACAGCTTTGAAACCCAGTGAGCCTGACAGGTAGTCCTTGACCACCTTGACCTTAAAACGCTCGTCGTACTTCGCCATGTAAAAACCCCCGAAGGTTGGATATATCTCCAACTTTCGGGGGTCAGTTCACACGGGGGCATTTTTCTTTGGGAGAGGCGCAATGGATGCTATTGCGCAGGCTGCACGCCGCACCATTGCGCGATGAACAGCGCGATGGTCTTGGTGATCAAGCGCACCGATTCCAGATGCACACGCTCGTCGAAGCCATGGATGTCCAGGGACTTTGGCCCATAGACCAAGGTCGGCATGTCGCCGTAGATGACGAACACGCGCGCGTCCAGATAACCCGGCGTGGTGAACGTCTGCAAATCGCTCTGGAACGCCTGGCGATGGCAATCGCGCAAGGTGTTTTCAGCATCGGAGCCCTCTTCCAGCACGTAGCCTTCGGCATAGAAGCCGGTGTACGTGACCTCGGGCGGCGTGCCGCCCAGGCGCGGGTCCGACACGGCATCACGCAGGCAGGCGTCGATCTCGGCCCGGGCCTCATCCGCGGTCGTGCCTGGATAGATGGCGGCGCGCACGTCGAACTCGCACCAGGGCGGCACGGTCGACGGCCAGTCACCGCCCGCGATCTTGCCGATGTTGAAGTTGATGGGATGATCCAGGTGCTCGAAATGCCGGTGGCAATGATGCTGCGCGTTCCACTTGCCCTCCAATTTTCGCAATGCTTCGATGGTGGCGTAGGCGGCGTCGATGGCGTTGAAGCCGTTGGCCATTTCGCGCGTGTGCGTGGGATGCCCTTGCACGCGGACCTTGAACCACAACACGCCGACGTTGGCGCGCACCAACATGTTTTCCTCGGGCTCGGGAATCAGGACCGCGTCGGCCTTGTACCCCCGCAGCAGCGCGGCCAGCGCGCCATTGCCCGTGCATTCTTCTTCCACCACCGACTGGAAATAAATGGGCGCCGCCGGCGCATAGCCCGCCGCGCGCAGGGCGTCGTAGGCGAAAAGATTGGCGGCCAGTCCGGCCTTCATATCGGCGGCGCCTCGGCCATACATCCAGCCGTCGATGATGGCCGGGTCCCAGGGCGAGCGGCTCCACATTTCCTGCGGCCCCGTCGGCACCACGTCCACATGCCCGTTCAGGATGAGCGAGCGCCCGGTCTGAACCTCGGGCCGGTAGGTGCCCACCACATTGAACGCATTTTCGTACGACACGGTGACCGGCCCGAAGCCCGGATGCGAGCGGATGTCTTCCACGTCGATTTTCCAGCGGTCCATGGCAAAGCCACGTTTGCGCATCGCCTCGTACAGGAAGTCCTGCGCCGTGTGCTCCTGCTCGCGCAGCGACGGAAAGCGAACCAGATCCTGCGTGAACGCCAGTTGCGCGTCAAAGTGATCGTCAACCGCCTGCAGAATGCGGCGCGTCTGTTCCGCGGTCAGCGGCGCGGGAGCCATTGCGTTGTCCATGAGGTGTCCTTGAGCGAAGAGGAAATGGCAGTGCCTGGGGCTTTATCGCCTGCTGCGGAACGACCGTCAATTTCCGTTTTTTTATCATCAACTTAAGGAAAATTAATGTTGAAATAGGGGGCGACGGCTGCGAACCTATCGCAACCATCCACTCCAATCATCTCTTCCCGTTCATAGCGCCATGAAAGAAAAGTCCATTGCCACAGCAACGAGCCCTCGCATGGGAGAGCGCCTGGATTGGAATCTTCTACGTACATTCCTGGTGATCGCGGAAGAGCGCAGCATTAGCGGCGCTGCTATCAAACTGCATCTGACCCAGTCTGCGGTCAGCCAGGCCTTGCGCCGCCTGGAAGCGCAGCTGGACCGCAGGTTGATCGAGCGGCACCACGCCAAGTTCGCCATCACCCAGGCGGGTGAAGAGGTGCGCCAGGCCGCGCAGGCCATACACGGAAGCGTGTCGCAACTGCTTAGCGACGTGGCGCAGGCCGAAGAACAAACGGTGGGCCGCGTGCATCTGCTGGTGGCCAGCCGCATCCATTCGGCGGTGTATGACGATTTTTGGGCGCGCTTTCACCGCGCGCACCCGCGCATTGAAGTGCAATTGGACGTGTTGCCCAGCAGTGAAATCGTGAATGTCTTGCAGCAGCGGGCCGCCACGGCGGGCATCGCGCTATGCCGGCAGATTCCCAAGCGCCTGGGCCACAAGCTCTTTCTGCAGCAGCGCTATGCGCTTTTCTGCGGCAAGAACCACCCGCTGTTCGGGCGTGCCGACATCCGCATGGAAGACCTGCTGCACGAGAACTTCGTGTCTTTCGCCAGTGACGCCTTGGGCGACAGCCTGTCGCCGCTGACGATCTTTCGCGATCAGCGCGGGTTCTCGGGAAGCATCATCGCCACGTCATCCCAGCACGACGAGGTCAAGCGCTTGCTGGTGGCGGGCTTTGGCATCGGCTGCCTGCCTGAACATAGTGTCGAGGCAGACCTTGCCGAAGGCCGATTGTGGCGGTTGCCGCCCGGCGAGGGTGTGTGCGCGGCGGACCTGCACCTGCTGTGGCACCGCGACGCGCACCGCAGCCCCGCCGAGGACTTGTTCATTACAGCCTTGCGCGACCACATCGACAGCTATTCGCTGCCGCAGCGGCTGTTGGCGCATCTGCCCTAGGCGGTTTCCACCCGGTTCGCGTCCAGCACGGTCATTGCCGTCATGTTGATGATGCGGCGCACCGTGGAACTGGAGGTCAGGATGTGCACCGGTGCGTTCGCGCCCAGCAGGATCGGGCCCACCGCCACGTTGCCGCCCGCCGCCGTCTTGAGCAGGTTGTAGGCGATGTTGCCCGAGTCCACGTTCGGGCACACCAGCAGGTTGGCTTCGCCCTTCAGCGTGGACGACGGCAGGATGCGCATGCGCAGCGCTTCGTCCAGCGCGCAGTCGCCGTGCATTTCGCCGTCGATTTCCAGTTCAGGCGCGGCTTCGCGCACCAGCTCCAGCGCCTGGCGCATCTTGGCGCCCGAGGCCGAGCTGCCGGAACCGAAGTTCGAACGCGACAGCAGCGCTACCTTCGGCGCCAGATTCATGCGAGCCATTTGCTGGGCGGCCATCACCGTGAATTCCGCGATCTGTTCGGCGGTGGGTTCATCGTTGACATGCGTATCCACCAATACCACCGTGCGCTCGTTGAGCAGCAGGATGTTCATGGCGGCATACACGTTGGCGCCGGGACGACGGCCGATCACTTCGTTCACAAAACGCAGGTGGTCGTGATACGCGCCGACCGTGCCGCAAACCATGCCGTCGGCATCGCCCAGGTGCACCATCATCGCGCCGATCAAAGTCAGGCGGCGGCGCATTTCCACGCGCGCCATTTCCTTGGTGATGCCGCGGCGGCACATCAGTTCCCAGTACGTGGTCCAGTACTGATGGAAGCGTTCGTCGTATTCCGGGTTGGTGACTTCAACGTCTTCACCCAGGCGCAGGCGCAAGCCGAACTTCTCGATGCGCGACAGCAGCACGGCGGGGCGGCCCACCAGGATGGGGCGAGCCAGGCCTTCGTCAACCACCACCTGCACCGCGCGCAGCACGCGTTCGTCTTCGCCCTCGGTGAAGACGATGCGCGCCTTGCCCCCGCCGCGCACGATGCGCTTGGCGGCCGAGAACAGCGGCTTCATGAACGCGCCCGAGTGGTACACGAACTGCTGCAATTGTTCTTCGTAGGCTTCCAGGTCGGCCAGCGGGCGCGTGGCCACGCCGCCGTCCATGGCCGCCTTGGCCACCGCCGGCGCAATGCGCACGATCAGGCGCGGGTCAAACGGCTTGGGGATCAGGTATTCAGGGCCAAAGGAAATGTCGTAGGTACCGTAGGCGGCGGCCACGACTTCGTTCTGCTCTTCTTCCGCCAACTGGGCAATGGCGTAAACGGCCGCCATTTCCATTTCGCGCGTGATGGTGGTGGCGCCCACGTCCAGCGCGCCACGGAAGATATACGGGAAGCACAGAACGTTGTTGACCTGGTTCGGATAGTCGGACCGGCCCGTGGCCATGACCACGTCATCGCGCACGCCGTGCGCCACCTCCGGCAGAATTTCCGGCGTGGGGTTGGCCAGCGCCAGGATCAACGGGCGCGAGCCCATGGCCGCGACCATTTCCGGCTTGAGCACGCCGCCCGCCGACAGGCCCAGGAACACGTCGGCGTCCTGGATCACTTCCGCCAGCTTGCGGGCTTCCGTCTTTTGCGCAAAACGCGCCTTGTCCGGGTCCATGAGCTCGACACGGCCTTCGTAGACCACGCCTTCGATGTCCGTCACCCAGATGTTTTCCAGCGGCAGGCCCAGGTCCACCATCAGGTCCAGGCAAGCCAAGGCGGCAGCGCCCGCGCCGGACGTCACCACCTTGACCGTCTTGATGTCCTTGCCCACGACCTTCAAGCCGTTGATGAACGCGGCCGACACGGTAATGGCGGTGCCATGCTGGTCGTCGTGGAAGACGGGAATCTTCATCCGTTCACGCAGCTTGCGTTCCACGGTGAAGCATTCCGGCGCCTTGATGTCTTCCAGGTTGATGCCGCCGAAGGTGGCTTCCAGACCGGCGATGATTTCCACCAGCTTGTCGGGATCGGTTTCATTGATTTCGATGTCGAACACATCCAGGCCGGCAAACTTCTTGAACAGCACCGCCTTGCCTTCCATGACCGGCTTGGAGGCCAGCGCGCCGATATTGCCCAGGCCCAGCACCGCCGTGCCGTTGGTGATCACGCCCACCAGGTTGCCGCGCGCCGTGTAGCGGTAGACATTGGAGGGGTCGGCCACGATTTCCTCGCAGGCCGCCGCCACGCCCGGCGAATAGGCCAGCGCCAGGTCGCGCTGGTTGACGAGCGGCTTGGACGCCACCACGGAAATCTTCCCCGGGGTCGGGAACTCGTGATAGTCCAGGGCTGCTTGGCGGTCGGAGGGCGAGTTCATGTGGCGGTAGCCTCGTTTGACTTGAATAGGTGACGGGAATGCTGGCGCGTAGGCCGGGCTTCGATATGGGAAAAATTCTAGGCGGACAGGCATAAGGTGATGATTCGGATTTAATATCGTCCCATTACCTTTACCTTATGACGTGTCTATGACGGCCTTTGACCCGGATGCCGTTATCCGGAAACTGACCTCGCGGCTGAAGATGCGCCACCTGATGCTGCTGCTGCAAATCGAGCAGCACGGGTCGCTGACCCGGGTGGCCGAGCACATGGCCACCAGCCAGCCCGCCGTCACGAACGCCCTGGCCGAACTGGAAAGCATGTTCGACGTGCCGCTGTTCGACCGCTCGGTCCGGGGCATGACCCCGACCCCCTTGGGCGCGGTGGTGCTGGCGCGCGCGCGGGGCCTGGTCCACGACCTGGGCCACTTGGTGCAGGAAATGGAGGCGGTGGCGGCCGGCCATGCCGCCCATCTGCATATCGGCGTCATCCCGTTCGTGTCGGGCCAGATGCTGTCTGCCGCCATCAGCCGGACCTTGCCGCAAGGGCGGCGCATCACCGCCACCATCCACGAAGGCCAGGGGCCGGCCCTGCTGCGCCAACTTCGCGACCACACGCTGGATATCGTGGTGGGCTGGGCCACGCCGTCGGTGGACCTGAGCAATATCGATTTTGAAGTGCTCTACCACCAGCAACCGCGCCTGATCGCCAGCCGGCGCCTGGCGGCTCGGCTGGGGCGGTCGCGGCTGGAATGGAACCGGCTCGCGGATCTGGACTGGATCCTGGGCACGCCGGGCAGCCCCATCCGTGAACAGGTGGCCGACATTTTCCTGCGCGCCGGCCTGGCGCCGCCCCCGCCGTCGGTGCAAAGCGATTCGTCCAAGCTGATCGGCGAAATGATCGTCGCCAGCGACCGCGCGGTGTCGATCCTGCCCGCCGACATCGCCGACGAACTGGTGCGGATTGCCGGCGCGGCCATCGTGCCCTACTCGTTTGACTGGACCTTGCCGCCGATCTCGCTGTTTACCCGCGCCGACGGCCTGCGGCGCAACGTGGACGCGCTCTTTGCGTCCGCCCTGCGCGAGGTGTATACCAAGGGAGCGCGGCCTGCTGCCTGAACCTTTCCTGCCCGACACCCATGCCCTCTGACCAATTCCTGATGCATCGCAGCGCGCTTGCCGGCGTGCAGGCCGTGGCCGCGCGCAGCCGCCATGCCTTTGCGCGGCATACGCATGACCAGTTCGGCATTGGCGTGATGCGCCAGGGCGCGCAGGTGTCGCACAGCGGACGCGGGCAGGTTCGCGCCGGCCCGGGCCACGTCATCACCGTCAACCCGGGCGAAGTCCATGACGGCGCGCCCATCGGCGACACCCCACGCGCCTGGCAGATGCTGTACCTGGACCCCGGCGTGGTGGCGCAAGCGGCCAGCGATCTGGATGAAGACGGCCGCGCCGGCGCCATCTACGAATTCGAACACCCCGCGCAACGCCAGCCCGCCTTGGCGCGCGACGTCTTGACGCTGTACGCACACGCCATCAGCGTCCCCGCGCCGCTGGCCTGCGACGCGCTGTTGCTGCGCATCCTGGCACAGGCGCGCGGCGACGGCACGCGGTGCCTGGCGCTTGAGGCCAGCCTGGGCGCGCCGGCCTCCCTGCGCCACGCGCGCAGCCTGATCGACGACGACCCCGCCGCCACGCTGTCGCTGGCGGACCTGGCCACCGCCAGCGGGCTTAGCCGTTATCAGGTGCTGCGCGCCTTTGCCCACGCCACGGGCCTGACGCCGCATGCGTATCAAATACAGCGGCGCCTGCTGCTGGCGCGCCAGTTGATTCGGCGCGGCATGACGCTGGCCGACGCCGCCGCCGCCAGCGGCTTTGCCGACCAAAGCCACATGACGCGGCTGTTCGTTCGCACCTACGGCGTGTCGCCTGGCCACTACGCGATTGCGGCTTGCCCGGCCTGAGCCGGGATCTGAGCTTGGCTCCGCGCCTGGACCCGCTCCCAGACCTGGAGCTGGACCTGGACCCGAGCCTAAGCCCGGATCCGCGCGTGGATCAGCGCCTGATCTAAACCCGCGCCTGCACTCACCCGCTGCAATTTCGTTCAAGACCGGCCGTGCCCATGCGCCCTACGCTGCATGCTTTCCACACTTGGCACGGCAATGGACACGAACAAACGAATGTGGGGTTATGGCTTTCTGGCTGCGGCCATGGCGCTGGTGGGCAGCACGGTCATCGCCAGCAAGATCATCGGGGCGGGCATGCCGCCCTTCACCGCCACCGCCCTGCGTTTCGCCATCGCGCTGCCCTGCTTCGCCTTGCTGATGGCCGCTACCGGCGCGCGCCTGCCCCGCCTGCAAAGGCGTGACTGGCTGCTGCTGGCGGCGCAGGCCATTGCCGGCAGCGTGGGCTATACGACGCTGTTGATCGCTGGCTTGCAACGCGCCTCGGCCGTGGATGGCGGCATCATCCTGGGCACCTTGCCGCTGGTGTCCGCCGCCATCGCCGTGCTGGTGCTGGGCGAACGCCCGGGCAAGGCCACGCTGGGCGCCATCGCCATGGCGGCTTTCGGCGTCTGGCTCATGGCTCGTGACGGCGCAAACGCGGACCGGGCCACGTCGTGGACCGGCAATGCACTGATTCTGGGCGCGGTCGTGTGCGAAGGGCTTTTCGTCCTGCTCAACAAGCGCTTGCGCGTGCCCGTACCGCCGCTGGCGCTGTCGACGGTGATGGCGGGATTCGGCCTGGCATTTTCGGCGCTGGCAAGTTTGGCCGAGTCGCCTTGGACATTGAACATGTCGACCGACGCCGTGATGGCGGTGGGCTATTACGCGCTCGTGCCCACGGTGGGGGGATTTCTGCTCTGGTATGCGGGTGCTGCGCGCGTGCGCGGATCGGAAGCGGCGCTGTTCACCGCGCTGGCGCCTGTGTGCGCGGTGCTGCTGGCCGCCAGTGTGCTGGGTGAAACGGTCACGCTGGCCCAAGCGGCCGGCATGGGGTGCGTGCTGGCCGGCGTGTTGATGCAGGGTCTGGCCGCGCGCGCTAGCCGCCGGCCACTAATCGCTAAGCACTAGCCGCGACTAAAGGCCAGCGCGAACTCGTCGGAAAAAATGTCCGCCAGCGCATGGCGCAACGCGGCGGCGCGCTCAGCGCCGTACGCCGCTTCGAAACGGCTTTGCGCATCTTTCCACAAGCGTTTGGACTCGGCCAGCTTGGCGCGGCCAGCGTCGGTCAGCGCCACGCGGCGGCTACGCCCATCACGCTCGTCGCGCGACATTTCCACATAACCGTCGCGTTCCAGCGGCTTCAGGTTGTGCGCCAGCGCCGAGCGGTCCAGCACCAGCGCGCGCGCCAGGTCGGTCATGGACGGCGAACCCGCGCGGGCAATGTGGATCAGGATGGAATGCTGCGACACCTTCAAGCCGCAAGGCGCAAGCACCGTGTCATACAACTGCGACACGCGCCGGGTCGCCTTGCGCAAGGCGGCGCCGTTGCAGACCAGCGGGTCCGTGATGGTGGCGGGGGCAGAGGGTTCAGCGTCGGACATGGGGGCAGGAATAGAACAACAGCAAGGGCAAGGACAAGGACAAGGACTTAAGGCGAAGGCAAGCGCAGCGACAGCGACAGCAAACCGGGTCAGGCAGGTCAATACCCTACTGCCGGGGTCGCCTCGCGTCCAGCCCATTCTTGACAGATATTGGCATATGCACGTAAATTTTATCGCACTCCATTCCGGCCTACGCTCATGTCAGCCAGCCCCCCATCACCCTCCCCCACGGCAAGCTCCACCAACCCGCGCCTGCAAGCCATGCTTGACGCGCCCATTGCCCCCACGCTGGCCCGCCTGGCCTGGCCCAATGTGTTGATGATGACGGCGCAGTCCGCCACCAGCCTGATCGAAACCTGGTTCCTGGCGCGGTTGGGCACCTCGGTGCTGGCTGGCGTGGCGCTGGTGGTGCCGGTGCTGTTCCTGATGGGCAATATGTCGCAAGGCGCGATGGGCGGCGGCATTTCTGCGGCCGTGGCGCGCGCGCTGGGCGGGGGGCGCCGGCAGGAAGCAGACCAACTGGTGCTGCACGCCGTGGTGCTCAACGCGATCTTGGGCATGCTCTTCTGTGTGCTGATGCTGGCCTTCGGGCCGCAGTTGTATCGCGCGCTGGGCGCACAAGGCGAAGCGCTGGACGCCGCGCTGACCTATTCCAACGTGATCTTCGGCGGCATCGTCCTGATGTGGCTGATGAACGCTTTTGCCAGCGTCATCCGGGGCACCGGCAACATGCTGGTGCCAGGCGCGGTGATCTGCGGCGGGGCCTTGCTGCTGGTGCCCTTGTCGCCCTGCCTGATCTTCGGTTGGGGTCCGTTTCCCGCCCTGGGCGTAGCGGGCGGCGGTTGGGCACTCGTCATCTACTACGGCGTGGGCGCGCTGATCCTGGGACTCTACTGCGCCAGCGGCCGCAACCCCGCGCGGCTGGTCGCGAGCCGGCTGCACTGGACACTGATGCGCAGCATTCTTAGCGTGGGCGCATTGGCAACTCTGAACCCGCTGCTGACCAATGCCGTGGTGGCGCTGACGGCGGCCTTGGTCGGCGCCTATGCCGGCACGGCCGCCGTGGCCGGCTACGGCATTGCCGTGCGGCTGGAATATTTGCTGATGCCCATTGCCTTCGGGCTGGGCGCACCGATGGTTGCGATGGTGGCGTCCAACATCGGCGCGGGGCGGCCCGAGCGCGCAATGCGTATTGCGTTGACGGGCGGCGCCATGGCCTTCGTGCTGGCCGAAGCCATCGGGCTGACGGCGGCGTTTTTCCCCGAGGCCTGGCTGCGGCTGTTCGGCGCCGAAGACCACATGCTGCAAGCCGGCGCCGACTACCTGCGCACCGTCGGTCCTGTGTACGGATTCTTTGCGTTGGGGTTTTCGATGTACTTCGCCTCGCAAGGCGCGGGGCGCTTGAAGTGGCCGTTGGTGGCCGGCGGCCTGCGCCTGGTGACGGCGGTGGGCGCGGGCGCCATCGCGCTGCACCTGACCGGGTCGCTGACGGTGTTCTTCCTGGTGGCGGCCGTGGCGATGTGCCTGTACGGCTTGATCATTCTGGCCGCGGTCGCTTCCGGCTCGTGGTTTGCGCCGGGCCATCTGCAAAAGGCCCGCCCCTTGGTGCGTTCGTAACCGGGGCATCGCGCAGCGCGTACGTCACCAGTTCGGCGGCATACGGCGGCAGCGCGTCACGCACGCACAACACCAAGTTGCGCGCGGCCCAGGCATCGGCCAGCGCCACGCGCTGCACGCCCGCCGCCCGACCCAGGCGCACGGCCGCCACGCGCGGCACGATCGCGATGCCCACGCCTTGCCCCACCATCCGGCACACCGCATCGAAGCCGCGCAAACGCACGCGGTACGACAACACCTTGCCGCTACGCCGCGCGTGATGCGCAATATGGTCTTGCAAGGCACTGCCTTCGACCAGCCCCACGAAAGCCTCGTCCGTTACCTCGCTCAGCGTGACCGACTGCCGCTGCGCCAGCGCATGGCCACGCGGCACGATCACGGTCAGCGGATCATGGCGAAAGGTCTGGGGATGCAGCCCATGCAGGTCCGCCGAGTCCGCCAGCACCCCGATATCGCAGGTGCCCGCGCGCAAGGCATCGGCAATTTCCAGGCTGGATTTTTCTTCCAGGTCCACCGACACACGAGGATGGTCGCGCAGAAAATCGCCCAACACGGGCGGCAGGTATTCACTTAAGGCCGTGGTGTTGCACAGCACGCGCACATGCCCTTTCAGGCCGTGGCCAAAGTGGTCGAGCTCGCCGCGCATGCGGTCGATCTGCGCCAGCACAACGCGCGCGTGATGCGCCAGCGTCTGGCCGGCCGGGGTGGGCTCCACGCCGCGAGGCGCGCGCAGCAACAGCGGCACGCCCAGGTCGCCTTCCATGCCCCGGATGCGTTCACTGGCCGACGCCAGCGTCATATAGCTGCGCTTGGCGCCCGCTGTGATGGAGCCCGATTCCTGCACGTTGAGGAAAAGACGAAGGTCGGTCAGGTCGAATCGCATGCGGCCAGCGTAGCATGCGAGCCTATGGCTCAGCCATAGGACGGCTATGCAAGATCCCGATATCGATGGCGGCGCAATGCGGAGCAGAATTCGTCTATCAATGACTTGAATGGCCTTAAAAAATGACGAATTCCACGCCAAGCCCACATCCCGCCGGCAAGCACGCCTGCCCGGCTGACCTCCGCCCATTCGTGGTCAGCATCAGGCAAGGCCATAGCCCTGCCCACCACACGGTGGCGACATGACGACGATGGATCTCTTGCCCGGCGGCACCCCGGCAATACTGGCCGCCGTCGTCGCCGTGTTCGTCCTGGCCGGTGTGGTCAAGGGCGTGGTGGGCTTGGGGCTGCCCACTATTTCCATGGCAATGCTGGCCTTGGTGATGGCGCCCGCGCAGGCCGCCGCCTTGCTGATCGTGCCATCCTTGATCACCAACCTGTGGCAGGCGCGACCCTGGCCCACTTGGCGCCTACCCTGCGGCGCATCGGCACCATGCAGGTCGGCGTGTGCGTGGGAACGCTGGCCGGTGCGATGTGGCTGGGCGCGCCCAGCGGGCGTTGGGCCAGTGTTTGCCTGGGGCTGGCGCTGATCGCCTATGCCGCGTGGGGCCTGTTCGGTTCGCCGCCCAGCGTGCCGCGCCGGCACGAGCGCGTGCTGGGCGCGCTGGTGGGCACGATCACCGGCGTGATCACGGCGGCCACCGGGGTGTTCGTGATTCCCGCCGTGCCCTACCTGCAAGCCTTGAACCTGGGCAAGGACGGATTGATCCAGGCCATGGGCATTTCATTTACGGTGTCTACGGTGGCGCTGGCGGCGGGGCTGTGGCTCAACGGCGGCTACAGCCCGGGCGCCGCCAGCGCATCCCTGTTGATGCTGCTACCCGCGCTGGCCGGCATGGCGCTGGGGCAATGGCTGCGGGGAAAACTGTCGGCCCGCACATTCAAGCTGTGCTTCATGATCAGCCTGGCCTTGCTGGGCGCGTGGCAAGTGGCCCAAGGCTGGGCGGGCTAAGCCGCATTCGGCGCGCGGCTTGATCGGGTACACCACGCTTGGCGGGCGGCCTGATCAGGTAAACCACGCGTGGCGCGCGGCTTGACGGCCTACCGCGCCCAATGCGCACCACTCGTCATGCCGCCAGGCGCCGCTCGTCCACGAAGCCGATGGACACCGACATGTCGCGCCAGCGCGCCAGTTCCTGCTGCACCGACTGGATCTTGCCGCGCGCCTGGTCAAACGCATCGCGCCCCAGAAACAGGTGCAGCGGCGCGTACTGCGCTTCGGCCGCCTGAATCAACGCCTGCGCCGCCTTGGCCGCATCGCCGCCGTCATGCGCCTGGACGGCGCGCGCGGCCCGCTCGGGAGAGCCGCCGCCATCACGCGGCGATACCGCCCGCATGGCGCCCGGGTACACCAGCGACACGCGCACGCCCCAATGCGCGGCTTGCGCCGCCAGCGCCTCGGTCATGCCGCACACCGCGAACTTGGCGGCGCTGTAGGCGCCCCACTCGGCATGCCTGCCATCAAAGCCCAAGATCGACGAGACATTGATCACATGCCCGCTGCCCTGCGCCCGCATGCGCGGCAATACGGCGCGGATCATATTGAGCGCACCGAAGACATTGATATCAAACGCGGCGCGCACGTCGGCGTCGGACAGCTCGGCCAACGAGCCCGGGCACGCCGCCCGCGCGTTGTTCACCAACACGTCCACCCCGCCAAAGGCCGCCAGCGTGGCGGCCACCGCGCGGCGCACGCTGCGTTCATCCGCCACGTCCACCGTCAGCGGCAGGAACTGCCCTTCAAGCTTCGCGCCCACCGCGTCCAGCAATGCATCGCCATCCCGCGACGTCGCCGCCACCTTGTGCCCCAGGTCCAGCAGCATCCGCACCAATGCCAGGCCCAGGCCCGTCGATGCGCCCGTCACCAACCAGATTTTTTCGGATTTCATGCGATTCCCTTCCCTTGCTTGTCGTGCTTGCGGCCTCCGGCAAGATGCCTGGCGGCCGGCTCGGGACAACGCTTTCCATGACGAAAACATCAACCCCTAGCCTGGAAGGGATATTAAGAATCGAGCGCGGGTGCGTACAGGCTCGTTCTTGCTGGAAACCTGCCTATTCCTACGTTGATGCCGCGCACCGGGGTAGGCGCGGCGCCAAGGCCCGAGCAGGAACCCATGTGGAGACGACGCGGGTTCGATGCGGTGTCGATGCGGCGCCAAGCTGGAGCCAAGGCGGGCTCGACGCGGCATTCAGCGCGAAAACCGCCGCCGCTGGCCGGTCTGCCGAACCGCCGACACCAAACCCTGCACCGCGGATTCCTCTGAACGCAAATAGGCGTAGAAGCGCGCCGCCGGCAGATCGGGCATGCCGTCCTCTTGCGACAAGGCGCGCAGGCCCTCGCGCAACTGGCTGCGCGCCACCGGCGCCACGGCAAAGCCTGCTTGCGCGGCAGCCAGGCAGCCCGCCATGCTGCCGCTTTCAAACGCCGGCAGCCACGGCTTGCCCGCCTGCGAGAGCGCTGCGATGGCCGCCGCGCGGTACACGCACGGATCCGGAAACACCGCCAAGGGCACGGGCGCATCGGGTTCCCAGGGCTGGTCTTCGCCCCAGGCCCACACCAAATCCTCTTCCCACAGCAGTTCGCCCTCATCTTGCACGCGCGCGCATTGCTTGCCGAAGACCACGTCCAGCTTGCCGCGCGCCTGCTGGCGCAGCAGGTCGGCGGTGATGCCCACCTTCAGCTCGATCGACGCATCCGGGTGCGCCCGATGAAAGGCTTGCAGCACTTGCGCCAGCCACGCGCCTGCAAAGTCTTCGGACGAACCGATACGCAGGCGGCCCTTCAAGCGTGCGCCGCTCAGGCGGGCACGGGCCTCGCGTTCCAGGTCGACGATGTTGCGGGCATAGGCGTACAGCGTCTGGCCGGCGGGCGTCAGTTCGAAGCTGCGCGTGGTGCGCGCAAGCAAAGTGGCGCCGGCCAGCATTTCAAGCCGCTTGATGTGGCCGCTGACCGCCGACGGCGTGAGCGCCAGCGCATCGGCGGCCAGCGCAAAGCCGCCGCAGTCGACCACCTCGATAAAGGTGCGCAACAAGGTCAGGTCCAACACTGCGCCTGCCGAGTCGTTGAGGGTATCCATGACCACTGCCTGTTAATTCACGAAGCATTGATAATAGCCTTTCATTCATCATGAATCATGACAACTCGACCCGGTATCGTGACAGCGTCATCCCAACCCAAGGAGCCACCGCCATGTCCGCCTACGCCCAGGTACTAACGCCCTTGCTGGATATCGCCTACCTGGAATGGAACCCCGCCGGGTCGCGCACCGCCGTGCTGGTGCATGGCTGGCCGGACAGCCCGGAATGCTGGACCCCGGTCGCGGCGCGTTTGGCCGCCGACGGCTACCGCGTACTGTGCCCCGCGCTGCGCGGCTTTGGACCGACGCGCTTTCGGCACGCCGCCACGCCCCGCAGCGGCGAGCTGGCCGCACTGGGGCGCGATCTGCTGGACTTCATCGACGCGCTGGCCTTGGACCGCCCCACCCTGGTCGGCCACGACTGGGGCGCGCGCGCCGCCGCCAACGCCTGCGGCCTGCGGCCCGGCGTGGCAACGCAACTGATCCTGCTGTCGGTGGGCTACGGCACCAACGACCCGAACCAGGTACTGCCGCTTATGCAGGCGCGCAACTATTGGTACCACTGGTACATGGCCACGCCCCGGGGCGCGGCCACCGTGCGCGACGACCGTCAGGCCTTTGCCCGCATGATGTGGGACACCTGGTCGCCCGGCGCCTGGTACGCGCCGGATGATTTCAACGAAGCGGCGCGCGCGTTCGACAACCCCGATTGGGCCGACGTCGTGCTGCATTCCTATCGGCACCGCTGGGGGCACGCCGAAGGCGATCCGGCCTACGCGGCCGACACCGCCCGACTCACCCCCGCACCCGTATTGACGGTACCAACGCTGGTGCTGCACGGCGGGGCCGATGCCGCCAACCACCCCGCCACGTCCGACGGCAAGGAACACTTTTTCAGCGGCGCTTACGAACGCCTTGTGCTGAACGGCGTGGGCCATTTCCCCCAGCGGGAAGCCCCGCAGGCCGTGGCGGATGCCATCCTGCGGTTCTGCGCGGCACCCGGCAATGCCCCCCTGCCGGGCAGCCCGCCACGGAATGGCGGATAATCCGTCTGTTTCCCGCCGCGCAACGCGGCGGATTTTTGTGGGCGCGTGACGCGCCCGACAGCATTCGGAGTCAACTATGCATCGCGGCATTCAGGCGATTGAACACTTCATGGAATCCATCGGCCTGACCTGGCGCCCCGGCTCGACCGAAAGCGCCGAGCTGCGCGTCAGCTACCGCATCGGCAACACCCGTCCGCTGGGCATCGACCGCACCCTGGTCGAATTCCATTGCGATGCCAAGCGCCCCAAGGTCTGGGTGCCCGAGTTCTCGCGCACCAGCTTTCACCAATGGTTTGAAGTACCGTTCCAGGAATTCGAGTTCACCCCCGGCGGCTCGATGCTGAAGATCAAGGCCCCCGCGCGCGGCAACGCCCCCCCTTACAGCGTGGGGATCAAGCCGCTGGCTTGATGCGATAAATCCCCTGCCTGCGGCGCGCGCCGCAGGGCAAGCGGGCCAACATTGACTTGATCGGGCTCAGGTTCAAACCCGCTTGTACATGATCGTTGTCGCATCCACCTTGCCCGCGTCATGCGGGTCGCGACTGAAGCCGGGGATTTGTCCCACCGCGATATAGCCGGCCGACGTATACAAGGGTTCGGCGCTATCGCCGGTGCGGGTATCCAGGGTGATCAGGCTGCGGCCCAGCGTCACGGCCTGCGTTTCGGCTTCGGCAAGCAGGCGGCGGGCGATGCCGCGGCGGCGGAAGTCCGGATGGACCAGCAGCTTGCGGATCTCGGCCCGATGCGGTTGATTGGGCGGCGTATCGCAGTCCAGTTGCACGGCGCCGGCCAGGCGGCCGCCCTCGCGCGCGATCCACAACGACAAACCACCTTGCGCAACCGCGGGCAGTACTTTTGCCCGCCAGAAGGCATAGGCGTCGTCGGTCGAAAATGGCAGGACGAAGCTGACGCTGGCCCCGTCCTGCACGCAGGCGTGCAGCAGGCCGCCCAGTTCGGCCAGGCAGGCTTCTGCGGCGTCGGCCGTCAACAGGGACACTTCAAGGCGGTTGTTGTCTTGGGGCATGGTGGGCTCAGACGATGAACAGCAAATAGCGGGCGCCGCGTTGCGGCGGGGTAACGAACAGGCTGGCGCCGAACAGTTGGTAGCGCAGGCAATCGCCAGGCGCCAGGGTGTGCGACTGCCCATCCACGGTGATGCTCAATTCGCCTTCCAGCATCAGCAGATGATGTTCCAGGCCGGGCCGGGGCGATTGGTCGTAGGCAATGCGAGCGCCGGGCGCCAGTTCGCAGGCCAGGACTTCGCCGGCCAGTTGCTGCGCGGGCGGGGATACCGAACGGCGGCGAAAACCCGCGCTGTCGTCGACCCACACGGCCTGGGCGTGTTCGGGCACCAGCGGCGCGAAGTCGTCTTCCACCATCATCATCAGGCGCGACATGGTCAGGCCGTGCGCGGCGCACAGCTTGCCCAGCACGGCGGCGGTGGGGCTGACGTCGGCATTTTCCAGGCGCGACAAGGTGGCGCGGCTGACCCCCGCCAAGCCGGCAAGCTCGTCCAGGGACCAGCCGCGCTCATGCCGCAGCGCCTTCAGCCGCTGGGCGATGCGGCGGTCCAGATCAGTATCGACGGGTGCATTTTCCATATATGGGAATTTATCTCACATACGAAAAACCAGCAAGATCGGAACTTAAATAAAACTTCGGCACAATACGGCATGCCTTTGGCCAGAATCCTACTCATGTCCCTACTTTGCCTATCGTTTTTGGGCGGTTGCGCCCTGCCGCCGTTGGACAAGCGCAGCGAATCGCAGGCCTTGACGCCTGACGAGTCGCTCGCCACGCCGCTGGGTCGCGGCATTGCGCCGAAGGCGGCCGCCCATCCCGGAAAATCGGGTATCCATCCCTTGAGCGATGCCCATGACGCCTTTGCCGCCCGCATGATGCTGGCGCGCGCGGCCGAGCGCAGCCTGGATGTGCAGTACTACATCTGGCACAACGATATGACCGGCACCATGCTGCTGGAAGCGCTGCACGAAGCCGCCGACCGGGGCGTGCGCGTGCGCCTGCTGCTGGACGACAACGGCACCGCTGGTCTGGACAAGGTGCTGGCCGCGCTGGATACGCACCCCAATATTGAAGTGCGGCTATACAACCCTTTCGTGCTGCGCTGGCCGAAACCCTTGGGCTACCTAACGGATTTCAGCCGCTTGAATCGGCGCATGCACAACAAGTCATTCACCGCCGACAACCAGGCCACCATCATCGGTGGCCGTAACATCGGCGATGAGTATTTTGGGGCGGGCAGCGGGGTGTTGTTCGCCGACCTGGACGTGTTGGCGATCGGCGCAGCGGTCAATGATGTGTCGCGGGACTTCGACCGCTACTGGGCCAGCGATTCCGCCTACCCGGTGGACCGCTTGCTGAAGCCGGCCCTGCCCGGCGAACTGGAAGCGCTGGAGGAGCAGGCCAGCAAGGTCGAACGGTCGCCCGAGGCCGCCACGTATGCCCAGGCGCTGAAGCAGTTGCCCTTCATCCGGCAACTGTTGCAAGGCGAACTGGACCTGGAATGGGCCGAGACCCGCATGGTCAGCGACGACCCGCGCAAGACTCTGGGCACCGCGCCACGCGAAGCCATGCTGCCGCACCAGCTTTACGACATCATCGGCACGCCCACGCAAGACATGGAACTGGTGTCGCCCTATTTTGTGCCCACGGCCGACGGCACCCAGTCCTTTGCAAGGCTGGCGCGAAACGGGGTGAAGGTGCGGGTGCTGACCAATGCCCTGGAGGCCACCGACGTGGCAGTGGTGCACTCCGGCTACGCCAAGCGCCGCAAGGACCTGCTGGTCAGCGGCGTCGAGCTGTATGAAATGAAGCGCAAAGCGGGTGGGGCCGAGCGCAACAAGAGCATGGGGCCGTTTGGGAGTTCGGGTTCCAGCCTGCACGCCAAGACCTTCGCGGTGGACGGTCAACGCATCTTCGTTGGCTCGTTCAACTTTGATCCGCGTTCGGCCATGCTGAACACCGAGCTGGGTTTTGTGATCGACAGCCCCACGATGGCCGGCCGCATTGCCGAGGCCTTTCAAGAAGAAGTACCCAAGGTAGCGTATCGGGTATGCCTGGACGAGCAAGGCAGCTTGTACTGGCTGGAACAGCGCGACGGCAAGACGCTGCGGCACAACACCGAGCCGGGCACGTCGGTGTGGAAGCGGTTCTCGGTGTGGTTCGTGTCGCTGTTGCCGCTGGAATCCATGCTGTGACGCCATCGCAACAAGCGGAGTTCACGGCGACGGCGGCGGACGTAGACTGATCTTTTCAGCCGCTGTTGTTCGGCCCCTGCGTTTCAGCCGCTGCCTTTCAGCCCAACACACGCCTTGCCCCCCATCATGCACGCCCCGCCCCGCCCGCCTTTGCCCGACCTGGACTGGACCGCCGTCACGCAGTCCCTGGACGCGCACGGCAATGCGATCTTGCCCGGCCTGTTGACCCCTGCCCAATGCACCGAGTTGGCCAATGCCTATTGCGCCACGGACCGCTACCGCAGCCGCATCGTGATGGCGCGACATGGCTTCGGGCGCGGCGAATATCAGTACTTTTCGTACCCGCTGCCGCCCCTGCTGCAAGACCTGCGCACCGCGCTGTACCCCCGCCTGGCGCCCATCGCCAACCGGTGGAACCGGCAGATGGGTATCGCCGTGCAATACCCCGATGATCACGCCACCTTTTTGCAACGTTGCCACGACGCCGGGCAACGGCGGCCCACGCCCTTGATCCTGCAATACGGCCCCGGCGACTACAACTGCCTGCATCAAGACCTGTACGGTGAACACGTGTTTCCCCTGCAAGTGGCGGTGCTGCTGTCTCGCCCGGGTGTTGATTTCACGGGCGGCGAATTCGTCATGCAGGAAACCAGCAGCCGCGAGCAGCGCGCCGAGGTGCTGTCGCTGCAACAAGGCGACGCGCTGATCTTCACCGTGAACCAGCGGCCCGTGCCGGGTACGCGCAGTTGGCGCAAGGTGGCGATGCGGCACGGCGTGAGCGCTTTGCGCAGCGGCCGCCGCCATACGCTGGGCCTGATCTTTCACGACGCACAGTAACCGCACGCCATGACGCTGGAACTGTTCAACGACGAAGACACCGCCCAGCACGGCCGCGAGCAGATCGGCCCGCAATCTTTCGTGCTGCGCGGGTTTGCACTGCCCTACACGGACGCGCTGCTGCAAGGCGTGGACGCAGTGGCCGCGCAATCGCCGTTTCGCCACATGCACACGCCGGGCGGCTACACCATGTCTGTGGCGCTGACGAATTGCGGAACCCTGGGTTGGACGTCGGACGCGCACGGCTACCGCTACACGCGCATCGACCCGCTATCCGGCCAGCCCTGGCCCGATCTGCCCGACGCCTTTCTGCGGCTGGCGCAGGCCGCCGCGGCCGATGCGGGCTTCCCGGCCTTTACCCCCGATGCCTGCCTGGTAAACCGCTACGAACCCGGCTCGCGCCTGTCGCTGCACCAGGACAAGAACGAACGCGATTACGACGCGCCCATCGTGTCGGTGTCGCTGGGCATGCCCGCCCTGTTCCTGTTCGGCGGCCACGCGCGCACGGACAAGGCCGCGCGGGTGCCGTTGTTGCATGGCGACGTCGTCGTCTGGGGCGGGGTGGACCGGCTGCGCTATCACGGCGTGCTGCCGATGAAGGACGCGCCTCACCCCCGGCTGGGCAGCCAACGGGTCAATTTCACCCTGCGCAAGGCGGGTTGAGCCTGGCGGCCGCCCACCCCGGGGCCATTGCGCAGGGCCAATTGAGGGAAAAGCGGCGCGGCCGGGTTAGCATAGCCGCACGCTTAACCTCAAAGAGAGTCCTGACATGCATTCGCTGGGCCGTCTCGTCCTTCTCGTGAACGACTACGACACCGCCATTTCCTTCTATCAAGACAAGCTGGGCATGGAGGTGTTCGCAGATATGCCCGTGGGCCAGCAGCGCTACGTGCACCTGCGCCTGCCGTCCCAGCCCGCCGTGGGCGTCTGGCTGTTGCAAGCCCTGACCCAGGCGCAACGCGACCGCGTCGGCGACCAGACCGGCGGCCAGCCGGTTGGGGTGTTCTACACCGACGACGTCATGCGCGACCACAGCAACTTCACCGCGCGCGGGGTGCGCTTCACCAAGGAGCCCATCCATGACGACACCACCATTTATGCCCACTTCATTGACCTGTACGGCAATGAATTCATACTGGTGCAAATGAAGCGCCCCTAGCGCTCCTGGCGCCAGGCAAGACCGCCATGACCCTGGCCAACCCGAAACAGGACTGGATTCTCCGCGCGGCCACCTCCGGCCACGTCGAGCGCATCGAAGCCTATTTCGGTGGTCATGGCTACGACATGCCCGCGCAAGCCGGCAAAACCTGCAAAACCTGCAAGAACGTACAAGACGCGATGCCCGTCGCGCCCTAATCTGTACCTCTCTCTTCTTGTCCAGGTTCCACCATGCCCCCCATTTCCGCCATCAATATCGCCGGCAAGCTTGCGTTGTTTTCCGAGCACTGGCGCCCCAAGGTCATCGCGCAGATGAACGACTACCAATTCAAGGTGGTCAAGGTGCAAGGCGACTTCGTCTGGCACAGCCATGCCGATACCGACGAAACCTTCATCGTAATCAGCGGCCGATTGCGCATCGACCTGCGCGACGGCCATATCGACCTGGGGCCCGGCGACATGACCGTCATCCCCAAGGGCGTGGAACACAAACCCTGTGCTGTCGAAGAAGCGCATCTGATGCTGGTGGAACCCTGCGGCGTGCCCAATACCGGCGACCAGGGCGGCGAGCGCAGTGCGCCAAACGACGTCTGGATCTTTCCCCCGTGATTCTGCTACCGTGAATTCCCCCCAGGAGGACACCATGCCCAAAGTCATGCTCGTTACCGGCGGCAGCCGTGGCATCGGCGCCGCCGTCGCCAAGCTGGCCGCGCGCCGCGGCTACGCGGTCGGCATCAATTACCGCACCCACTCGGACGCCGCCGACGCCGTCGTGGCCGAGATCCAGCAGGCGGGCGGCACCGCGCTGGCCATCCAGGCCGACGTGTCGCAGGAAGATGATGTGCTGCACATGTTCCGCACGCTGGACGAGCGACTGGGCCGCATCGATGCCCTGGTCAACAACGCCGGCATCCTGGAAACGCAGATGCGGCTGGACCAGATGGAAGCCGACCGCCTGCTGCGCGTGCTGTCCACCAACGTCATCGGCGCTTTCCTGTGCGCGCGCGAAGCCGTGCGCCGGATGTCGACGCGCCATGGCGGCCAGGGCGGCGCCATCGTCAACGTGTCGTCGGCGGCGGCGCGCCTGGGTTCGCCCAATGAATACGTGGACTACGCGGCCTCCAAGGGCGCGCTGGACACGATGACCATCGGGCTGTCGAAAGAGGTGGCGCCCGAAGGCATCCGCGTGAACGGCGTGCGCCCCGGCACCATCTACACCGACATGCACGCAAGCGGCGGCGAGCCGGGCCGGGTGGATCGGCTGAAAAGCGTGATCCCGCTGCGGCGCGGCGGCTCGGTGGAAGAAGTGGCCGGCGCCGTCATGTGGCTGTTTTCCGAAGAAGCCGGCTATACCAGCGGCTCGTTCATCGACGTCTCCGGCGGTACGTGAAGCCTGGCCGAGCGGCTCGGCTCCGCTCGGCCAGGCTAGGCCAGACTTGGCATGGCATGGCTGGGCTGGGCTGGGGCTTGACGGGTCTGGCCGGGACGTCAGCCGTTGCCGCGAGGCTTGTCGTCGGTGGCGATGACGCCCTTTTTTTCCGGGCCGTCGGAAATGCGCGCCTCGACGCGGCGCAGCACCGCCAGCACGAACAACGCCAACAAGGTGCTGACCAGCGCCGTGGCTTCGCGGCCCATGCCTGCCGCCACGCCGATGGCGGCGGTCATCCAGATGCTGGCCGAGGTGGTCAGCCCGTGGATCTCGCGTTCATCGCTGAGCTTGATGATGGCGCCCGCGCCCAGAAAGCCGATGCCGGCGATCACGCCCTGCAACACCCGGCTGATGTCGCCGACTTCCATGCCGCCCTGCAAGGGCACCAATACAAAAATGGCCGCGCCCAGCGCGACCAGCATATGAGTACGCAGGCCCGCGGCCTTGCCGCTGCGCTCGCGCTCAAAACCCAGCAGGCCACCCAGGATCACGGCCATGCCCAAGCGCAACACAATGCGCGTGGCTTCGCCGACATCCGGAATATCCGCGAATTCGCTACGCACGGTGGACCAGATTTCAAACCAGACTTCCGCCATCTGTTGCATCCTGAAAGGCACGGGTTGAAGAGTGTGGGGGTGAAGGCAACAAGGTCAACGTGATGAGGTGGGTCGAGCATAGCAGGCGCGGCCGCGCCCGCGCCATGTCCGCGCTGGCACCGGCCGCACAACTGGTTTACAACCAATGCGTGCACCGCGCGTGCGGGCGTGACACCACAGGAGCCATACATGGACTTGCAGCTTGACGGAAAGCGTGTGTTGATCACGGGGGCATCCAAGGGCATCGGCCTGGCCTGCGCCGCGGCCTTCGCGCGCGAGGGCGCCGACCCGATTCTGGTGGCGCGCGACGATGCGGCGCTGCATCACGCCACGGCATCCATCCTTGAACAAAGCGGCCGCGCGGCGCATGCCATCACGCTGGACCTGGCCCTGCCCGGCGCGGCGGAAAAGCTGGCCAAGGAAACCGGGCCCATCGACATACTGGTCAACAACGCGGGCGCGGTACCGGGCGGCGCACTGGACCAGGTGCAAGACGAGCGCTGGCGCGCGGGGTGGGAACTGAAGGTACACGGCTACATCAGCCTGGCGCGCTGCTACTACCCCCACATGCGCGAGGCGGGCGCGGGCGTCATCGCCAACATCATCGGCATGGCGGGCGCGGCGCCGCGCGCGGACTACATCTGCGGCGCGGCGGCCAATGCCTCATTGATTGCGTTCACCCGCGCGCTGGGTGGCGAAGCGCCGCGCCACGGCGTGCGTGTCTTTGGCGTCAACCCTTCGCGCACGCGAACCGACCGCGTGCTGACGCTTGCCCGGCAACGCGCGCAAGCGCGCTGGGGCGACGAGACGCGGTGGCAGGAAACGCTGTCGGACCTGCCCTTCAACCGGCTGATGGAACCCGACGAAGTGGCCGACATGATTGTGTTCGGCGCGTCGCCGCGCGCCGGTTACCTGAGCGGCACCGTGATTGACCTGGACGGCGGCGAGCAATACGCCAATTACGCGAAGTAACGCGGCGGACGGCGCTTGGCCGGCGTGTCGGGCCGCGCTTGCGTCGCGCTTAGTCGCTTAGGTCGTGCTTAGGTCGCGCTTAAGTCCACGCTTAATCGCGTTTGGGCAGCGTTTGACCTGGCCAGATAAATCAGCGCGCGGCGGCTTGCCAGCCCGCCAGCAGCGCGGGCAGTTGCGTCATGTCGGTGAACACGTGAGCCACGCCCACATTGCGCAGCGCCTCGGCGCCGCTGTGGCCGTTGGCGTCGGGGCTGTAGCCGAACACCGTGGCGCCCGCGGCCACCCCGGCGGTGGCGCCGGTGACCGTGTCTTCAACAATGGCGCAGCGCTTGGGGTCAACACCCAGCGCTTGCGCGGCCGCCAGGTACACGTCCGGAAACGGCTTGCTGCGCGGCATCTCGTGACCGCTGAAAACGCGGCCGTCAAAACACGCCGCGATACCGACCTTGGCCAATTGCAGTTCCACCTTGTGGCGGTCGGCGCCGGACGCCACGGCGATGCGGCCGTCCAGCGTGCGGTGCAAGGCGCGCACCGCGTCGGGCGCGCCGGGAATTTCCAGCAGGTCGCGATCCAGCGCGGCGTTGCGGCGCTGGCGGAATTCGCCGAACCAGTCGGGTCCCAGTTTGGCGCCGGTTCGCGCCTCAATCATCGGCAGCTCGTCCTTGACGGCTTTGCCCGTGAAGATGCGCATGGTTTCTTCGTGGGTGATGTCCCAGCCCAGCTCGTTCAGCATCTGGGCCAGCACATGGCTGGTGATGGGTTCGGAATCAACCAGCACGCCGTCACAATCGAACAGCACGGCGTCAAACGGAAAATCAGTCATGGGGCGGGCGCAATCAGGGGGTTCATGAAGCGGGTAAGCATACTTCATGGTTCGGGGCCAACCTTGTGGCCCGCCCCGGCCGCAAGCTTCGGAGTGACGCGCACGGCAGCGCGCGATTAAGCTGGCTGATCGGGTATGCCGCGCGTTTTTACAACCCTTGCTGCCGCTGGTATCGCCGCGCTTTATGCCGCGCTTTATGCCGCGCTTTCCGCCTCCCTTTTCGCAATGACAACCCCGCCATGACTTCCCTCTTAGCCGCGCCGCCCCACCTGCCGCTGGACCGCTACGACTGGCCCCTTATCGGCCAACAGTTGAACGCAGAAGGTTGGGCGCTGTTGCCCGGTCTCTTTCCGCAGGAGGCCGCGCGCAAGCTCGCTCAATCCGATAGCACCGCCACGCTTGAAGCGCTGCGGGCATCGTTGTACCGCCGCCTGCTGCCCATCGCCCGCGCCTGGGCGGACGCACTGCAACAAGACGCGCCGTATCCCGATGACTTCACCCTCTGGATGCAACACAACCGCAACGCGGGCCAGACCCGCCCCTTGTCCGCCATCCAGCGGCTGGGGCAGGACGACTACCAAGCGCTGACGCAGCACGCGGACGGAGATGCTGTGTTTCCGTTGCAGCTTGTCGCCCTGCTGTCCGATCCGGACACCGCATTTGCCGGCGGCGAATTCGTCATGACCGAGCAACGCCCTCGCATGCAATCGCGCCCTATGGTGCTGCCCTTGCGCTGCGGTGACGCGGCGGTAATCGCGGTGTCGCACCGCCCGGTGCGGGGCGCCAATAACGTGTATCGGGTCACCGCGCGGCAGGCGATCAGCCGGGTGCGCGCCGGGCAGCGCGTGGGGCTGGAACTAGTGCTGCACGACGGGCGTTGATGGCGCGATCCGCTCAATTTTCCGCCGTGATGTGGCCGTCGGCGACCACCTTCGCAAACACCGCCGTCTGCGCCTTGATGAAGGCGCGGAATTCATCTTGGCTCATCGGCTGCACCTCGCCGCCCAGATCGCGGATGCTGGCCACGAATTTCTCATCGCGCAGGGCATGGTCGATGGCGCTGGCCAGCTTTTGCTGCACCTCGGGCGGCGTGCCGGCCGCCACGAATACACCGAACCAGTTTTCCAGCGCATAGTCCTTCAAGGGCGCGTATTCCGCCACGGCCGGGATGTCGGGCGCAAACGACGCGCGCTTGGCTGACGTCACCGCCAGCGGCTTGACCTTGCCGCTCTTGATGAAGGGCAAGGCGCCGGCCAGGCTGACGAAAGTCAGGTCGACGTTACCCGAGGCCACGTCGACCAGCTGCGCCGACGCGCCCTTGTACGGCACATGAACCATCTTGATACCCGCCAGCGACTGCAACAGTTCGCCGTTCAGGTGCTGGGGGTTGCCCACGCCGCTGGTGGCGTAGGTGAGCTTGTCGGGATGCGCGCGGCCATAGGCCACCAGTTGTTCCACATTGGCCACCGGCAGCGCCGGCGTGGCCAACAACACATTGGGCACCCGCGCGATCAATGCAATCGGCACCAGATCTTTCTCAGGCTGATATTGCATCTTGGTTTTGAACACCAGCGGGTTGATGGCGGTTTCGCCCGCCGACCCCAACAGCAAGGTGGTGCCATCCGGCGCCGAACGCACCACCGTCTGCGCGCCCAGCATGCCGCTGGCGCCCGGCTTGTTTTCCACCACCACGCCCTGCGGCATGTCGCCGCGCAGCCGTTCGGCCAGCAAGCGCCCCATGCCGTCCACCCCACCGCCCGCGGCGAAGGGCACGATCAGGGTGATGGGACGGCCCGCGTCGGCCGCATAGGCAGGGCTGAAAGGCGCGGCCACGGTCAGCGCCAAGGCCAGGGCAGCGCGAAGAAGTCGGTGATGGGGCATGGGTTGTCTCCTGAGGTGGCCTGTTCGTATGACGGCCGGGTTTTTACTTAATTGCATTTTATATGTTCAATATGCAAAACTTGCAGCTATGGAAAACACCAATGCCTTGTCGCGCCTTGCCCGTTTCACGCTGAACGGGGCCGCCCATACCTGCACGGACCTGCCCGCGATCTTCGGCGCGGAGTACTTCCGCCTGCCGGTTGTGCTGCGCCTGCTGCTGGAAAACGCGGTGCGCAACATGCAGGGCGATGAACGCGACGCCGCCGTGTCCGCGCTTTTGCGCTGGCTGGACCACGGCACCAGCGACGCCGAGATCGCTTTCCAGCCGGGCCGGGTGCTGATGCACGACACCACCAGCACGCCGGCCTTGGTGGACATCGCCGCCATGCGCGACGCGCTGGCTGAAGCCGGCCGCGACCCCGGCGTGCTGAACCCCGTGCTGCCCGTGGACGTCTCGGTGGACCATTCGCTGGCGGTCGAGGCTTACGCACAGGCCGACGCCGCCGCGCTGAACCTGAACCTGGAATTGCGCCGCAACACCGAGCGCTACCGTTTCCTGCGTTGGGCCTCCAAGGCGCTGTCCAACGTGCGCATCCACCCGCCGGGCACCGGCATCATGCACACCATCAACCTGGAGCAACTGGCCACCGTGGTGTGCCAGGGCGCCGACGGCGCGCTGTTTCCCGACATGATGATCGGCACCGACAGCCACACGCCCATGATCAACGGCATCGGCGTGCTGGGCTGGGGCGTGGGCGGGCTGGAAGCGCAGACCGTGATGTTCGGCATGCCTACGCTGTTGCGCATTCCGGATGTGATCGGCGTGCGCCTCACCGGCTCGCTAAGCCCGGGCGTCACAGCCACCGACCTGGCGCTGACCGTCACGCAACGCTTGCGCGCCATCGGCGTATCAGGCGAATTCGTGGAGTTCTTTGGCCCCGGCGTCAGCACGCTGTCGGCCGGCAGCCGCTGCGTGGTCGCCAACATGGCGCCCGAATACGGCGCCACCACCGGCTACTTTCCCATCGACGGCGCCACGCTGGACTATCTGCGACAAACGGGCCGCGGCGAGGCGCACATCGCGCGCGTGGCCGCCTATGCCGAACACGCCGGCATCGCGTTCGACCCGCAAGCCACGCCGCGCTACACCCGCGTCGTCGAGATTGCCCTGGACCAGGTCGGCATGCACGTGGCCGGCCCCAAGCGGCCGCAAGACCTGCACCCCTACGGGCAGACCAAAGCGATTCTGTCGACGCTGAACTTCCAGCCGGCCGCGCCCGCGCAAGGCGGCATGCCACGCTACCCCGTCGCCATCGCGGCCATCACCAGTTGCACCAACACGTCGGACCCGCGCTTGCTGATGGCAGCCGGGCTGCTGGCCCGCAAGGCACGACAGGCCGGCTTGCGCGTGCCGGCCTGGGTCAAGACATCGCTGGGCCCGGGCTCGCCCGCCGCCGCCGACTACCTGGCGCGCGCCGGCTTGCTGGACGACCTGGCGGCGGTGGGCTTTGACATCGTGGGCTATGGCTGCACCACCTGCATCGGCAATTCCGGCGCCCTGCCCGGCGCGGTGCGCAACGCCATGGCGGCCGGCGCGGTCCATCCGGTGGCGGTGCTGTCGGGCAATCGCAACTTCACCGGCCGTATCCACCCGGACCTGGACCTGGGGTTTCTGATGTCGCCGCCGCTGGTCATCGCCTTTGCGCTGGCGGGCGACGCCGAGCGCGACTTGAGCCTGGAGCCGGTGCAGACAACGGCCGATGGCCGCGCCGTTCACCTGCGCGACCTGTGGCCCGCTGACGCCGACATCGACGCCGCGCTGGCGCAAGGGCTACGGCCAGATGACTACCGCGCCGCCTTCAAGATCGCCAGCGCCAATCCCTCCTGGCAGGCCTTGCAATCGCCGGACAGTCCGCGTTTTCCGTGGGACCCGGCCTCCACCGCGCTGCGCCGCCCGCCCTTTGCGTCCACGGATGAAGCCGGCCAGTTGGGCCATTACATTGCCCACCCGCTGCTGGTGCTGGGCGACGACGTCACCACCGACCACCTGTCGCCCGCCAGCGCCATTCCGCCCGACAGCCTGATCGCCGACTTTCTCGTGGCGCGCGGCGACGACCGCAACGACCTGAACGTGTTTGCGTCCCGACGAGGCAATTGGGAAGTCATGATGCGGGCCGCGTTCTACAGCAAGAGCCTGGTGAACCGGCTCTGCCCCGACGCGCCCGTGGGTCACACGCGGCATGCACCCAGCGGCCGCGTGCAACCCATCTGGGACGCCGCCGCGCAGTACAGGCAGGACCAGCAGCCGGTGGTGTTGCTGGCCGGCGCGCGCTTTGGCACGGGGTCTTCGCGCGACTGGGCCGCCAAGGGCCAGCGGCTGCTGGGCATCCGCGCGGTGCTGGCCGTGAGCGTTGAACGTATCCACCGTTCGAATTTGATCGGCATGGGCATCCTGCCGCTGCGCCTGCCTGACGGCGTCACGCCCGACACGCTGGCCGTGCAATCCGGCGACCGCATTGAAATCGACGCGCCGGCCGGTGCGCTGGCGCCACGAATGCCGGTGCCGATACGCATTCTGCGGGCCGACGGAACGGTGGATGCGCTGCAAGCCACGGCCGCCGTCGAAACGCAGTTGGAGGTGCGTCTGTTGCGGATGGGAGGCGTCATTCCCGCTATCCTGTCGGATATCCTCCGGCCGGGCACGCCCCCGCCGGCAACGACCTCGCCTGCAATGACCCCATGAGCGCGCAGACCAACACCGTCACCAAAATCCTGGAATTGATCCGGCAAGACCGCCTGCAAGGCGGCGCGCACCTGACCGCGCAAAAATTGGCCGACCGCCTGCGCCTGTCGCGCTCGCCGGTCAACGATGCGCTGGGTGTGCTGGAGCAGCACGGCATCGTGGCGCGCAAACCCAACCGTGGCTACTTTCTGCGGCAAGACTTCGACGCCCTGCCCGACGCCCCCGCCGACCTGGCGGAACTGGCGCCGCCTTCGGCCGACGACATCGTCACGCAAAGCTATTTCAAGCTGGCCGACGAGCTGCTGCGCGGCCAACTGCCCATGCAATGCAGCGAGGCGCAGCTGCGCGTGCGTTACGCCCTGACCAATGCGCAAACGCAGGCGCTGTTGGCGCGGGTGTCGCAGGAGGGCTGGGCGCAGCGCCGGCCTGGCTATGGTTGGGAATTCTCGTCCATGATGACCACGCCCGACAGCCTGTTGCAGTCGTACCGCCTGCGCCTGGCGCTGGAGCCGGCCGCCCTGCTGGAACCCACGTTCCGCATCGAGAAAAGCGTCATCGAACGCTGCCGCGCGGCGGAACGACATCTGCTGGAAGGCGGTATCGCCACCGACACGGCCGACCAGTTGCACGAGCGCGGCGTGCGTTTTCATGAGTCGCTGGTCGAGGCGTCCGGCAACCCGTTCTTCATCGACACGATCAAGCGCGTCAACCGCGTGCGCCGCCTGTTGTCGTACCGCTCGATGCAGGACCGCAGCCGCTATCAGCAGCATTGCGATCAGCATCTGGCCATTCTTGATTTGCTGGAACGCGAACGCAACGACGAGGCCGCGGCCGCCTTGTCCAGCCACCTGCGCAGCACGCTGGACAATCTGGCGCGCATCAGCG
This sequence comes from Achromobacter spanius, assembly GCF_002812705.1. Classification (NCBI taxonomy): domain Bacteria; kingdom Pseudomonadati; phylum Pseudomonadota; class Betaproteobacteria; order Burkholderiales; family Alcaligenaceae; genus Achromobacter; species Achromobacter spanius. Next base: position 2,712,519 of record NZ_CP025030.1, on the reverse strand, counting down.
GCATCCTGGTTTCCCCGGCCTGAAACGCGAGCAGACGCGATGACAAGCGCGATGACATACGCGATGGCAAGCCGGGCCCTTTTGTTTTCCTGGTCAAAGGCAAGCCCATGCACGTCTATATCGGCTCTCGCACCACACGCGAACGCAATGCGCGCGGCGACGGCATCAGCGTCTACACCTACGACACGGACAGCGGCGCGCTGACGCTCACGCAAGTGGTCGGCGGCCTGGTCAACCCGTCCTACCTGCTGCCGCATCCGGCGCTGCCCGTGCTGTACACCGTGCACGGCGACAGCCAGGAACTCAGCGCGCTGCACCGCGACCCGAAGACCGGCGCGCTCACGCCGTGGCATCAACAGCCCTGCCAGGGCCGCAACCCGGTGCATCTGGCCCTGGCTCCGTCCGGGCACTATCTGATGGTGTCCAACCACCTTAGCGGCACCTTGGCCGCACTGCCCGTGGCGCACGACGGCGCGCTGGGCAGCGTTACGCAAACCGTGGCCATGCCGGGCGAACCCGGTCCGCATCGCAAAGAGCAGCCATTCGCCAAGCCGCACTACAACGTGGTGGACCCCACCGGACGCTACGTGGCGGTGCCCGACAAAGGGCTGGACCGCGTGTTCCTCTTTGCGCTGGACGAGCACGGCATCGGCGCGCAGCCGCACAGCGTGGCAAACAGCCGCGAAGGCGCCGGCCCGCGTCATGCGGTGTTCCACCCCACCGGCCGCTGGCTGTACGTGGTGAACGAACTGGACAACACCGTGGCCGCCTATACGCTTGCGGAGGGCGCGTTGCGGCCCTTCCAGGTGCTGCCGACGCTGCCCGACACCTATACCGGCAACAGCCGCGCGGCCGGCATCGCGCTGGACGCGCAGGGCCGCCACCTGTATGTGTCAAACCGGGGCGACGACAGCATCGCCGTGTTTCGCGCGGACCCGGCCAATGGCCGCTTGACGCCGGTGCAGCACGTGCCGTCGGGCGGCAAGACGCCCCGCTTTTTCACGCTGTCGCCCGATGGCCGCTTCCTGTTCGCCTTGAACGAAGACAGCGACACGCTGGTGCGCTTTGCGGTCGATGCACAAGACGGCACGCTGACGCGCGACGGCGATGAGGTCCGCGTGGGCAGCCCTGTCTGCATGGTGTTTGCCCGCCCCCAGGCCTGATGCCGCGCGGTGCGTCTGACGTGCAGGGCGCCTGCACGCCAGCCCCTGGCGCCCGTCAGAAATCCATCGACGCCGACAACATCAGTGTGCGCGGCACGCCTTGCGAGATCGTGCCGTAGGATGCCACGCCGGACCAGTACGCGCGGTTGGTCACGTTGACGAGGTTGGCCCGCAAGGTCACGTCCTTGCCCTGGACCCGCGTGGCGTATCGCGCGCCCAGGTCGAAGGTGGTCCATGACGGCACCGATTGCGTGTTGGCCTGGTTGATATATTCGCGCCCGGTGTAGACCATGCCGCCCGTCAGCGTCAGGCCCGCCACCCACGGCGTGTCCCATTCGGCGCTGAGGTTGGCCGAGAACCTGGGCACGCCCACCGGCTGGTTGCCCAGCGTAGCGGCGCTGTTGGTGCGCGTGAGTTCGGCGTCCAGCCAGGTCACGCCCCCCAACAGGCGCAGGCCGCGCAGGGGCTCGCCGGACAGGTTCATTTCCAGGCCACGATTGCGCTGTTCGCTGTCCGCGCCGTACACGCCGTTGGTCAACTGGCCGCTGGGCTTGGTGATTTCAAAGGCGCTCAGGCTCAGCATCGCGCTGTCGAACTCCACCTTCACGCCCACTTCCTTCTGCCTGGCCTTGTAGGGCTTGAACACCTGGCCGGCGTTGGACGCCGTGGCGGGCGCCACATCGCCTTTGCTCAGGCCTTCGACGTAGTTGGCGTACAGCGAGACATGGCTCCAGGGCTTGACGACCAGGCCGGCCAGCGGCGTGGTGGCGCTTTCGTCATAGCTGACGGTGCGCACGCCCGTCACCGCATTGAAGTTGCGCGACTCGATGCGCTGCTGACGCAGGCCCAGCGTCAGTTGCGCGCGTTCGTCCAGGATGCTCATCGTGTCGGCCAGCGCCAGGCCGGACAGGTCCGACGACGAGACCTTGGGCACGTTGCGCGGCGCGGGAATGTGCTGCTCGGGGCGGGTAATGGGGTGGTAGATGTTGGACGTCAGCGGCGTGCCCAACACGCTGGCCTGCAGGTTGCGGTCGCTGTACAAGCTGCCCATGAAGCTGATCGCGTGGCGCACGGGGCCGGTGTCCAGCTTGGCGCGCAGGCCGGCGTTGTACGTGCTGCGTTCAACCTTGAAGCGGAAATTGTTCGGCGTCACCAGCGTGTCGCCGGCGCCGTTCACGATGGTGGGCGTCTGGTCCGACAGGCGCGACACAACGGTGTCCGAGCCGCCCGCGTCGGCGAACACGGTCAGGCGGTCGCTGATGTCGTATTCCACGCGCAGCAGCGCCGACTGGCCGTCGGACTTCCACCAGCCCCAGGGCTGCGTGGCGTTGCGGCGGCCATCGGCCGCGCGCGGCACGTCTATCCCGGATGCCACCAGGAACGGGCGCGTCGGGGCGTCCACTTTTTCGTGCTGCGTCAACAGGTCCAGCGACGCGCGCAGGCGCTCGCCCTGGTAGTCCAGCGACAAGGCGCCGATGTCGGTGCGCGAATACAGGTTGTCCAGCGGCGTGTCGCCCTGGCGATGCATGCCGTTGACGCGCACGCCCCATTCGCCGTCGTTGCCGAAGCGCCGGCTCAGGTCCACGCGGCCGCCAAACTGCGAACTGCCCACGTAGTCGGCGGACAGCCGCGTCAGGTCTTGCGGCAGCGAACGCTTGGGCACCATGTTGATCACGCCGCCCACGCCGCTGTTGGGCGACATGCCGTACAGCAAGGCGGCCGGGCCTTTCAGCACTTCCACCCGTTCGATGTAGTCGGTGAAGACGTGATAGTTGGGCGCCACGCCATAGACGCCGTCGAACGCGATTTCGCCCAGGTTGCCTTCGCCGATGGGAAAGCCGCGAATGTAGAACGAGTCGGTCACGCCGCCGATCTGCCCGGTAAAGCGCACGGACGGCTCGGCGTTCAGCGCGTCGGCCAAGGTCACCGCCTGGCGGTTGGCCAGCAATTCCGAGGTGTAGCTGGTGATGTTGAACGGCGTGTCCATGACGTCGCGGTTGCCCAGGAAGCCCATGCGGCCGCCGCGCGCCACCTGACCGCCCGCGAATTCCGGCGGCAAGCTGGACGCACTGACGACCGATCCCGCCACCGTGATGCTGGGCAGCAGCGTGGCCGCGCCGCCCTCTGCCTGGGGCAGCTTCTGCAAGGAATACGCGCCCGCGCCCTGTTCCGCTACCGCGTAGCCGGAACCCCCAAGCAATTGCGCGAACCCTTCGCGCACGGTGTACGAACCCGACAGCCCTGCACTGCGCTGGCCCGCCAGCAAGGCCGGGTCGAACGACAGCGGCGCGCCCGCCGCCGCCGCGAACTGCGCCAGCACATCGCCCAGCGAACCCGCGCCAATTGCGTAGGACTTGCGCGCATCGGCGGCCGCCGCGACGCCAGCGGCTTCGGCGGCGCTGACCGACGCGGGCGCGCCCGACACGGCCAGCAGCATCAAGCCCATACCGGCGGACTGCATCATGGCCGCCACGGGCGACAGGGCGGCCATGCCACGGGGCAGGCGCTGCGAATGGGAATTTCGGGAAACCATGAAACGATCCTTCGTAGGGGACGGGGTGGCTCGCGTGTCGCGACGATTCACCCGGTACACCGGACGAGGCGCAGAAAAGGCTCAAACCAATGGCGATTAATTTGTAACGCCCGCGCGTGGCGCGACCGTGGTCCAGAAAGGCGTCACGCGGCTTATCCGCACCGGCAGGGTTTTTTCCAACAGGCGCAGGCTGCCGTCGATATCGGCCAAAGGGAATGCGCCCGACACGCGCAGCCCGGCCACGGCCGGATCGCAACGCAGCACGCCCCGGCGATAACGGCCCAGTTCATCCACCAGGTCGGCCAAGCGCCAATTGCGCACCGCCAACATGCCCTGCTCCCATGACGCGGACACGGCGTCCACCGTCGTCATGGGCGCCACCTGGCGCGCGGTGAACACCGTGTGCTGCCCGGCGGGAAGGATGACCGCCGCAACGTCCGCGTCTTGCGGCTGGATCTGGACGGCGCCTTCAAACACCGCCACGCGAATGCTGCCGCCGTCGTCGCGCACCATGAAGCGCGTGCCCAGCGCGCGTATCGTGCCCTGCGAGGTATGCACGATAAAGGGCCGATACACGGGCGACGGATCGTGGCCCGTGGTCAGCAATATTTCGCCCGCGCGCAGCCACAGCACGCGCGCGTCGGCGGTGTATTGGATGTCGACCGCGCTGGCCGTGTTCAACACCAGCCGCGTGCCGTCGGCCAGATCCATCTGGCGCCGTTCGCCCGTGGCGGTGCGCGCATCCGCCGCCCATTCGCGCCAAGGCAACATGCGCCAGCCGGCCAGCGCCGCCGGCCCCAGCACCAGCAGCGCACCCAGTGCGCGCAGGGCTTGCCGGCGGCCGGCGCGGCGGGAATGCTGATCGGCCCGACGCAAGGTGTCACGCACGATGTCGGGCGGCACCTGCCCAAAGCCGCGCAGCATGTCTTCCACCCGCGCCCAGGCCGCGCCATGCGCCGCGCTGCGCGTGCGCCAACGGTCGAAGGCGGCGCGGTCGGCGGCGGACAATGTTTCGGATTGGAAGCGCACCAGCCAGCCGGCCGCCTGTTCCAGAATGGCGGGGTCGATGGCGGGATGGGTCGCGGGATGGCTCGCGGGATTCGTTGCAGGATTCGTTGCGGGGTTAGAGGCGCCTGTCATGCCGCATGCACCTGATAGGCGATCAGGCACGCCGTCAGCGCGCGCTGCATATGGCGCTTGACGGTGGCCAGCGACACCCGTTCCCGCACCGCGATGTCGGCATACGCCATGCCATCGAACTGCGACAACAGGAAGATGCTGCGCGTCTTCGTGGGCAGGGTCCGCAAGGTGGCGTCGATGGCGTGCAGGGTTTCAAGAATTTGCGCGCGCACTTCGGGCGACGGCGCCTCGCGCGCGGGCAGGCAGGCAATGGCAGCCAGATAAGCCTCTTCCAGCGCGCGGCGGCGCCAGTGGTCCACGACCAGGCCCTTGGCGATATGGGTCAGCAAGGCGCGCGGCTCGGGTCCCGCGTCGTGGCGGCGCGCGCTGATCAGGCGGACAAAGGTGTCGTGCGCCAGGTCGGCGGCGTCAAACGAGTTGCCCAGCTTCTTGCGCAACCACATCGACAGCCAGCTGTGATGGTCACGATAGAGCTTCGTGACGGAATCGGTGGCGTGGGGTTCAAAGGCAGACAAGACGCACCTGGCGCAATATTGCAAATGGGAACGATTTCTATTTTATCTGCTTTTTTTCCGCCACCCACGCCCTGTTAAAAAACCTGCCGCCGCCTTGATATCCGGCATGCTGAATTGCTTAACTTCATAGGGACGGTCGGATAGAATCAAGCACCCATTCAAGCCTCCATCCGACCGTAGACGCCGCCATGCAGATCCAGACTTTCGAGCCTTCTTTTCTTGCTGGCGGCGGCGAGATGGGCAAACGGGTCGCGGCGTACGATTGGGCCTCCACGCCGCTCGGCCCGATTGCCGACTGGCCCCCGGCGCTGTGCGTGGCCGTCGGCATGGTGCTCTCGTCCCGCTTTCCGTGCTGCCTGGTCTGGGGCCGCGAACTCATCACCATCTACAACGACGCCTTCCGCCCCATCCTGGGCGCCAAGCCCGAAGCGCTGGGCCGCCCGTTCAGCGATGTCTGGAGCGAGGTCTGGTCCATGATCGGCCCCATCGCCGACCGCGCGTTCGCGGGCGAGGCCACCTTCATCGAAGACTATCCGCTGGTGCTCCAGCGCTTCGGTCAAGCCGAAGAAGCCACCTTCACGTTCTGCTACAGCCCGGTGCGCGACGAGCACGGGAACGTGGTCGGCATGATGGACACCGTCATCGAAACCACGTCGCGGGTGCAAGCCGAACGCGCGCAGGCCGAAGCCTTGCGGCAGGCCGAAGACACCTTGCGCCAAAGCCAGAAGATGGAAGCCGTGGGCCAACTGGCGGGCGGGCTGGCGCACGATTTCAACAACTTGCTGATGGGCATCGCGGGCAGCCTGGAACTGATCAGCCTGCGTATTGCGCAGCAGCGCATGGGCGAACTGGAACGCCACATCGATGTGGCGCGGCGCGGCACCGAAAGGGCCGCCGCCCTGACCCACCGCTTGCTGGTGTTCTCGCGCAATCAACCGCTGTCGCCGCAAGCAGTGGACATCAACCAACTGGTGCGCGGCATGGAAGACCTGTTGCGCCGCAGCGTGGGGCCGGGCATTGCGCTGGACCTGGCCTGCGAACCCAGGCTCTGGCCCGCCTGGGTGGACCCGCACCAATTCGAAAACGCGCTGCTCAACCTTTGCCTGAACGCGCGCGACGCCATGGAAGGACAGGGCCGTCTTGGCATCGAGACAGCCAAGGTCACGCTGAACGCCCAGACGGCGCGCGAACGCGATCTGCCCGCCGGCGACTACCTGCGCCTGACCGTGACGGATACCGGCTGCGGCATGACGCCGCAAATCGTGCAGCGCATTTTCGAACCGTTCTACACCACCAAATCACCCGGCGAGGGCACCGGCCTGGGCCTGTCGATGATGTATGGCTTTGTGCGGCAGTCCGGCGGGCAGGTGCAGGTCATGTCACGGCCGGGCGAAGGCACGGCGATGAGCCTGTACTTTCCGCGATTCGACGGGGCGCCGACGACGGTGGAACTGTCGGCGCGGCTGGAGCCGCCGCGCGCCGCTGCGGGCGCGACCGTCCTGATCGCCGAAGACGATACGGCGGTACGCGCCGTCATGGTGGAGACGCTGGCCGAACTGGGCTATGCCGTGATCCAGGCCACCGACGGCGCCAGCGCGCTGCGCGCCTTGTCGGCCCCGGGCCAGATTGATCTGCTGATCTGCGATCTGGGCCTGCCCGGCCGCATGGACGGCCGCCAGGTCGTCGACGCGGGCCGGTTGTTGCGGCCCACGCTGAAGGTGCTGTTCATCACGGGTTCGGGCGTGCAGGCGCTGGCCGAAGCCGGCGCCCCCACCCTGCCCAAGCCTTTCGCGCTGGACGAACTGGCGCGCAAGGTCCATATGCTGATGAGCGCCTGACCTAGAGCTTGGGCGCGTAGCGGAACGTCAGCATGAAGTTGCGCGGCTGGCCGTAGTAGTTGTTGCCGCCCAGCGTGTTGTACGACGGCACGTAGTACTTCTTGTCGAACACGTTGTTGACGTTCAGGCCGATGCTGAGTTCCGGCGTGGCCTGATAGCCCACGCGGGCGTTCCAGATGGTGAAGCCCGCCAGCTTGAATTCGCGGTCCGAGCTGACCGTGGCGGTTTGCGTGTTGACGCCCGCGCCCACGCTCAGGCGGTTCATCATGCCCGGCAGCTTGTAGTTGGCCCACAGGCGCAGCATGTGCTTGGGCGTCCAGGTGTTGAAGACCTGGCCCTTGTTGTCGGGGTCTTCCAGGTACTTGGTGGTGTTGTAGGTGTAGCCCGCATACAGCTCCAGGCCCTTCACCACTTCGCCCGACACTTCCGCTTCCACGCCCTGGCTGCGCACCTTGCCCGACGCGCGCGAGCAATACCAGCCGTCGCACGCGAAACCAGCATCGTAATCGTTGACGGCGCGGTTCTTGTGGTCATAGCGGAACAGCGCCAGCATCGTGTTGACGCGGCCGTCGGCCAGTTCGCCCTTGATGCCCACTTCGTAGTTATTGCCTTCGATAGGCTTGAGCAGGCTGCCGTCCACGCTGCGTGCGGTCTGCGGTTCGAACACCGTGGTGTAGCTGGTGTAGGCCGACCAGTTGTCCGTCAGCGAATACACGATGCCGGCATACGGGATGAACTTGCCCGATGTGTTGGACGTGGAGGTGCTGCCGGAGCCGGTGTAGGAATAGTCGAACCAGCCGACCCGGCCGCCGCCGATCAGCGCCAGGGACTCGGTGGGCTTGACGCGCCAGGTGCCGTAGATGCCCTTCTGGCGGATGTCGTAGGCGCTGCGCGAATCGTAGCCGCTGGCCTCGGCGATGGAATCGATGTCCTGCCATGGGCGATGGTGGTCGATGTCGAAGATGTTGCCGCCGGTTTCCCAGGCGCGCGTGAAGCGGTCCTGCGTGGTCAGCTTGGAATAGTTGGCGCCCAGCACCACTTCCTGCTCCATGCCCAGCGCCGTGAAGTTGCCGCTGACCGACATGTCCAGCCCGCGTTGCTTGCTGGCGAAGTCCACGCCGAAGTTGCCGTAGGACAAGCCGCTGCCGTCGGGCTGCACTTCGCCCGCCACACGCTGGTGCACCGTCGTGTTCTTTTCGTTCATGGCGACGCCGGCCAGCCGGAAGCGCCAGGCGTCGTTGAAGCGATGCGTGACGTCGGCATTGAAGATGGTCTGATCATTCTTGGCGCGGTTCCAGGTGGAGCCGGTAAAGGTGGAACGCGGCAGGTCGATGTCGCCGCCATCCGCATAGCGCGGGTAGCCCACGATCATCGGGCGCGAGCGGCTGTAGCGGTTGCTGATGCCGATACCCACCGTGGTGTCTTCCGTCACGTCGAAGTCCAGCGCGGCGTACAGGTTGCGCGTCTTGTCCCACACGTAGTCGATGTAGGAATGGCTTTGGTCTTCATCGACCACCACCCGGCCGCGCAGCGTGCCCGCGTCGTTCAGCGGGCCACCCGCGTCCAGCGTCAGGCCGTAGTGGTCCCACGAGCCGGCCTTGCCCGACAGCACCACCGACGGCTCGGCGCCACCACGCTTGCGCACCAGGTTGATCGCGCCGCCAGGGCTGCCCGCGCCTTGCAGCAGGCCGGCCGCGCCACGCAGGATTTCCACGCGGTCGTAGAACACCAGCGAGTCCTGTTCCCAGTTGCCCAGGCTGTAGCTGTTGCGCAGCAGGGCCACGCCGTCGTACTGCAGCAGGTCCACCGGAAAGCCGCGCGCATTGATCGCCACGCCCGGCCCCACGCCTTGCACGCCCACCATGCCGGCCGTGTTGTTGACGGCATCTGGCAGGCTGGTCATGAGCTGGTCATCCATGCGCTGGCGCGTCAGCACGGTGACCGATTGCGGAATGTCCTTGAGCGCCTGCGTGGTCTTGCCGATGGTGATGGCGGGCGACGTATACGAGCCGGTGCCGTCCGTGGTGGGGTTGTAGCTGCCCGTGACGGTCACGGGCGCCAGCATCGCCGCCTGGCCGGGGGCCGGCGCCTGCCGCAAGCGGTAGCCACCTTCGGCGCGGGCAACGGCCTGCAAGCCGGTGCCGGCCAGCAATTGGGCCAGCGCCGCGTCCACCGGGTAAGTGCCGGACACGCCGCCGGTGCGAGCGCCCGCCGCCAGCGTCGGGTCGGACGCCACCATGACGCCGGCCTGCATGCCGAACGCGCCCAGCGCCGCGCCAAGTGGGCCGGGTGGAATGTCGAAGGTGACCGATTGGCGCAGGGGGGTGGCTGCCTGGGCTTGGGCTTGGGCTTGGGCTTGGGCTTGGGCCTGCACTGCCGACGACCACGGCGCGGCCAGCACGACCGCGGGCAAGGCCACACGCAAGGCGAGGCTCAGGCGGGTGCGCGGCGACAAGCGGCGATGCGGCGTAGAGAGCTTGGCCATTGACGCGTGGTGGGCAAGCGGGCGGGCAAGTGACGGCCGGGCAAGCAGACGGACAGGCGACGGGCGGGCAAGCCACTCTGCGCGGGCAGGACGAGAAGACATGTAGAGATTTCCTGGCTCATGAAGGAAGGACGCAGACTCGGCGGGAAGAGGCTTCCGGGCTGCTTTCCTTACATGACGCGCTGATTCGGGACTTACGCCGTTCCGGTTACAAATCGATCGCGAACGGGCGGACGGGCGGACGGGCGGGCGAACCGGACGGACCGGACGGCCGACTCAGGCCAGCCCAACCGTGACCCAATAGCGGGTGTATTGACGCACTCGCACGGGCAGCACCTCTTGCAGCATGGCCAGCACCTTGTCACTGTCGGCCAAGGGGAATGCGCCCACCACGCGCAATGCGCCAGCCTCGTCCGAACAGCTCAACCGGCCGGGCCGATAGCGTGCCAGTTCTTGCAGGAAAGCGGCCAGCGGCATCTCGTTGGCAATCAACATGCCGTTGATCCAGGCGGAGGTGGCCGCTTGCAGCTTCTGCAACGCAAAGCCGCCCGCCGCCGACACCTCGGCCTGTTCCCCTGCATGCACGCGCCGGGGCGGATCGACCGGGTCCAGGCCGCGCACATCCACCGCGCCTTCCAGCACCGCCACCCGCACACCGGCTCTGCCTTCGTGGCCGTCATCCAGGTCGCGCACCAGAAACCGCGTGCCCACCGGCGTCAGGATGCCGCCGCGCGTGCGCACCGTGAACGGCCGGCCTTGCGGGTCTTGCGCGGTCGTCACCAGGATTTCGCCTTCCAGCAGCACCACTTCACGTTGGCTGGCGGTGTAGCGCAGGTCCACGGCGCTGGCGGTATTCAGTTCCAGCCGCGTGCCGTCCGGCAAGGTCAGCGCGCGCCGTTCGCCGGTGCTGGTACGCAGGTCGGCGGCCAGGCGAACAATGGCGCCGCGTTCAGCCACCGCCCACGCGCCCAAGCTTAAGGCCGCGGCCGACACCATCCAGCGCATTGCATTGCGGCGCGACTGGATCAGCGGCGCCTGCCGCAGCGTGCGGGCAGCCACGTCGTGGCCCGCTTCGGCCACGCCCAGGTCCACGTCGCGCGTCAAGGCCACCAGCCGCAGCCAGGCCAGCTCATGCGCGGGCTGAGCCTGCCGCCAGTGTTCAAAGCGCAGCCGGTCGTCATCGCTTGCGCCCTCGCGCAGCCGCGCCCACCAGTCAGCGGCCTGACGCACGATTCTGGGATCGATACGGCCAGCTTCGGGCGCATGCGGCCGCAGCAGCTTGAGGGTGTCCGTGGATCCTGGGGTTGAGTGTGGGGCTGCGTGTGGAGTTGCGCTTGGAGTTGTGCTTGGAGTTGCGCTTGGAGTTGTGCTTGGAGTTGCGCTTGGAGTTGCGTGTGGAGTTGCGCCTGGGATTGCGCGCAGGTTTGCACCCGGAGTTACGCCTGGATTTGCGCTTTGGTTCACGGCTTGTTCACCCGTACACCATCGTGTAGCAGTGCACCAACGCGCGCGCCAGCGACTTCTGCACCGCGTTGGCCGTCAGGCCCAGTTGCTGGCCGATGTCGGCGTACGACATACCCTCCAACTGCGCCATCAGGAAGATGCGGCGGCTGGTCATGGGCAGCGTGTCCAGCAGTTCGCAGATTTGCTCCAGCGCTTCCAGGATCAAGGCGCGCGATTCCACCGACGGCTCCACCGCCACCGGCTGCAAGGCCAGCGATTCCATGTAGGCCGCCTCGATCGCCGCGCGCCGGGCGCGCCCGATCAACAGGCGCGTGGCGATGGTACGCAAGTAGGCGCGCGGTTCGCCCAGCGGTTCCCGCACATTGGCTCGGATCAGCCGTTCAAAGGTGTCGTGCGCCACATCGGCCGCATCGGACGCATTGCCCAGCTTGCGCTGCAGCACGCCGCGCAACCACTGGTGGTGAGCCTGATAGACGGATTGCACCTCGGCATGAGGAGCGAAGGATGAGGATGGCATGGCGGCGCCCCGGCGTCGCCGCCAGAATCCCAAACAAAATGAAAATGATTCGCAATTATAAATATCTTTGAATCGTTTTCAAGGCGGGGAAATCCGGGCGCGGGCGGAACGCGTCCCGAGGGCGTGGCGGAATGATCGTGTTGGCACGCGGCGGAATGATCGTGCCGACGTGCGGCGCGTGGCGGAATGATCGTGCCGACGTGCGGCGCGTGGCGGAATGATCGTGCCGACGTGCGGCGCGTGGCGGAGTGTAGGATGGGTGCAGCGCGGGTTGGCGTCGGCAAGAAGATAGCGCCGATCGCGCGGAACCCATCACGCGCGTTGTGGCCGATCCGGTTGGGAATTAAACGTTGCTTGATGGGTTTGCGCGTTGTGCGATTTCTTTCTTCTTCGAACAATCTCGCGCTACACCCATCCTACGATCGTGCCGGTATGCGCCGAAATGATCGTGCCGGCATGCGACGGAATGATCGCATCGGCATGCGACCGAACTATCGTGCCGGCATGCGACGGAATGATCGCATCGGCACGCAACCGAATGATCGTACCGGCATGCGACCGAATGATCGCGTCGGCATGCGGCCGAACGATTGTGCCGGCGTGCGACGGAATGATCGCATCGGCATGCGACCGAACTATCGTGCCGGCATGCGACGGAATGATCGCGTCAACACACGACCGAATGATCGCGTCGGCATGCGACGGAATGATCGCATCGGCATGCGGCCGAACGACTGTGCCGGCGTGCGACGGAATGATCGCATCGGCATGCGACCGAACTATCGTGCCGGCATGCGACGGAATGATCGCGTCAACACACGACCGAACGATCATGTCGGCATGCGACCGAATGATCGTGCCGGCACGTGACGGAATGATCGCGTCGGCATGCGACCGAACGATCGTGCCGGCATGCGACGCAATGATCATGTCGGCACGCGGCGGAATGATCGTGCCGGCATGCGACCGAACGATCGTGCCGGCACGTGACGGAATGATCGTACCGGCACACGACCGAATGATCGCGTCAACACACGACCGAACGATCATGTCGGCATGTGGCGGAATCATCGCGTCGGCATGCGGCCAAATTATCGTGCCGGCATACGACGCAATGATCGTGTCAACACATGGCCAAATGATCGCGTCGGCACACGTAGGAACGATCGTGCCGTTACGCGTCGGAACGATCGTGCCGTTACGCGTCGGAACGATCGTGCCGTTACGCGTCGGAACGATCGTGCCGGCGCGTTGCCGAATGTAGGATGGGTGCAGCGCGGGTTGGCGTTGGCAAGGAGATTCCGCCGAACGCGCGGAACCCATCATTCCCCGCCTCATCATCCCCCACCCCATCACCCCCGCCTCATCATCCCCCGCCCCATCACCCCCGCCCCATCACCCGCCCCATCACCCGCCTTGTCAGAACTTCGCCGTCAGGTTCACGAACACGCTTCTGGGTTCGCCGTAATACACCTGGCTCGCCACGCCGCCCAGGTAGTACTTCTTGTCGAACAAATTATTCACGTTCAACTGCGCCGACAAGGCCGAGCTGAAGTCATACCGTGCCATCAGGTTGTAAATCGCATAGGCCTTTTGCTTGGCGGTGACCGTATCGCTGCCCGCGCTGACCTGGCTATACGTTGAAATCTGCCAGTTGACGCCGCCGCCCACGGTCAGTTTGCTCCAGTCGCCGGGCAGGCGGTAGGTGGTGAACAGCTTGGCCATTGCTCTTGGGCGCTCGGTGTTCACGGACACGCCCTGGGCATCGCGGCTGGTGTAGTACGTGCCGCCCGCGTAGGCGTTCCAGCCCGGCGCCAGCATGCCGCTTACCTCCAATTCCACCCCCTTGGTCGTGACGCCGTCGGCGGTGGTGTAGGCCTGTTCGAACGAGCCTGGCACCAGCGCGTCGCCGTCCAGCACCGCGACCTTGCTCTGCTTGACCTTGAACAGCGCAATCGACGTGTTCAATCTGCCGTCCAGGTATTCGCCCTTGACGCCCACTTCGTAGTTCTGGCCTTGCACCGGGTCCAGGTAATTGCCGTTGCGGTCGCGGTTCTCCTGCGGTTGGAAGATATCCGTATAGCTGACGTAGGTGGAATACGTGTCGTTGATGTCGTAGACCACGCCCGCGTAGGGAATGAACTGCGAATCTTTCTGGTCGCGGGTGTCGGACTTGGATTGCCAGGTGGCGTAGCGGCCGCCCGTGATGGCGGTAAGGCTGTCGGTCAGCGACCAGCGGACGGCGGCGTACGCGCCCTGTTGATGCGTGACCGTGCCGGTCAGGGTCGCGTCCGTCCACGTGGGTTGAGCGAACGAGCCCTCCCATTGATAGAAGTTGCCGGTGCTGGCGAGCGACGCGCTGTCGAAGCCGTAGCGATAGAAGTCTTCGCCATAGCGGCTGCGCATGGCGCCCACCACCGCTTCGTGCTTGCGGCCCAGCAAGCTGAACGGGCCCTTGGCCTGCACGTCCAGCGAGGTCTGTTGCGCGTAGGAATTCCAGTAGCCCGGCAGCGCCCGCAGGCCCGTGCCCGTCTCGCGGTCCAGCGCGCCGTACAGATACAGCAGCTTGGCGTCGTACTTGCTCTTGCGCTGCGACCAGTCCGCGCGCACTTCCCAGTCGCTATCAAAGCGGTGCGTCAGCGTGGCGAACATGGTCTGGTTGGTGGTGTGCCAATACGTCCAGTCCGCCGCCGTGGTCTTGGAGCGCCGCCAGTCGGTGGCCGTGCCATCGCTGAACACCACGGGCAGGCTGCCCCAGGTCGAGCCGCGCGGACGCTTGTCCTGGTAGTCCGCGCCCACGCTCAAGGTGGTGTTGGGCGTGAGGTCGGCGTCGATCACGCCGTAGAACACCTTCTTGTTGGCCTGGTAGAGGTCGATGTAGGAATCGCGGCCCTGGTACAGCGCGACCATGCGGGCGCGCACCGTGCCTGCCTCGTTCAGCGGCGTGGTCATGTCCAGCGTGCCGCGATACTGGTTCCACGAGCCGAAGCCCGCGCTGACCGAGCCCGTGAAGGTCTTGCTGTTGGCGTGCTTGCGCACCAGGTTGATCGACGCGCCGGGGTTGCCCGCGCCGGTCATCAGGCCCGTTGCGCCGCGCACCACTTCAATGCGGTCATAGATGAAGGAATCGTTATCGGATTCGCCATACATGGACAGGCCGATGGTCGTGGGCACGCCGTCGTATTGCAGGCTGTCGATGTAGAAGCCGCGCGACCAGAAGTCGGTGCGGTCAGTGTCTTCGCTGACGACCTGCACGCCCACCACGTTGCCCATCACCTCGTCCAGCGAACGCAGGTTCTGGTCATCGATGCGCTGGCGCGTCACCACGCTGACGGACTGCGGCGTCTCGCGCAGCGACAGCGTCAGGCCGGTGGCCGCCGACGAGGCCGGCGTGGTGTACGAACCCGTGCCCTCGGTCACTGCCGGATCCGAATTGCCCAGCACCGTCACGGGCGCCAGGCTGGCTACGCCGGCGTCGCGCGCCAGGATGATGCTGTCGCCTTGCCAGCGGTACGTCACGCCCGTGCCTTGCAGCAGGCCGCGCAAGGCTTCTTCGGGCGGCAGGCTGCCGCGCAGCCCACGGGTGTTCAGGCCGGCGACCACGTCGGGCGCGTAGAACACGCGCACCTTGGTCTGGGCCGCCCATTGCAGCAGCGCGTCGCCCAAGGGCTGCGCGCCGATATTGATCGACACCGGCGCGTTCTGCGCGTGCGCGGAATCCGATATCACGCCCAGCCCCACCCCCAGCGCCAGGCTCAACGCCACCACCAGGGAAGAATGCATGAAGCGCGGGGCTGCGCCGGCGCGGCGCGGCGCCGCATGGGAATACCTGTGTGCAAAGAGAGTCACGACTACCTGCTGTTTCGGTTCAACGAGGGACGGGGTGGGTGGCGGGGCCGGTCAAAGAAGCCTGGCGGCAGCGCCTTCCTTCGTAGAACGAATCAAACGCGGATAAACCTGAATCTCATTCCCATTTATTTTGTAACCGTGGCGGCGGCGTCGGGATTGGCGTGGGTGTTGGCATGAATATCGATCGGCCCGCCGGGGCGCGGGGTCAGCCGCACCGGCGCCACCGCGGGCAAGGCGTCGACCAGCGCCTCGGGCCGGTCCAGCGTGAACGAGGCCGACACGCGCAGGCGCCCCGCCTTGTCGTCGGCCAGTCGCAGCGGCGTCGCCAAATAGCGGTTCATTTCCTGCACCACGTCGGCCAGCGGCGCGTTCTTGAACACCACGCGGCCTTCGCGCCAAGCCGTGGCGGTCGGTACATCGGCGGGTGCGGGCACGCCGATCGCGCCGCTGCCCGGCACGCGGATGCCATGGCCCGCCCGCAGCACCGCGTGGCCCAGATTCCACCAATGGCCCCCCGACACCTGTACCGTGCCCGACTCCACCAGCACCCGCACCTGATCGGCGTCACGGCGCACGTCGAACACCGTGCCCGTCACGCGCACCACGCCGCTGCCGGCATCCACGGTGAAGGGACGCGCCGCATCGGCGGCGACGGTGAAATTGATTTCGCCTTGGTCCAGCACCACGTCGCGGCGTCCGGCATACAGCTTGACCTGGGCGCGCGTGCCGCCGTTGACTTCCAGCACGGAGCCATCAGGCAAGCTCAGTTGGCGCCGTTCACCGCGTTCGGTGCTGACCAGGGTGGTAAACGTGGGCGCCTGCACCGGCATGCTCCACCACACGCCCAAGGCCACCACGGCCACGGCCGCACAGGCCAGGGCAATGCGCAAGGAGAACAGGCGGTGGGATGGCGCTTGCCGCCGCCCCGCGCCCGGCCGCGCCGGCACCGGTCCACCAAGCAGGGATTCCACCTGGTTGCGCGACAGGCCCGCCGCCGCGCTTCCCAACTGCTGCATGCGGTCGAACTCGCGCGCCCCCTCGGGGTGCTCGCGCCGCCACCGGGCAAACGCGCGCCGGTCGCGGCGCGTCAGCTCGCCCGAATGCCAGCGCGCGAACCACCACGCGGCGGTAGCGGGTTCGCGCGATTCATCGCGGTTGTTCATGAAAGACATCGTCATGGGGTGTGGTCACGCAGCCGGTCGCGCACATGCTCGATGGCGCGCATGACGTAGCGCTCGATCATATTCTTGGACAGGCCCATATGCTGCGCCACTTCGGCCTGCGTCCAGCCTTCGATGCGGTTCAGCACAAAAGCCTGGCGGCACTTGGGCGGCAATTCCGTCAGCACATTGGCCAGGTCGTCGGCCAGCCGCGACGCGCGCAAGGACGCCTCGGGGTCATCCACCCTCAGCTGATCGGCTTCGTCCAGTTCGTCCCACGGCACGTGTTCGGCGCGATCCTGCCGCCGCCAGCGATCAATCAGCCGATGCCCCGCCGCCTGGAACAGATACCCGCGCGCCTTCAGCGCCACGCTGGCGTCGGCCTTCAGCAGGCGTTCGATGGCGTCGTGCGCGGCGTCTTCGGCGTCGTGTCGGTTGCCCGTGCGCCGGCTCCATACGCCCACCAGCTCGTCGTAATAGGCGAGCCAGCCGGTGCGAGGGGAGGAAGAGCGGGACATGGGCCGGACGGGAACGGTCAAAAAACCAGGGTGGCGAATTTTACAAATAATTCTCATTATCGCAACCACTGATTTCAAGCGCCCGATGGTCCGGCTAGTAATCCATCGGGATATGGGCCTGCGCCGCGCGTATTTCCTGAATGTGGCGTTCGGCCTCTTCCCGCTCGGCCGCGGGTGGCAATGGCCGCCAGCTCACCATGTTGCCGGGCGTCTTCACCGGCATCCAACCCAGCACGCTGTAGAGCGTGATGGCGGTGCGTCCCGTATCGAAGCGTGTCTCGTAGTAGCCCTGCCGGTCCGGCGCGGTATCGCCGGACGTCCAATCCAACTGCGACATCCACGTCTCCTTTGCTGAAGCGGTTAGGCAAGCGCGCCGGCCCCTTCATGGCCCGACGCCGCTTCATCGTAAAGCGTGCATCGAGCGCCCATGGAGCCACCTTGCGCCCGCTTTGCAATTCCTGACAGAGGGATATCCCTAGGATTACGCCAGGTACGCCTTTATTTAATGCCGATGAACGGCAGGGCCGAGCCGGGCACCTGCGTGGCCGGCAGTACGCCGTCCCATTTCTCAACGGCGTTCAGGCTCACCAGATTGGTGTTGGCGGCCAAGGCTTCGGCCTTGGCGCGAATCGACGCCGCCTCGGCGTCGCCGCGCATGCGGATGCCATCGGCCTCGGCCGTGAATTGCTGGCGGCGCGCATCGGCCTCGGCACGGGCTTTGACCACCTGGATCTCGGCGTTGATCATGGCCGTTTCCTTCTGCTGGCGCGTGGTCTCGATCTGCACCTGGGCCAGCATGCGCTGTTCAATGGAATGCTCGTAAGCCTGCGAGAAACCCACTTCCTCGATCTGCACGCCCACCACCTGCACCGGCGCGCCGTCCATCGTCTTGAGCACGGCGGTGTTCACATCCAAGCCCAGCTTCTGGCGTTCCTGGATGGCGCGCACGGCGGTGTACTGGCCGAACACATTCTTCACGGCGTCGGGCGTCTTGCGTTCCAGCACGCGCATCTGCAGATTGTCGATGGTGCCGTATTCCGAATAGAGCTCGGCCACGTGCTCGGGCGGCACGCGATAGGTGACGGACACGCGCAGTTGCGCCGGCTGCTGGTCGTAGCTGTAGGCTTCCAGCTTCTCGAACACAAACGTGTGGTCGCGCACCGACACCATCATCACGTTGTCGATGAATGGCGTCTTGAAATCCAGCCCGGGTTCCGACACGCGCACCAGCTTGCCGTTGCGCAGCACCACGCCGCGCTCGCCCTGATCCACCTGGAACCATGAACCGAAAGCAATGAAAAGGATCAGCAGAAATAGAACGCCGGTAATGATGGCGACCTTGATGTTGCGCGGTTTGACCGCGCCAATCGTCTTGACCATCTGAATATCTGTCGGCTTCACTTCGAGTCCTTTTCTGATTTTGTACGTTTACGGTCCGAGAGCACGGCCGCGATGCCGCGCGCGAGCAAATAAGCGACCACGGCCGCCCCTACCAAGATCAGGAAATACCTCATCGCGCGTCCCCCCCGGAAAAGAAGCACCGGATTCTAGCCCCTGAAAGGGACGGATTAAGCATCCAATGCGCCCGCAATGTTGCCAGACATTTCTAGACGTTGCGAGCCATCGAATGACGGTGATCGCATGGGTTCGACAGCGCCGCGCGCGTCCCCTCGCACGCTTGCTCGCATCAGGCCGCAGACTGTTACGCCATCGGCTTTGGGCCATCTGCTACCGTGAAGTTTCGCCCCCGCCGGCAAGCGTCCGGCGCCAAAGATGGAGACCGAATGCCACGTCCTTCCGAGTCCACCCCATTGATTGGCGTGATACCCCCCTACGTGCTGGACCGCCTGGCGCAACACAGCGACGCGCGCGTCAGCATGCCCGCCGTCAAGACCTTGATCATCGACCAGCAACAGCGGGGCTTGCGCGAAATGTCGGCGCAACCCTCGCGCGCCACGCCATCACCGTCGGCCTCGCGCTCGCCTCCCGGCGTGCCGGAACGCGCGGTACACGACGCGCAAAACACCACCACATTGCCCGGCACGCTGGTGCGCGCCGAAGGCCGCCCGGCCAGCGGCGACGTGGCGGTGGACGAGGCCTATGCGCACCTGGGCGCCACCTACAAACTGTTTTGGGACATCTACAAGCGCCATTCCATCGACGGCCACGGGCTGCCGCTGGTGGGCACCGTGCATTACGGCGAGGACTACGAAAACGCCTTCTGGAACGGCGCGCAGATGGTCTTTGGTGATGGCGACGGCGAGATCTTCAACCGCTTCACCGTGGCCGTCGACATCATCGGCCACGAACTCACGCACGGCGTGATCGACTCCGAAGCCGCCCTGCTCTACCAAGGCCAGTCCGGCGCCTTGAACGAATCGCTGTGCGACGTGTTCGGCGCGCTGGTCAAGCAGTACGCGCTGGGCCAGAACGCGCGGCAAGCGGATTGGCTGGTGGGCGCGGGGCTGTTCACCGAGAAGGTCAATGCGCGCGCGTTGCGGTCGATGTCGGAACCCGGCAGCGCCTACGACGACCCGGCGCTGGGCAAGGACCCGCAGCCCGCCCACATGCGCGATTACGTGGATACCCCGCGCGACAACGGCGGCGTCCATATCAATTCCGGCATTCCGAACCGCGCGTTTTTCCTGGCGGCCACGTCGCTGGACGGTCCCGCGTGGAAAAGCGCCGGACGTGTCTGGTACGACGCGCTGTGCGACAAGCGCCTGCGCCACGACGCCGACTTCAAGGCCTTCGCCACCCTGACGTCGACCGTGGCCGCCGAACGCCAGGACGCCGACGTGCAAACCGCCGTGGCGCAAGCCTGGGCCGCCGTAGGAGTCCTGCCATGATCGAACTGCCTCCCCTGGACCTGGTGCTGCTGGTGCGGTTGACCCGCGAAGGTGGCGTGGCGTATCTGCCCGCGCTGACGCAGCCGCGCAGCATCAACCTGGCCACCTGCGCCCCCGAGGTGCGCCAGGAAGTCGGTAATGTGCTGGAAAGCGCGGCTCCGCGTGCCGTGGCGGACTGCGCGCAAGCGGGCGGGGACCAACGCTACTTTCACATCGAAATCGTGCTGGACCGCGACGAGCAAAGCGCCATCAGTTTCGACGTGCCCGAGGCTGACGCGCCCGACACGCTGATGCGGCTATGGAAGGCGCACGCGGCGCCCATAAGCTGACCGCTGGGCCACCCGTAGCATTGCCGTCTACAACGTTGCCACCTGTCGCATTGCCGGCTGTAGCGTTGCCACTGCCGCATTGCCCCCCGGCCGCGTCCGCCGCCTAGCGCGCCGTGGACACCGGCTGCGGCGCCGACGCGTGCGGCCCGCCGATCTGGATGGCGCGGCCCGCATACAACCCAATGACCGCCATCGCCACGCACAAGGCCGCGCACAGCCCCAAGGCCACGCTCCATCCGCCCAGACGGTCATGCAGCGCACCCATCAAGGCGGGGCCGCTGGCGGCGAACAGATAGCCAACGCACTGCGCCATGCCCGACAAGGCCGCCGCCTGCTGCGCGTGGCGCGCACGCAGGCCCACGAAGGCCAAACCCAAAATGATGCCGCCGCCCGTGCCCAGCCCCAGCAACACGATCCACGCCGTTGCCCAACCCGGCACGGCGATCAGGCCCACGAACGCCACCAAGGACGACGCGGCCGCGCAGAATGCCGCGCCGCGCTGGTCTTTCAGACGGCGCACCACCGGCGCCAGGAACAAGGCGGGGCCGGCGGACATCAGTTGCAGCAGCCCATGCAGCGAGCCGGCGCGCTCGGCCGAATAGCCGGCATCGCGCAAAATGGCCGGCAGCCAACTGACGCCCACATAGAACACGAAAGAGTTGATGCCCAGGTACAAGGTCACCTGCCAGGCCAGCGGCGAATGCCACAGGCGGCCGCCGTGCGGCGCGTGCGCGGTGGTGGAAGCCGGCGGCGTGTGATGCGTCAACTGCGGCAGCCACAACAGCATGCTGGCCACCGGCAAGACCAACAGGCACAACGTGGAAAAGCGCCAACCATCCACGGCCAGCCCCCAGGACAAGCCCGCCAGCGGAATCGCAACGGCCGACGCCACGCCCGCCGCGATGCTCATCGTCAACACATAGGCCGACGTCAGCCCGGCAACGCGCTGCGGAAAGTCGCGCTTGAGGAGGCTGGGCAACAGCACATTGCCGATGGCAATGCCAGACCCGATGATGGCCGTGCCCACATACAGCCCCGCAGCCGTGCCCTGCGTGCGTACCACGATGCCGACCGCAATCAGCACCATGGCGCCGAACAGCGTGCGCTCCAAGCCATGACGGCGCGCCAGGCCCGCGGCGAATAGCGACACCACCGCAAACGCCAGCAAGGGCAAGGTGATCAGCATGCCGGCCGCCGTGGACGTCAGGCCCAGTTGTTCACGGATCATGCCGATCAGCGGCGGCACGCCCGTAATGGGCGCGCGCAACGCCATGGCGATGCAAAGAATGCCCAGGACGAGCCACACCGGACGGCTGCCGGAACGAAGAGATGAGGGAATTCGATTCATGCCGCAAGCTTACGCAGGCGCGCCTTTACCGAATTTCGAGACAATGACAAACTATCCCGAAATTCAGCCAAACCAAGTCCGGCGCCCCCCCTCTTCCCCCGCGCATGCATCCGTTCCCGCCCACGCCCTTCGACCCTGACTCCAGCTCGCAGCCCGCCTTCGCGATGCCGGTGGACGGGGCGGACCGCGACAACGAATCCCCCAAGCATCGCCACCACATGGGCCAGCTTGTGCTGGCGCTGCGCGGCGGCGTCACCTGCTCGGTGCCGCAAGGGCTATGGATGGTGCCGCCCCAATGCGGCGTGTGGATTCCCAGCGGCGTGCCGCACAGCAACCGCGTTACCGCCAATGGCCGCGTCTACTTCCTGTTCGTTCCATCCGACGCCTCGGGCCTGCCCGACGAATGCTGCACGCTGGCGATCACGCCCTTGGTGCGCGAACTGATCGTGCACCTGGCCGCGTTGGCGCCGGCCGAGGTGCCCGCCGGCGCCAACCGGCAACTGGCGGACGTGCTGATCGAACAACTGCGCCGCATGCCCACTGAACGCCTGCATCTGCCGCTGTCCGACCACCCCCGGCTGCGCGAGATCGCCACCGCGCTGAATGCGGATCCCGCCGACCGCAGCACGGTGGCGCAATGGGGCAAGCGCGTTGCGATGAGCGAACGCACGCTGGCGCGACTGGTGCAGCAGGAAGTCGGCATGAGCTTCGGGCGCTGGCGCCAGCAACTGCACATCATCGTGGCCTTGCAGCGCCTGTCGGCAGGCGTGTCCGTGCAGCGCACCGCCGAAGACCTGGGCTATGAATCCGTCAGCGCCTTCATCACCATGTTCAAGAAGACGTTGGGCAAAACCCCGGCCCGCTATTTCGCGGATAAGGCGCAGGAGCCGGCATCGCCCGCACGCGCATAGTCCGGCTTAGGACCGGCATCGCTCGACGCGCCTAGCCGTGCTTAGGCCCGGCCACGATGAACAAGCGCGGGAACGGCAGCAGCACCGTGCCATCCGCCAGCGCGGGATAGGCCTCGGCGATCAGCGTCTGGTAGCGCGCCAGAAAGCTCGCCTGTTCGGCGGCGTCCAGCTTGTCCAGATACGGCCGCAGCGCCGTGCCCTTGAACCATTCCACCACCGCCGCCGCACCGGCCAGCGGATGGTGATAGGTGGTGCGCCACACATCCAGCACACCGCAATGCGGCTTCAGCAATTCGTAGTACCACGACGCGCTGTGGCGCGGCGGGTGTTTCACGCCACCCGTCTTCGCGGCCCACGGCGCCTCGCCGGCCACCTGGCGCGCCAGGCGGTGCGCGGGTTCTTCCATGTTGTCGGGCGTTTGCACGGCCAGGCTGCCGCCAGGCGCCAGCTTGCCGACCAGTCGCGGATAGAGCGTGGCGTGGTCGGGCACCCATTGCAGCGCGGCATTCGCCAGAATCACGTCGTACTGCCGGGGCGGGTTCCAGGTGGCAATGTCGGCCAATTCGAACTGCACGCCCGGCAGGCGCTTGCGCGCGGCCTCGATCATGTCCTGAGAGCTGTCCATGCCCGTGACCACGGCGTCGGGATAGCGCGCGGCCAGCACTTCGGTGGAATTGCCCGGCCCGCAGCCCAGGTCCACCGCCTGCCCGACGGCTTGGTTCAGCAAGGCGGCAACCAGGTCGCGCACGGGCCGGGTGCGTTCGTTTTCAAAGGCGGAATATTGCTTGGCGGACCAACTGTTGTTGCTGGTGGTGTGACTCATGGCGGCTCCTTGCGGAAGGACGAATACGCAGGGACTCTACGCCTGGCCGCGTCATATTTCAAATATCTAGCCGCGCCAATTTTCATATCGAACGCCTATGGCAGAGCACAAAGAAAAACCGCCGGACAAAGCCGGCGGGTGGGAATGAAAAACCGCCGGACCAGCCGGCGGTTTGGGGACTGCGTAGATATCGCTTACTGCGTCGTCAACGTATCCGAGCGGGTTTTCCACAAGGAGAACAGCACACCACCCAGGATCAGGCTGAAGGTCACGCCCAAGGATACCGCCGCAGGCACCTTGCCGATGAAGCCGACCAGGAAGATCTTCGTGCCGATGAACACCAGGACCAGAGCCAACGCGTACTTCAGGTAGTGGAAGCGGTGGATCATGGCAGCCAGGGCAAAGTACAGCGCACGCAGACCCAGGATGGCGAAGATGTTGCTGGTGTAGACAATGAACGGGTCCGTCGTGATGGCGAAGATGGCAGGCACCGAATCCACCGCGAACACCAGGTCAACAAACTCGATCAGCACCAGAGCCAGCAGCAGCGGGGTGGCAAAGCGCACCTTCTTGTTGGTGGCCGGGTCCGTTTCGGTGACCACGAACGCATTGCCGCGCAGGCCTTCCGTCACACGCATATGGCGCTTCAGGAACTTCAGGATCGGGTTGGTGGCGATGTCCGGCGTCTGGTCGGCAATCATCCACATCTTGATGCCCGTGAACACCAGGAACGCGCCGAACAAATACAGCAGCCAGCCAAAGTTACTGACCAACGCGGCGCCCAGGCCAATCATGATGGCGCGCAGC
Source organism: Achromobacter spanius (assembly GCF_002812705.1). Lineage (NCBI taxonomy): Bacteria > Pseudomonadati > Pseudomonadota > Betaproteobacteria > Burkholderiales > Alcaligenaceae > Achromobacter > Achromobacter spanius. The sequence goes on along the minus strand of NZ_CP025030.1, from coordinate 2,688,270 downwards.
ACGATCACGCCCAGAATGCCCCAGAACAACACGCGGTGCTGGTACTGGCGGGGAATCGCGAAGAAGCTGAAGATCAGCGCGATCACGAAGACGTTGTCCATGGACAGCGATTTCTCGATCATGAAGCCCGTGTAATAGGCCATGCCGCTGGTCGCGCCCAACTGCCACCACACCCAGCCGCCGAACAGCAGCGCGGCGGTGATGTAACCGCCCGACAGCAACAGGCTTTCACGCACGCCGATCTCGCGGTCTTCCTTGTGCAGCACGCCCAGGTCAAAGGCCAGCAGGCTGACGACAATGCTCACGAACAGGAGCCAGGCCCAGGTCGGTGTCCCTAAAAAGTCGTTGGTGAAGAATGTGATCAAAGTGTCCATGATTGCCCCGCTGTGTTCGAAGGTGCCCATGATCCAGATTTGAGGCCAACCGAGAAATCAGCCTGAAAGTGAGTTAAGGTTCGAAAAAACCGAAGTAAAGACGAGCACATGCTGAACTACCGACACCTGTATTACTTCTGGATGGTTGCCAAGGAAGGCGGCTTTTCCCGGGCCGCCGAACGGCTGGACATGGCCATCCAGACCATCAGCGCCCAAGTGCGCGATCTGGAAAAAAACCTGGGCCACCAGTTGCTGAAACCCGCCGGGCGCGGCGTCGCCCTGACGGACGCCGGCAAGGCCGCTTTCGCGCGCGCCGAAGAGATCTTCCAGATCGGCCATGTGCTGCCGCAGGAAGTGCGCGCGGCCGCCACCAAGCCCGTCATCCGGCTGTCCGTGGGCCTGTCCGACGGCATCTCGAAGCTGGCGGCGCACGCCTTGCTGGGCCCCGTGCTGGACACGCCCGACCTGCGCCTGACCTGCCATGAAGGCGAAGTGGAAGAGCTGCTGGGTGAACTGGCGCAACACCATCTGGACCTGGTGCTGGCTGGCCAGGGAGCCCCCGCCAACCCCAACCTGCGCCTGACCAGCGACCGCCTGGTGTCGTCGGCGGTGGACTGGTACGGCCCGGCGCGGCTAGTTCGCAAGGCCGATACGCTGGATTTCCCCCGCTGCCTGGAGCGGCTGCCCGTGCTGCTGCCCACCGGCCATTCCGTGTTGCGCCAGACGCTGGACCGCTGGTTCGGCGAACAGGGCGTGCTGCCCAATGTGGTGGGCGAATTCGAAGACAGCGCGCTGATGTCGGTGTTTGCCGCGCGTGGGCTGGGCGTATTCCCGCTCAGCCGGCTGGGTGGCGACGATATCGGCCTGCTGCGCGGCCTGCGTCCGCTGGCCCGCTGCGACGGCGTGCATGAAGAAATCCACGCCATCCGCAACCGCCGAGGCCAGCACCATCCCTTGGTCCAGGCGGTGCTGGCGCACGCCAAGACTTCGGTTTTTTCTTAATGTTTGTCACACGTACTCTGGTTTTTTAGAAATAGAATCCGCTTTATCGTGGACCCTCTTTTGAATCGGAGTACCACTGCAATGAAGAAAATCATCTGGCTCACCTTCGCCGTGCTTGCCGCGCTCTGGACGGGGTTGGTGGCGCTGACCCTGCAACTGACCGACTGGGTGCTGGCAACCATCGCCACCGCGCAGGTGCCCGGCACCGCGCTGGACACGTCCCAATGGGTCGCGCCCGCGTGGGCCGCGGGCTGGCTGGACCCGACCTGGCTGGCGTCGCTGCAAGGCGGCCTGGTGTGGGCCGCGCAGGGCCTGAACCAGATCTTGCCGGTGGCGGGCAGCCTGGGCACGCTGATCGCGGTGGTCGGCTGGATCTTCTGGGGCTTCATCATGGTCGGCCTGCTGGCGTTGGCCATGGTCTTGCACTGGCTGGCGGGCAAGCGCGAACAGGCCAACGCGGCGCCTGGCCGCCAAGTGGTGTAATACCGGCAGGCAACGCGCCGCCCGGTACGCTGCCCCTATACAGGAGCGTGCCTTGCCCACCCGAACTGTCCCCGCCCCGACTTTTGCCGCCTTGTTGACCGTGGCTTGCCTGCTACCCCCGGGCGCCACGGCAGCCACGCCGGTATCGCCCCGCGACACCGGCGTGGACGTCTGCACCGTCGCCGGCACGTCAGGGCAGTACAGCGTACGGGTACGCAATACGGGGGCCGCGCCGCTGGCGCGCGTCGACGTCACCGGCGTGCGCCTGAACGCCTCTGGCCAGGCAACCGAACCGCTCAACGTCAGTTTGACGGACATTCCCCCCGGCAAATACAAAACGGCCATCCTGGCGCGGCGCGGCGAATCCGCCGCCCTGGATCGCATCGTCACCTATACCCTGGTCGACGGAAAGCCCGCGCCCCAACAAGAGCTTTTCGCGGGCAAGGTGGCGCACGTGTCACCCGGCTCCGCGCTGCAATACACGCTGGCGCCGCTGGCCGTGCGCGGCTGGACGGTGGCGTATGGTTCGCCCAATGCCGCCAGGCTGGAGGCCGGCAGCGCCGTCATCCTGAGCTACCCGGTGCGCAGCGGCAAACAGCCCGCCACGCGGCCCGAGGCCGGCCGCACGCCGACGGCGGTAGCGCCGCTGGCGCCGTGCAATCAAGACTGATCAGGTGCCGGCAAGCAGGTCGCGCTCGTTCAAGAGCGCATAGACGATTTCTGGCTTGTTCTCGAAACCCCGGCGTATGGCGGCGGGCAGCGCGGTGCGCGTCTTGCGGCATAGGCCCGGCGCGTCTTCCAACTGAATCGCAATGCCGCGCGACGTGCGCACTTCGTTATCGCTGGGCGTAATCACAATCACGATGCCCAACTGCGCCTGGATGCGGCCCTGCATGGCGCGCAGGTCGTCCAGGCTGCTGATGTTTTCCAAGCGCGCGACGAGCTTTTTTTCTTCTTCCTTGGTCAGCCGCAGGATGCGGATATCCGCGGCAGGGTCCGCCAACAGGGTGTCGCGGTCGCACATACAGGCGCCCGGCGGACATTCTTGGCGGATGGGAAAGGGAAAGTTCATGGCGAAAAAACGCGCGATGACGCACCAGGCGTGGACAACACCAGACCATCAATTCTACTCAAGATGCCAAGCCGCCCGCCGCCGTGCGCTGCTCGTTTTCCCGCACGACGCTGCGGTATATTGCCCCCCTTGATCGACGCTGGGAGAGGCGCGTGAAACGGATTTTTCTGGCGGCCGCACTGGCTGCGTTGGCGGGGCAGGTGCAGGCGCAGGCGCAAGCCGCCCCACGCAACGTTCCGTTTTCCATCAAGGCGGACCTGCCGGGCGTGGTCACCATCAGTACTGGCGATACGCAGCAAGCCACCGTGCGCGTGGGCGATGGCCCCGAGCAGCCACTGGGCAGCTTCGATGCCGACGCGGTCGACCAGATCCAGGCCGTGGACATCAACCACGACGGCTACCGCGACCTGATACTGGGCCAAAGCGGCGGCAGCACGCAGCTTATCGCCCGGCTCTTCCTATACCGGCCTGACCATGGGACTTTCCAGGAAATCCAGCACCCCGACCCATCCAGCCCTTGCCGAGGCTTCGTCAACCCGGTCATCGACGAAAAACAAGCCGTGATTCATGTGGCATGCCGCTATGGCGCCGCCAGCAACGGCTTCGAAGACTACGTGCTGCGATCCGACGGCACGGCGCGTGCCACGTCCTGGGGCACGCAGGCGCTGTTCGGCCTGGAGAGCGAGGGCGCCGAACTCAGCTACCGCTTTCGTGAAGACGGGTCGATTGACCGCATCGACATCGAAGGCGAAGGCTCGCCACTGGAAGGCGGCGCCGTGCCGGTCAGCAAGCTGGATCTGACCGACACCCCAGACGTCAACGCCACCCCCACCATGGCCGCCACCGAAGGCGAACACCTGGACGTCGTGGCCCTGCGCCCGCCCGACTGGCTGCAAGTGCGCTACGCCAGCAAGACGGCGGGCGTTGTGCTGAAGTGGGTGCGCTATGCGGATCTGCGCGTGGACAAGCACCGGCTGGTAGCGCCGTCGTCGCCTCGCCCCCTGACGCTGGATCTTGCCGACACGCTGGCCGACTGGAATGGCGAGGACGGCGGCCAGTTCATTGCCAGCGTGGCCAACACCAGTGACGCGCCAGTGGCCCTGAATGCGCCGCGTGTCTGGCTACTGCTGACCAACGCGCAGGGTCACCGCATCGTGCACCCGCTCTACCAACGCGACGCCGACACCCTGCATCCCGCCAACCCGCTGGGCCTGGCGCGCGACCCGATCGTCTGGGCCGCGGGGGAAGACGGCAAGCCGGCCTACCAGGTGAACGACAACGGCTATAGCAATGTGCCGTTCCTGCCCGCGCTGGCGCCGGGCAAGTACCGAGCGGCCGTCGTACTGACCGACCCGGGCAATCTTGCCCAGCCCATCGTGTCCAACGAAATCGGGTTCGATTACCCGTTGCCGCAACGGCCACCCGCCTCACAATAGGCGGGTTTTGATGTTCATCCGCCAGCGTGCCACCCATGCCGTTCAAGCTTCTTCGAGCTGATCACGCCCGCTGGAGCCGAGTTTCAGCCCCACGAGTTTCAGCCCTCCGCCTAGCCGCCCTGCTGTTAGCCGTCGTGATCGCGCTGACCCTGCTGGCCGCGGCCGCCCTGGCCACCACCGGCCTGCTCACCCGCACGCGCCCCGCCGACGTGGCCATCGTGTTGGGCAACACCGTGCTGCCCAGCGGCGAACCCTCGCCCCGCCTGGCCGCGCGCCTGGATCGCGCCTACGACTGCTTTGCGGCGCGGCAATGCCGCATCCTTTTCGTCAGCGGCGGCATCGACCCGGCTGGCGCCGATGAAGCCGCCGTGATGCGTAGCTACCTGCTGGCGCGCGGTGTGCCCGCCGACCGCATCGTCACAGACAGCGCGGGCAACAATTCCTGGGCCACCGCACGCCACGCCAGCGCCTATATGCGCGAGCACGGCTACACCAGCGCGTTGGCCGTCACGCAATACTTCCACGTGCCGCGCACCATGCTGGCCTTGCGCCGGCATGGCGTGGCGGATGTCAGCGGCGGGTATCCCCGGTTTTTTGAATGGCGTGACCTGTATTCCGTCTTCCGCGAGCTGCCCGCCATAGCGTGGTACGGGTGGCGGTCGCTATAGTGACGTCCGTCATCCCGTATTGGTGACGTCCGCCATTCCTTATTCGTCGTCCGTCACCCCTCATTGCCCGCCCCTTCAAGGACCCACGCCGTGCTGATTTTCCACAACCCCGTCCATGACAAACATGCTGGCCGCCAGGAAATGTTCCGCGGCAAGCTCGTGCCCTGCCACGAAACGCCGGCGCGACTGGAATATGTACTCGACGCGCTGCGCCAGCGCGGCATCGGCGAACTGCGCGCGCCGTCAGCACCCGACATGAACCTGATCAAGCGCGTACACACCCCGCGCTACGTGAACTTTTTGGCCAGCGCCTGGCAAGACTGGGTGGCGCTGGACCCGGCCAACGCAGACCTGGACATCCTGCCGTCCGTCTGGCCGGTGCGCGGCTTTCGTCATGACATCGAACCCACCAACTTCGCCGCGCGCGTCGGGCTGTTCTCGTTTGACAGCGGCTGCCCGCTGACGGCCGGCACCTGGGAAGCGGCCACTGCCGGCGCCGCCTGCGCCGTCGACGCGGCACGCGCCGTGATGGCCCCGGGCGGCCCGCGCGCCGCCATGGCCTTGACCCGCCCGCCCGGCCACCATGCGGGCGCCGACTTTTTCGGCGGCTATTGTTTCTTGAATAACGCGGCGCTGGCCGCGCAAGCCCTGCGCGATGCGGGCGCCGCGCGCGTGGCGATTCTTGATGTGGACTACCACCACGGCAATGGCACGCAGAGCATTTTCTATGAACGTGGCGACGTGCTGACGGTGTCGGTACACGGCGACCCAACCACGGAATACCCCTTCTTTCTGGGCTATGCCGACGAGGAAGGCGAAGGTGCGGGCTTTGGCGCCAACCTGAATCTGCCGCTCGCGGCCGGCACCGACTTCGCCACCTGGACGCAAGCCTTGCAGCAAGGGATTTCCGCCATCCAGGCATTCAAGGCCGATGCCGTGGTGGTGGCGCTGGGCGTGGACACCTACGAGGGCGATCCCATCTCGAAGTTCAAGCTGAAAAGCGCGGACTACCTTGAAGTGGGCCGCATGCTGGCCGGCCTGGGCCTGCCCACCGTGTTCACGATGGAAGGCGGCTACGCCGTGGCGGATGTGGGGATCAATGTGGCCAACGTGCTTGAGGGCGCGGGCGGCTGAGCCGCCCCCGCGCCCGGATTTGATTCCGCGCTTGCTTTCTCTCGCTTAATCCCGAGTTTCCAGCACCTTGTTGATGCGCAGCGCCAGCAGGGTGCACGCGGCGCCCGACAGCAGATAGATGCTGACCGCCACCAGCCCGAAGCGGGCCGACAGCCCCAGCGCCACCACCGGCGCGAACGCCGCGCCGATCAGCCAGGCCATGTCGGACGTCAACGCGGCGCCGGTATAACGGAAGCGGCGCGTGAAGTTCGCGGTCACGGTGCCGGACGCCTGCCCATACGACAGGCCCAGCAACACAAAGCCCACCAGGATGAAGGCGTCCTGCGCGACCGGACCGCCACCCAGCAGCCACGGCGTGAACAGCGCGAAGATGGCGATCGCTACCGCCAGCATGCCCAAGGTGGTGCGCCGGCCGATACGGTCGGCCAGCCAGCCCGAGGCCACCGTACCCAGAATGCCCAGGATGGCGCCGAAGATCTGCACGATCAGCACGTCCGTAATCTGCTGCGTGGCGCTGATGGCAATCCAGGACAGCGGAAACACGGTGACCAGGTGGAACAGCGCGTAGCTGGCCAAGGCGGCGAACGCGCCGATGAACAGGTTGTAGCCTTGTGAACGCACCATTTCTGCAATGCTGATGGGTTCAAGCTCGCCCTCTTCAAGCAGTTGCGTGTATTCCTCGGTGACCACAAGCCGCAGCCGCGCGAACAGCGCCACCACGTTGATGGCGAACGCCACGAAGAACGGATAGCGCCAACCCCATTCGATGAAGTCCGCCTCGGTCAGCGTCACGTGCAAATACAGGAACAGCGCGCTGGCCACCAGGAACCCCACCGGTGCGCCCAACTGCCCCATCATCGAATACCAGCCGCGCCGATGCGGCGGCGCATTCAGCGCCAGCAACGACGGCAGGCCATCCCATGACCCGCCGAACGCCAGCCCTTGCAAACAACGAAATACCGCCAGCAATGTAATCGCGTGCGCGCCGATGGTTTCGTAGCTGGGCAAAAACGCCATGCCCACCGTGGCGGTGCCCAGCACGAACAAGGCCACCGTCAGTTTTGTGGCGCGGCCCCAACGTCGCTGGATCGCCATCGACAGCGCCGTGCCGATGGGCCGCATGATGAACGCGAACGAGAAGATGACAAACGCCCAGAGCGTGCCTTCCAGCGGCGCTTCAAAGGGGAAGAAAACTTTGGGAAAGACCAGCACGCAGGCGATGCCGAATACGAAGAAATCAAAGTATTCAGAGGCGCGCCCCACGACCACGCCGACGGCGATTTCGCCGGGAGCCACCTTGGCATGGCTCGCCCCGCCGGACGTTGCCCCCGGGCCGGGAACGGAAGGGGCATGACCGGGATACCGCGTGGAGGTCGACATGGATTTGCTCGCTGTTGGAAGTTCGAAACTGCCTTGTCTACGATCTTGCAACCTGCCGGCGCGCGACGAAGCCACCACGCGCCAAGCCGCATCCACACAGGGATAGCGCCCTGCCGCGCGCACAATGCCGTGCACACTTTTGTTCTTTTACCCTAGATTTTTCGCGGCTTCCAGCGTAGTGTTGCGTTTACTTCCCACGGTTACGTTTCGGGGTATGGCCATGTCGTCCCTCCCAAGGCTCCGCGGATTGATCTTGATTGCCGCCCTGCCATTGCTTGCTGGATGCAATGCGGTGCTGCTCTCGCCATCAGGCGACATAGCAGTGCAGCAACGCAATCTGATCATCATCTCAACCGGCTTGATGCTGCTGATCATCGTGCCGGTCATCTTCTTGACGTTCCTGTTTGCATGGCGCTATCGGGCCAGCAACAAGGACGCTCACTACGACCCGGAATGGAACCACTCCACGATGCTGGAGCTGCTGATCTGGGCCGCGCCGCTCCTGATCATCATTGCGCTGGGCGCGCTCACCTGGGTCAGCACCCATCAGTTGGATCCCTACCGACCGCTGGCCCGTTTGTCCGAAGGCCGCGAGGTGCCCGCGGGCACCAAGCCGCTGGTGGTCGAGGTGGTGGCGCTGGACTGGAAATGGCTGTTCCTGTATCCCGAGCAAGGCGTGGCCGCCGTCAACGAAATGGCCGCGCCGGTCGACCGCCCCATCCAGTTCAAGATCACCTCGTCATCGGTGATGAACTCTTTCTTCGTACCGGCGCTGGCCGGGCAGATCTACGCCATGCCCGGCATGCAGACCACCTTGCACGCCGTCATCAACCACCCCGGCGAATACGAAGGCCTGTCCGCCAACTTCAGCGGCCCGGGCTTCTCGGCCATGCGCTTCAAGTTCCATGGCGTGGATCAGCAAGGCTTCGACAAATGGGTGGCCGACGCGCGCGCCTCCAGCACCACGCTCAGCCGCGACGTCTACCTGAAGCTTGAACAGCCCAGCGAACGCAACCCCGTGCAACGCTACGCCTCGGTGGCGCCGGGCCTGTTCGACGCCATCGTGAACCGCTGCGTGGAAGGCAACCGCATGTGCATGAAAGACGCCATGGCCATCGACTCGCAAGGGGGCATGGGCATACCCGGCGCGCTCAACATCACCACCCTGGACCCGGCCACGCGCGAGCGCCTGGGCCTGACCGGCACGCCGCCGCGCATGTATGTGGGTTCCATGTGCACGTCCACCGAAGGGCTGGTGTTGTAGCGCCGCGCGTCTGCCGCGATCCGAATCGGATGACGCAGGGGTTTCATGAAATCGTGGTCTTTACGCTGGAATCAAGATGCCTGATCAACCAGACCTCACCAAGCTGATCTTCGGTCGACTGACCTGGGACGCCATCCCCCTGCACGACCCCATTCTGCTTGCCACCTTTTTCATGGTGGCCATCGGCGGCATCGTGGTGCTGGGCTCCATCACGTACTACAAGAAATGGGGCTATCTGTGGCATGAGTGGTTCACCAGCATCGACCACAAGAAAATCGGGATCATGTATGTGATTCTGGGCATTGTGATGCTGCTGCGCGGCTTTGCCGACGCCATCATGATGCGCATGCAGCAGGCCGTGGCCTTTGGCGATTCCACCGGCTACCTGCCCCCGCACCACTACGACCAGATCTTCACCGCGCATGGTGTGATCATGATCTTCTTCGTGGCCATGCCGCTGGTCACGGGGCTGATGAACTACATCGTGCCGCTACAGATCGGCGCGCGCGACGTGGCCTTTCCTTTCCTGAACAACTTCAGTTTCTGGATGACGACGGGCGGCGTGATCCTGGTGATGATGTCGCTGTTCGTGGGCGAATTCGCGCGCACCGGCTGGCTGGCGTATCCACCCCTGTCAGGCATATTGCACAGCCCGGACGTCGGGGTCGACTACTACATATGGGCCTTGCAGATTGCCGGGGTGGGAACCCTGCTATCCGGCGTCAACCTGCTGGTCACCATCGTGAAAATGCGCGCGCCCGGCATGAAGATGATGCGCATGCCCATCTTCACCTGGACCGCGCTGTGCACCAACGTGCTGATCGTGGCGGCCTTCCCCGTGTTGACCGCCGTGCTGGCGCTGCTGTCCATGGATCGCTACGTGGGCACCAACTTCTTCACGGCGGACTTCGGCGGCAACGCCATGATGTACGTGAACCTGATCTGGATCTGGGGCCACCCCGAGGTCTACATCCTGATCCTGCCCGCCTTCGGCATATTCTCGGAGGTGGTTGCCACGTTCTGCCGCAAGCGCCTGTTCGGCTATGCGTCCATGGTGTACGCGACCGTGGTGATTACGGTGCTGTCATACCTGGTCTGGCTGCACCACTTCTTCACCATGGGGTCGGGGGCCAGCGTGAACTCGTTCTTCGGGATCACGACAATGATCATCTCGATCCCGACCGGCGCCAAGATCTTCAACTGGCTGTTCACCATGTACCGTGGCCGCATCCAGTTTGAAGTTCCCATGCTGTGGACGATGGGCTTCATGGTCACTTTCGTGATTGGCGGTATGACAGGTGTGTTGCTGGCCGTGCCGCCCGCCGATTTCGTCCTGCACAATAGCCTGTTCCTGGTGGCGCACTTTCACAACGTCATCATCGGCGGCGTGCTGTTCGGGCTGATGGCCGGCATCACCTACTGGTTCCCCAAGGCCTTCGGCTACAAGCTTGACCCGTTCTGGGGCAAGTGCTCGTTCTGGTTCTGGCTGGTGGGCTTCTACGTGGCCTTCATGCCGCTGTACGTGCTGGGCCTGATGGGCGTGACCCGCCGCGTGAGCCACTTTGAAGACATGTCGTTGCAGATCTGGTTCCAGGTCGCGGCGTTTGGCGCGCTGCTGATCGCCTGCGGCATCGCCAGCTTCATCATCCAGTTGGTGGTCAGCTACCGCCGCCGCGACCAACTGCGCGACGACACCGGCGACCCCTGGGACGGCCGCACGCTGGAATGGTCCACGTCGTCGCCCCCGCCCAACTACAACTTTGCCTTCACTCCGCGCGTGCATGACCTGGACGCCTGGTGGCAGATGAAGCAGCACGGCTACGAGCGGCCGCAGCAGGGCTTCATTCCCATCCACATGCCGAAGAACACCTGGGCCGGCATCGTGCTGGCGGCCATCAGCGTGGTGATGGGCTTTGCGTTGATCTGGCACATGTGGCCGCTGGCCGTGCTGTCGTTCGTGGCGCTGATCCTGGTGTCCATCATTCATACCTTCAACTACAAGCGCGACTACTACGTGCCGACCGCCGAGGTCGTGCGCGAAGAAGACGCCCGCACGAGGTTGTTAGCGAAACATGTCTGATACCTTGGCCCCCACCCTGCAAGGCGGCGCCGCGCCGCCCTCCGAGCCCGTGTTCTACGTCCCGGGCGAACACCATCCCAAGAACGGCACCCTGCTGGGCTTCTGGGTCTACCTGATGAGCGACTGCCTCATCTTCGCCTGCCTGTTCGCCGTCTACGGCGTGCTGGGTCGCAGCTACGCGGCGGGTCCGTCCGGCGCCGACCTGTTCGACCTGCCCCTGGTGGCGGTGAATACATCCTTGCTGCTGCTGTCGTCCATTACCTACGGCTTCGCCATGCTGGAGATGCGGCGCAACCGCATCGGCGCGACGCAGTTGTGGCTGGGCATCACCGGCATCCTGGGCCTGGGCTTCCTGGCGCTGGAAATCTACGAATTCGCGCATCTGATCCACCTGGGCGCGGGGCCGCAGCGCAGTGCCTTCCTGTCGGCCTTCTTCACCCTGGTCGGCACGCACGGGCTGCACGTCACCTTCGGCATCGTCTGGCTGGTGACGATGATGATCCAGGTGCGCATGCACGGCCTGATCCCCGAGAACCGCCGCCGCCTGATGTGCCTGTCGCTGTTCTGGCACTTCCTGGACCTGATCTGGGTGGGCGTGTTCACCTTCGTGTATCTGATGGGAGTGCTGCCATGAGCTCGCACATGGATAACCTGGCTGACCGCGGCCACCATGGCCACGGCCATGACCACCATGACGACCATGACGACGACGGCGCCAGCCACGGCACCATGAAGAGCTACGTCACGGGGTTCATCCTGGCGGCCATCCTGACCGCGATCCCCTTCTGGCTGGTCATGGACCGCGTGTTCGAGAATTCACGCACCACCGCCCTGATCATCCTGGCGTTCGCCATGGTGCAGATCGTGGTCCATCTGGTGTACTTCCTGCACATGGACACCAAGTCCGAAAGCGGCTGGAACATGTTGGCGTTAATATTCACGCTGGTGCTGGTCGTAATCACGCTCAGCGGATCAATCTGGATCATGTATCACTTGAACTCCAATATGATGCCCATGTCCATACACGACATGCGGAAAATGCCCTGATGGCAGCGGTAAAAGACTCCACACGCAGCGACTCCCCCCGTAAACCGCGCAGCAAAACCACCCTGGTCATCCTGGGGGTGGTTGCTGCCGTGCTCTTCGCGGGCTTGTGCGCCCTGGGTACCTGGCAGGTGCATCGCCTGGCCTGGAAAAAAGAGCTGATCTCGCAGGTGCAGCAACGCGCGCATGCGCCTACTTCGCCGGCGCCGGGCAAGCCGGACTGGCGCGGCCTGACCGCCGGCAACGCCGAATACCGCCACGTGACGGCAACGGGCACCTACCAGTACGACCGCCAGACGCTGGTGCAGGCCGCCACCGAACTGGGCAGCGGCTACTGGGTCATGACCCCATTGCAACTGGCCGATGGCGGCGGCACGGTGCTGGTCAACCGGGGTTTCGTGCTGCCGCAATGGCGCAAGAATCAGGCGGTATCCCCCCCGCAGCCCGCCGCCGAGGCCCGCGTCACCGGGCTGCTGCGCATGGGCGAGCCGGGCAGCGGTTTTCTGCGCAACAACGACCCCGCCGCCAACCTCTGGTATTCGCGTGACCTGCCGGGCATCGCCGCGGCGCGCGGGCTGACGGACGTGGCGCCCTACTTCATTGATGCCGATGCCGCGTCCAGCCCCAGCCGCGACCCGGCCCAAGCGCCGGTCGGCGGGCTGACCGTGCTGACCTTCCCGAACAATCACCTGGTCTATGCCATTACCTGGTATGCCCTGGCGCTGATGATCATTGTTGGCGTAGTGATTTTCGTGCGCGAAGAAAAGCGCGGACGCGGCAAGGGCTGACGCCAAGCCGGTAGAAAAAAGCCGCGCCGCCCTTCTTGGGCGGCGCGGCTTTTTCATGGGTGGCGCAGGAATTCAGTGCAAGGGTTCAGCGCAGCGGCCAGGCAATGCTGCCCGGCTCGGGGCAGACCCACGAGCCTTGCAGCCGCTCGCGGATCTGCGCCAGGTTCTGCTCAACCAGCAACTGGCCATCGCGAAACACCGGCACCAACGCGCCGCCCGCCGCTTGCTCGGGCGTTTGCTGGTCGTGCAGCACATACCCCGTGGCGGTTTCTTCCACCCGCAGCAAACCCTTGGCCGAACGCTTCACGCCGGAATCCGTCACCGGGTCCTTCACCAGTTCTTCGGGCACGCCATTGACTTCGGCATACGTCGCCTTCAACGCCCAGCCAAAGCTGTCGCGCGTCAGGTACTGATAGGTGTAGGAACCGATGCCCAGCACCACGTTGCCCGACGCAAAGCCCTTTCTTTCGAGCCGGACCAGAATGTCGCGGCCACGCGCCAAGGTGATGGAGTCGCCGTAGATCAGGCCGACGTGCGGGTCCAGCAGCTTGTAGCCGCGCTCGGTCTCTACCCCACCAAAGAGGTCCCACAGGCACTGCACGGCGCCCTTGACCTCGGCCTCGCGCAGCGTTTGGGTGGCGTGGGCCTTGTCGTCCAGCAGCCAATACTCGCCAGTGCCGGCATCGCGCACGGCCTCTGCGCCGTCGCGGCGGGCGGCGGCCAGCGCGGCGCCATCGTCCACGCTGGGTACATCGGTGCAGAAGTAGCCCGTCAGGATCTTCACGGGGTCGCCGGAATCCGGGCGGAACACCACCTTGGCGTTGCCGAAGGCGTCAGGCCGGCGCGACAGGATTTCCGGCTTGAGCGCAGCGGCAAAATCCGTCACCACCTGCCAGAAGTCCCAGGTGTCCGACACCACCGACACGATGCCCGCCGGGTACACCTGCGTGACCAGGCGGCGAATGGTTTCGATCTCGCCTTCCTTGCTGCCCAGGCACATGACCGAGTGCTCGGTGGCCGGCACCGAGCCGCCGACCAGTTCGCGGTCGGAGTCGGCGCCGTAGATGTCTTCCAGATAATCGATGGCGGGAATCGTGTCGGTGCCCGTGAATGACAGCAAGTGGCCCGCGCCGCTCTTGCGGGCGTCGTACAGGCCCGACATGCCGCGCATGGAAAAGTCGTGGCCCTGCCAGTTCACGAAGTCCATCGGGCTGCCCGTCAGGCGGGCGAAATACGTCAACAGCTTGCGGTATTCAAAGGCGATGGTGGCCACCGTGGAAGGCTTCCACGATTCGCAACTGAACAGGGTTTCGATATACGTCACCAGCCACGCGAAGTCGGGGTGCGTGTTGATGAAGGTGACGGGCGGCACGCGGATATCAATACGCGCGCCTTCCGGCACCGACCGGATTTCCAGCGGCAGATAGCCCAGTTCGTACAAGGCCTGCAAGTGGTCCACGGTGACCGCGCCCTTGCCCAACGCGTTATCCACACGGCGCTGATACTGCCGCACGGCGGCGCCTGCCGGCTTGCCGAAGAATTCGCGGTTGAACAGATCAATCAGGATTTCCTTGATGAAGCCTTGCAGGCCGAACCAGACGATCTTGTCGTCGAACAATTCAGGCAGCACCGGGGCCAGGCGCGCCGAGCGCGGCGTGAAGTTGGCCAGGATCTTGTTGGTGCCCTTGGGGTATTGAAACGGGTGGCCCGTCTTGTAGAAGTCCGCTTGCAGGAAGGGGTTGATGCCGTTCTTGACGGTGAGGGGTTCGGGGGCATTCATGGTGCGGGTTCCTTCCAGACGTTCAGTGTTGGACGTTTCAGTTTTCAGCATTTCAGTTTTCAATATTCACGAGCGCCGGCGCGTTCGCGCCTTCGGCGTCCGTCCAGTCGTACGCGGTGAAGATGCCGGCGTAGCGGGCGTTCAGTTCGGCCAAGCCCTTGCTGAAGATGCCGTGCGTGACATACAGGTACAGCGGTTGACGGGTCTTTTCGCCCAGGGCGGCGGCCAGTTCCAGGAACGTGCGGCCGCCGTCGCAGATGTCGTCCACGACCAGCACGGGCTGATCAGGAATATCCTCAGGCACGCGCGTTTCAGTGATGCGGCCGGTCTGCGTGTCGCGCACCTTTTCGGCGTAGCGCACGTCCGCCACGCCCAGCGTCTTGGCCAGGGCCTGCACGCGCTTGCGGGCGCCGGCATCCGGGGCCATCAGCGTGACGCCGTGGGCAAAGGCGGGCGCGGCCAACGCGTTCTTCAGGAACGCCGCGGCGTCCACCACCCGCAAGCGCTGCAACAGCGCCGGGGTCACGTCGCTGTGCGGTTCCACCACGGTCACGGTGGCGTATTGCTGATCATTGATCAGCTTGCAGAACACGGCGGCGCCCAAGGCTTCTCCGGGGTTGCAGACGCGGTCCTGACGCGCATACGGCACGTAGGGCATGTCCAAATGCACCGGCACCGCCGGGTTCAACCGGCGCAAGGCGTCCGTCAGCATCAGCAATTGCATGACGTCGTCGGCCGACTTCAGCAAGGCGTGGATACGGAACGCGCTGGCGGCATCGGCCTGGGCCCGCAGGTTGGCCGGCACCGTGACCTGGCTTTCGCCGCCGGGAAATACAAACGCAGCCGGCGTGCCGGTGTGGCGTTGTCCTTCTACTACCGCAGTGATGGTGAACATGATCAGCCCTTAGTGGCATTTCAAAACTAAGTGAGGCAAGTATAAATCTACTTATTGTTTATATGCAACTAAGTAGTGGATGGCGGTCGCCCAGTGTTATCCGACGCTACGGTCGAACAGGGTGAAGTCCTTCAGGCGATACAGGCGCGCGGGCCGCTGCGCGCCGCCCACTTGATCGCCGGTGGCTTCCAGCACACCCCACGCTTCCATCTTGCGGCGGAAGTTCGATTTCTCTAGCCGCGTCTGCAAGATCGCTTCGTAGGTGTGCTGAAGTTCCGTCAGCGTGAAGCGTTCGGGCAGCAGGAAAAACGGCAAGGTGGAATAGCTGGACTTGCCGCGAAGGCGGGCGACGGCGGCCGCGACGATATCGGCGTGATCAAACGCCAGCGGCGGCAGCGCGTCCACACTGATGAAACGGAAGTCGGCTTGCGTGGCGGCTTCCAATTCCGCCGCCGGCACCAGCGCCACATACGAGACCGACAGCGACCACTGGCGCGGGTCGCGGTCTTTGCCGGAGAACACCTGCAACTGTTCCAGGTAGCGCGGTTCAAAGCCGGTCTTTTCCCGCAGGACGCGGCGGATGCTGGCGTCGGTATCGCCGTCTTCGTCCACGTGCACCACGCCACCCGGCAAGGCCATGGCGTTCTTGAACGGCGCGCGGTCACGCTGGTGCAGGGCAATTTCCAGGACGCCTGCCCGCAAGGTAAGCAGGACGGCGTCGACGGTGACAAGAGGTAGTGGGTAGTCCACGGGCGGGTTCCAGGTTTGCAGCTTCGGGGCAAGATGCCACTATGGCGTGCGGTCGTCAAATTCCGCAAGGATGACGCAGCATCGGCTGAAATTCAGCGGCCATGAATTAAGCGAAATAGCCGGAACATCCCAGGCAATAAACAGCAAATGACGCAGAAAGTAACGGGTTTGTTTTATACTTCCCGCCGGGAACACCGCTCGGCTCACTGCCGAGCGTGCTGTTCCCTTTGTTTTTCCCACCCTAATCCCAAGGAGTTTCCCGGATGAAAAAGACGCTGCTCGCCGCCGCGATGCTGACCGCTTTTACAGGCATTGCGCAGGCAGAACCGTCAGTCACCCTCTATGGTGTCATCGACACCGGTATCGGCTACAACAAAATCAAGGGCGACGGCTACAGCGGTAGCAAGCTCGGCATGATCAACGGTATCCAGGCCGGCTCCCGCTGGGGCCTGCGCGGATCCGAAGATCTGGGCGACGGCCTGCGCGCCGTCTTCAAGCTGGAAAGCGGCTTTGACTCCGCCAACGGCCAGCGCGGCCAATCGGGCCGTCTGTTCGGCCGCCAAGCCACCATCGGCCTGGCCAACGACGCCTGGGGCCAACTGGACTTCGGCCGCCAAGCCACGATCGGCTCGAACTACCTGGCCGACATCGACCCCTTCTACACCAGCTACACCCAGTCCAACCTGGGCCTGGGTTTCAGCGCGGCCAACACCATGCGCTGGGACAACATGGTCATGTACCGCACGCCGTCGGTGAATGGCTTTGAATTCGGGATCGGCTACTCGTTCAACGCGGACGACACGAACGCCGACCAGACGGGCTTCCGCACCGCCGACAACACGCGCGGCATCACCGCCGGCCTGCGCTACGTGCAAGGCCCGCTGAACGTGGCGCTGACGTACGACCAATTGAACGGTTCCAACCGCAGCACCACGATCGACAACGACGCCACGCCGCGCCAATACGCGCTGGGCGTGTCCTACGACCTGGAAGTGGTGAAACTTGCCGCCGCCTACGGCCGCACCACCGACGGCTGGTTCGTTGGCCAGGACCTGCCGGCCGATACGCCCTTCAGCGACGAATTCGGCACCAACCGCTTCGTGAACGGTTTCAAGGCCAACGCCTACATGCTGGGCGCGACCCTGCCCACCGGCGCTTCCGGCAGCCTGTTCGCGTCGTGGCAGCACGTGGCCCCGTCCAATGACAAGTTGACGGGCGGCGACGCCAACATGAACGTCTACAGCGTGGGCTACACCTACGACCTGTCCAAGCGCACCAACCTGTATGCCTACGGTTCGTACGGTACGGACTACGCGTTCATCGACGGCCTGAAGAGCACCGCCGCTGGCGTGGGCATCCGCCACCAGTTCTAAGCGGGGTCTGCCAAGCGGGGCCCGCCGTGCAAACCAACACGGCGGGCCCCGCTAGCGTTCAACGCGCCTGCGCGCGTTCCAGCAGTTGCACGATCTCTGCCTGCCCGCGCAGCCGGGCGTGCTGCAAGGGCGTCCGGCCTTCGCGGTCGGCCAGATTCACATCGGCGCCGGCCGCGATCAGCAGCGCAACAATCGCCTGATGCCGGGTGCCGCCGTCGCTCAAAATGATGGCCTCGAGCAGCCCCGTCCATCCCAGCCGGTTCACATGATTCGGGTCCACGCCCGCTTGCAGCAGGGTCCTGACGACATCCACATGCCCGCGCTCGCAGGCCGGAATCAGTGCCGTGCCGCCATAGCGGTTGGTGCTGCGCAAATCAGCGCCGTGGCGCAACGTCAAATCAAGGATCTCGCGATGCCCCTGGGCGCCGGCCAGCAGGTAGGCGCTGTCCTGCAAGCGGTTCTGCGCGTTCACGTCCGCGCCCGCCTCGATCAGCACGCGCGCCGTTTCCACCTGGTTGCCTTGGGTCGCGCGCAACAGGGCCGTGTTGCCCTCGCCATCGCGCCCATCCAGCGGCACGCCCTGCGCCAACAATTCGCGCACGCGCGCGGTGTCGCCTTGCGCGGCGGCCTCTCTTAACTGTGCTGCCGGATTCACGGCGGCGCCGGCTTGCGAGCCCAGGGCGCCCAGCATCAAAACGAAAACTACCCGCCAGTGTCTGAGGGTTGCCATTGCCCGTATCCTCCCGTTTGAATCGAGGCCTGATTATGGACAAGCCCCCCGCCGATGGGAAATCTGTCCGCCATCCTGGTCAGTGCAATATGGAAGAAACACGATCCAGTCATGATTGGATACTTTTCTATCGCAACATCGCCCCTGCCCCCATGACTTCTCAACCCGCCCGCTTCCTGCCACTACATCCTGTCGCGCGCCTGCTGGCCGCCTTATTTCTGCCGCTGGCGCTGGCCGCGTGCAATGGCGGCGGCGGCGATGACAACGAAGCTGCCGCGCCGCCGGTTGAGCAACCCGCCGAAGCTCCTACGCGCAACACGGCCTACCTGAACACCAAGGCCGGCGACGTCATCCAGGTGCGCATCGAGGAATTGCGACCCACTCAGGCGGCCATCGGCTACGACCAGATCTACTACAAACTGGGCCGCTGGCAAGGCGACTTCAACCGTTCCTGGGCGGGCGACGATGCCCGCAAACTGGATTATCTGGACCGTACCGTCGGCAAGAAGTTTGACGACTATTGCGAAGACATGGGCGGCACCGAGCGCGCGGCCGCGTTTGCCGACCTGGCGGCCGCCCAAGCGGCACGCCTGGATGACCCCAGCACGTTCACCTGCCTGGACGCGCCCGGCACGCACACCGAAAACTTGAAGACCGTGGTGGTGGGCTGGGACGGCAACCTGTACCTGACCGATGGCCATCACACGTTTTCGTCATTGCGAGAAATTTTTGATGGCGGCCCCAAGCTTCCCGTGTGGGTCAAGGTGGACGCCAACTACAGTGACCTGACGACCGCCGCCGCGTTCTGGCAACGCATGGTCGATGAACGCCGCGCCTGGCTGCGCGACGGCCAGAACCAACCCATTACCGTCGACCAGTTGCCCACCCGCCTGGGCTTGGCCAGCGCCGACGAAGCGGGCGGCATGCAGGAAGACCGCTACCGCTCGCTGGTGTACTTCACGCGCGACATCGCCTACGAGAACGGCAGTCTGCCGGAGTTTGCGGAATTCCTGTGGGGTGACTGGCTGCGCCGGCAAGCCGCGGGCGGCCAACTGCCCACGCTGGACCAGTACCGCATGGTGGCGCCCGCCACGCCCGCACAGATCCTGGCGGCCAGCACGCTCAATGCGTCGCTTGTGCCCGGGGGCGCGAACGACAGCTACGCCGCCGCCGTGCGCGATGCCTCGCTAAAGATGGGCGCGCTGGCCGACACCGACATCGTGTTCGACGATCGCCAGGCCGCCAGCCTGGGGCGCATTCCGTTGGCCGCGAACGTGGCGGCGGGCGTGTCCATCAAGGATCAGCGCGACGCGCTGGAAGAACTGCCGCGCATTGACGTCAAGGCCGATGGCTCGCCACGCAACGCCGGCAAGCTGTGGTTCGCCGTGCATTACCGCGCTTGCGGCAAGCCGGCGGCGGGTACCTGCTGGGGTTGGTAGGTATTTTTCGCGCGATTCGAGTATCTTGTGCGTCTTCAACGACCTTTTCCACGACACCGCCATGCCCATCGAACCTTCCAGCGCCACAGCAAACCCCGCCCCCAGCGCGGACGCCTTTCTTCAGTTTTTGGTCAACCTGGTGAACAACGGCAGCCAGCTTGAAAGCATCGGCGTCACGTTGCAGATGGGCGGGATGCTGGTGTCCGGGTCGATTGTGTCAGGCGCGGAATATTTCGACCGCTTCGCCGCCAGCTTCACGGGATCGCTTAACACGCTGGACGCCGACACGCGCGACGGCGTGCGCCGTTCGCTGGCAGAACTGGGCGATGTTTTCCGCGTGCCTCAGCCGGCGGATCCGCTGCCCAATTACATCCACCTGGCCGATGCCTTGTTCTTCATGGCCGACGGCACGCCCGTTTCAGGACAGCCGACGCTGTGGCGTGGCCGTACCAGTTCGGTAGATGGTTTCATTCTGGGCCGCCTGCAATCCGAGGCCAGCAGCTAGACGTCTTCAACGCCGGCAAAGCGTGTGGTGGACGCATTGAACGACCGCCATGCGTTGCTGTCGGCTTGAAGCCAGATCCCCAGGCATTCGGAACTGAGCGGCGCGGACAAGGCGCCGCCTCGGAAGAGAAGATCGCTGTGCAATCGCATCCAGGCGAAATCCCGAATGTCTTCCACGCCGCCCGCCACCACATGCAAGTTGGCGCTCCAGGCACGTTCCATCAAGGTAAAGAAGCGGCCTTGCAGCGCGCGGTTTTCGGATAAGCCAAGCGGGACTTGCACATGCAGGCCGTCGGCACGCAAGGTGCCATGGCCGGTTGACTTGCTTCGGCTGGCGCTGGGCAGCAGACGCGCGCGCAGACGGGCCTGGAATTCCGGATAACGCGCCAGCACTTCGGCGTGATCCGACAGGCGGTCCGTCAGGGGCAAGGTGAAAGTAATGCGCTTGGCGGGAATCAGCAGCGGCGGCGCATCGTCGTAGCGCGCGTGCTTGTTGACCCACACCGAACTGTCCAGCAGGCCGATGCCCAGCTCGCCGCACAGGCGTTCGGCCAGGTCGCCGGTCCCGCGCACATCCAGCGCGTGCTCGTAGGATAGTTCGATGGGCGTTTTGAAGTGCTTGAAGAAGGCTACGCCGGCCAGCAGGCCCGCGCCCTGCCCAACGGGGTTCAAGCCACTCCAGGGAGACGGCCGGCAACGTCCGATGACGGCGTATTCATGGACTTGACCCTGCGCCGTGAACACGGGTTGAAAGCGCAGCGTGATGGACTCTTCGGACAGAGCCCAGGAGCGGGCGTCGTCTTTCATGGCGTGACCCGAAGGTTGAGGTGCGCAGGAGGGCGGATCCGGGTCAATATCATGCTGTTCTCGATTAACGTCTAACCGCCGTGGTGACGCAAGCCACCCGACGTGTGAACCCGCCGCGCTGCAGCATCTTGGCGAAGTCCGGTATCTCACGAATAGTGCCCAACGCCGTCGGCCAAAAGAACAAGAAATTTCTTAATTACCCTGGTTGACCGTGCATGCACGACAGCCACTTCCGCGACGTTCGCGGATGACCTTCAGAGTCGGTATCTGGGGGCGGAATTCACCCGTTTTTACGCTGTACCCCACTTTGAGATTCTTCTTATTCTCTGGGTAAGCAGGTGTTTCTACCATGCGTCAAATGCTGGTAGAAGACCATGGCGCTCCCGCCCTAGAACCCCAGGCCGCGCCGCGCGCCGCCTCCTTGTTGCTGCACTTTCTTGCAGTGGCGCTGCTCGTCTGTATCGCGGCCGGCGCCACCCTTTACCTGTATTGGGCGTTCAGCAACGTGGTGTCCAACTACCGACGCCACATGAACGCCGCGGCCTACGAAGCGCAGCACTTCTTCGACCAGCGCGAATCCCTCTTGCGTTCCATCTCCGCCTCCGCGGTGCGCAATACCAACCAAGACCCCATCAGCAAAACCCCCACCCATTTTGGCAAGACGGGTCAAGTGGAAGTGTTGCCGCTGCAAGAAGGCCCGGACGCCTACGACTGGGCGCTGGTGCTGACCCCGCGCGATTTGCGCCGCATCGCCCAGGCCAACACCCGCATCGTCTACAGCGCGCTGCGCCATGCCAATACCATGCCGGTGGGTTCGCATGACCAGCCTGCCTCGCCGGGCATTCCCCCTTCCATCCAGCAATGGCTCGCCCTGACCCTGGCCGACGTGCAGACCCGCGCGCCCACCAAGGGGCTGCCCCCTATTGTCTGGCTGCATCCGCCGCACGACACCGTCAAGCGCCTGTTCCTGTTCACGCCTCTGGATGCCGTCCACCCGGAGGCTGCGTGGATCGGCCTTGAGGTCCATGGGGTGGAATCCGCCATCAGCGCGCCGCGCTCGGGCGCGGGCGACTACGTGCTGTTCGACGAAATGAGCCGGCCGGTGCTGCGCAGCGCGGGCGCGGGCACCACCAACCAGGCCTTGCCGCACACCACCCGAGAAGATGCGTTTGGCCTGCAGGGCAAGGGTTGGTTGCCCGACTACCTGGTGCTGAGCAAATCGGTCGGCGAAGATGGCTGGCGGCTGGTGTATTACACGCCGATGGCGCACGTGCTGCGCGACAACGCCCTGGCCTTCCAGACCGCCGCCATTGCGTCCTTGTTGCTGATCATCACGGTCATCTTGCGGGTGCGCTACATCCGCCGTCGCCTGGTGCTGCCCGCGCTGCGCCAATACGAGGCCTTGGCCGACAGCGTGTCGCTGAACCGCAAGCTGATTGAAGTGGCGCCCGTGGGCCTGTGCCTGCTGCGGCGCTCGGACCGCGCGGTGGTGCTATCCAACGACATGGCGCGCCGCTGGTTCCAGGGCACGCCGGGCTGGCGCACTGACATCCTGTCATCCCACGGCGACGAGGCCGGCCGCGAACACCGGCTCAACGATGGCCGCACCGCCTACCTGAGTTTTGCCCCCACCACATACCGTGGCGAGGCGGTGGTGCTGTGCGGCATCAGCGACATTTCCGCGTTGAAACGGATCGAGCAATCCTTGCTGCAGGCCAAGCGTGACGCCGAAGCCGCCAACCAGGCCAAGACGGTATTCCTGACCACCATGAGCCATGAGATCCGCACGCCGCTCTACGGCATTCTCGGCACCCTTGAACTGTTCTCGCTGACCCGCGTGAGCGGTCAGCAGGCGCAGTACCTTGAAACCATCCAGCAGTCATCGGCGACGCTGTTGCGCACCATCAACGACACGCTGGACCTGTCCCGTATCGAGGCCGGCCACACCGTGCTCGAACGCGCTCCCTTTTCCCCCGTTGAACTTCTGAACAACGTCGTGGCCAGTTTCGCGGCGCGCGCACACGCCAAGGGCGTACGCAGCTATGCCGTGGCCGATCCCGACACTCCTCCGGCCGTGATCGGCGACGCCACGCGCATCCGCCAGATTCTCGACAACCTGGCCAACAACGCCATCAAGTTCACGGATTCCGGGCAGATCGTATTGCGCCTGAAGGTCAACAGCCGCAACCGCGACAGCGTTGACCTGTGCTTCCAGATTGCCGACACCGGCTCCGGCATCGCGCCCGAACATCAGGCCCGCTTGTTCGAGCCGTACTACCAGGTGGACGCCGACACCTGCGTGACGCTGCCTGGCACCGGACTGGGCTTGTCGATCTGCAGAAGCCTGTCGGACATGATGAATGGCAGGCTCAACGCCGTCAGCGAACCCGGCCTGGGCACCAGCATTACCTTCGAGGTCCGCCTGCCGCTGGCGCCCGAAGCCCTGGACACCGCCGCCCCCGAGCTGGACGACACGGTCGTCTACGTGCAGGGCGCGGTGCCTGAAATCGTTCATAACTTGTGCGACTGGTTGCGGCGCTGGGGCGCGGTCGGGCTGCCCTACCCCGCCAACGGCGTGACGCCCTCCGAACCCGCGGTGCTGCTGCAGGCATGGCCGCACGCGCAGAAGATCGCCAACTGGATCGGCCCGCAGGTCATCGTGCACCCGCCGGGCCTGCGCCCACGGGTAGAAGACAGCCACCGCAACTGGTTCGCAAGCGCCTACAACCTGGCCGGCATCCACCATGCGGTGCGCCTGGCCCAGGGCGGCGCGGCGCGCAGCACGTCGTTCGATCCCAAGGCGGCGCCGGAAGTCCTGGGCTTGAAGATATTGGTCACGGAAGACAACCCCATCAGCCAATTGATCCTGCGTGAACAACTTGAGCACATGGGTTGCACCGTGGTCTTGGCCGGCAACGGCCAGGAAGCGCTGAATCTGCCCGACCTGATGCATTTCGACGCCGTGCTGACGGACCTGAACATGCCCTTGGTCGACGGCTACGAGCTCACGCGCATTCTGCGCAAGCGCGGCCACGATCGGCCCGTTCTTGGGGTCACGGCAAACGCGTTTCCCGACGAGCAGCGGCGCGGCATGAGCGCCGGCATGACCAGCCTGCTGGTCAAGCCGCTGCCGCTGACCATCCTGCGTCAAACGCTGCAAACGGTTAAAGAACTCCGGAGTTGACGATGCTTTCCGTGTACAAGGTCCTGGTCCTGGACGACCATGCGTTTCAATGCGCGCAAATGCGCAGCCTGTTCCTGGAGGCCGGCTTCGAGCACGTCGACATGGCGAATTCGGCCCATGAGGCGCTGGAGATGGTTCGCCAGCATTCCTACCAGTTGGTGTTGATGGACCTCAACATGCCCGGCATGGACGGCGTGCAGTTCATCCATGAATTGGCCCGGCTGCAATGCAACCCGATGCTGGCCATCACCACGGCGTGCTCGCGCCGCATCATGAACAGCGTCAGCCTCATGGCCAAGGAAAAGGGCCTGTCCGTGATCGCGGCCTATACCAAGCCCGTCACGCGCGAGCAGGCACTGGCGCTGGCCCGGCGGCTATGCAACGAAAAGCTGGATGGCACCTTGCCGCAAACGCTGCCGCTGCTGTCCACGCCTCTGTTTGACCGCCACACCCTTGAAAAAGCCCTGGCCACCGGCCAGATCCAGGCGTGGTTCCAACCCAAGAAAGCGCTGGCGACGGGCCATATCGTTGGCGCGGAAGCGCTTGCCCGCTGGCATCACCTTGAATTCGGCTTCATGCTGCCGGCCTCGTTCCTGGGTGCGGTGCGGCATCACGGGCTGGACCATGCCCTGCTCATCCGGATGCTGGACGATGCCCTGGCCGCCTATCTTGATTGGCGTCGCCTGGGGTTCAGGATGCCCGTGTCGGTCAATCTGCCCACCCGCCTGCTGGATCAACCTGACTTGCCCGACCAGCTTTACAATCTGGTCGCGCAGCGCGGTGTTCCCTTCGAAGATGTCACCTTCGAACTGCTGGAAGACGACACCACATCGGTACCCGGGCACTACTATATGGGCGCAAGCCGGCTACGCTTGAAAGGCTTCGGTTTGGCGCAGGACGATTTCGGCAAAGGATACAACTCGATGTACACCCTGATCTCCACGCCGTTTACCGAGTTGAAGATCGACCGCGCCTTTGTCAGCGGCGCCGCGACAGACGGCGTACGCGCCGCGGCCTTGCTGTCTTCCGTGCAATTGGGCCGCCAATTGGGGCTGCAAGTCACCGCCGAAGGGGTGGAAAACACAAAAGACCTGGAGTTTTTACGCGAGATCGGCTGTGATTTCGCCCAAGGCTTCCTGATATCCGCTGCGGTCAACGCCCATGACTTCACCGATTTGCTGGCTGACGAACCCCGCCCGTACGCCACCCACCCGCTATAGGATCCTTACCCGCGTATGCAGGAAACGCCGTTTAGCAGGATTGCACGTACCTCGCGCCGGCTGAATATCGCGCTGTTCGGCATTCTGCCCGTCGCGCTCATCATGATCGGCGCCCTGCTCTGGGGCGCCCAGCGCATCATCAAGCAGGAAGAAGACCGCCTGTTGATGGACTTCGCCGTTCTTGTTGGATACATCCGCGAGCAAGAAGGCTTTCTGCTTCAGTTCCGCAAGGAAAACCAGCGCCTGGACGGGCGCGCGCCCATTGAACACATCAAGTTGTCCACGCCGCTGGATTCGACCCGACCGGGCCTGCGCATCTATCGCGGGCAGCACGCGCTGGTGGCCATGCCGTTTTCGCTGTTCTGCAATTACCCGTCGGAATGCCCCGTGGCCAATAGCCCCGTGTCGGCAGCGGCGGGCTACTTCGCGGATTTCTACAGCACGTACTGGGCGAATTCCTACTTTCCGGCAGCCGCCGCGTTCCTGGTGAACCGCACGGACAGCCTGGGCATTGCGGTGCCGGCCATCAACGTCAAGCCGGGCTATGGCGAGCCGCTCAGTGAAGACACCCTGCTGCTGGTCAATGACGCCGTGCGCACGCGACTGGCCCCGGCAACGGCCGACGACGCCTCGACGATGCCCTCGTCCGGCACGCCCGGCGTCGCCGCGGCCGACGGGCAGATCCTGTGGGTTTCTCCGCCCGGGCTGCCCGATCGCATGATGGGGCTGCTACACGCCGGCTTTTCCGACGCGGCATGGACCAACCGCGGTGGCGGCGCACCGGATGTCTACGTCGCCACGCTGCTCAGCCGCGCGCGGATCAACATCTATGACCGCGCGCTGCCCTCGATCCAATACGACGGCTTCTGGCTGACCCATCGCGACATCGGCCTGATGCTTGGCGACGGCCCCCTCCCCGCCACCGGCGAAAGCGGCCTGAGCGCCACGCGCGACGGCCTGATCCTGAAAGTGTCGGACCCGACCAGCATCTGGACCGCGTACTACCGCGTCAGCTATCGCAATTTTTTCGAAGACAACCTCTGGCTGCCGATCACCGCCGCGCTGCTGTTGCTGCTGGGCCTTGCCGGCGGCATCGGCTACCAGCGCTGGTACACCCGGCGCGTGATCGAGCCGGCGCAAAACGCGCACCGCGACATCGCCGAAAGCGAAGAATTCAACCGCACCCTGATCCAGACCGCGCCCATCGCGCTGTGCGTACTGGCGCGTGCAAATGGCGACGTGCTGTTCGCCAACAGCCTGGCGCTGGAATGGCTGGGCGCCGCCACGGGCCAGGGCTTGCGCGATTCCCCCGCCGCCCGGCCGCTGCTGGACCAGGTGCTGACGGCCTCTGCGCCCGGCACCATCGAAACCTTCCACGCCGACGATGGCCGCCCCTTGTACGTGGCCTATTCGCCCACGCGCTACAAGAAGCAGGATGTGGTGCTGTGCGCGTTCGCGGACATCAGCGCACGGGCCGAAATCGAACGCGCCCTGGCGCAGGCCAAACGCGACGCCGACAAGGCCAGCGAAGCGAAGTCCACCTTTCTGGCCACCATGAGCCACGAGATCCGCACGCCGCTGTATGGCGTACTGGGCACACTGGAGCTCATGGGCATGACCGAACTGAATGCCGAGCAGCGCCAGCACCTTGAGCGCATCCAGAATTCGTCGGTGATCCTGCTGCAACTGATCAGCGACATCCTGGACATCACCAAGATCGAATCCGGGCAACTGGCGCTGGAATCCAGCCAGTTCCGGCCGCGTGAACTGGTGGAAAGCTGCGCACGTTCATTCGCCGCGCTGGCCCGGCAAAAAGGCCTGTTGCTCTTTGCCTGCGTGGACGGCTCGGTGGCGCCATGGGTCACGGGCGACGCCGTTCGTATCCGGCAGATTCTCAGCAACCTGCTCAGCAACGCCATCAAGTTCACGGAGTCCGGCCATGTCATCGTGCGCCTGCACGGCTCGGACCGCGCCGACGGCACCCAAGTGCTGGCCTTGCAGGTGGTGGACACGGGCATCGGCATCGACAAGGAAGACCAGACCCAGCTTTTCAGCCCCTTCTACCAGATCGACAGCGCCAGCCATACCGTGCGCGGCGCGGGCATCGGCCTGTCCATCTGCGCCCGGCTTGCCAAGCTGATGGACAGCCATATCCGCGTCACCAGCGAACTGGGGCTGGGCAGCAGCTTTTCGCTCGAGCTGGCCTTGCAGCCGGCCGACGGCCCGCCCGTGGACGAGCCCGACCTGCACGGCATCCGCATCTACGTGCGCAGCCCGCACCGCGAGCTGACCGACAACGTTTGCCAGTGGCTGACCCGCTGGGGCGCCGACGCCCAGCGCGCGCCCGAACCCCTGGGCCGGGGTGAACCCGACGACGTGTTGCTCGACATCCTGGGCCCCACCGACGTCGCGCCCGCCAACTGGACGGGCCACTTCCTGTCGGCGGGCGATCCGCGTGAGGCTGCCGTCGGCGCGCCGGAACGAATCGACGGGCATGACCTGGACAGCATCGGGTTCGGTATTTCGCGCCTGCTGCGCGGCGATCCGCCCGTACCGGCGCCCGCCCCCAACGCCCTCATGGATCCGCTGGATTTGCGCGTGCTGGTAGCCGAGGACAACCCCATCAACCAGGCCACGCTGCGCCACCAACTGGAACAACTGGGCTGCACCGTCACGGTGGCGGGTAACGGCGCGGACGCGCTGTCGATGTGGAACATGGCCACCTATGACGTGCTGCTGACCGACGTCAACATGCCCAAGATGAACGGCTACGAACTCACGGGCGAACTGCGCTCGCGTGGCTACGCCCAACCCATCATCGGCGTTACCGCCAACGCCATGCGCGACGAGGAAGCACGCTGCATGGCCGCGGGCATGAACTCCTGGCTGGTCAAGCCGATTGAGCTGAGCGCCTTGCGCCACCACCTGGGCGGCATCACGCGCGTGCGCGCCAAGATGCCCGACGTGCCCGCGGCGTCCGATATTCCGGAGGTACTGGATGTGCAGGATCTGCCGGAAGTGCCGAACGTGCCGGACGAGCCCTACGTGTCCGACGAGTCACCCTACAAGGACGCGCCGCCCGTGCCTGTCGACGCCACGCCCGAGCCGCTGGTGCCCGAGAAATACCGCCGCCTGTTCCTGGACACCATGGACACCGACCTGGCGAATCTTGACCAGGCGGTCACCCGCCGCGACGTGCTGGTTGCGCTGCAAACCATGCATCGGATGCGGGGCGCCTTGGTCATGGTGAAAATGACTACCTTGTCATCGGACTTTCAGGCCGTTGAGGCCAAACTCAGGCGCGACGGCGGGGACGATGAGGTGTTTCAAGACGTGGTCAGGCTGACGCACGAGCTCAGGAACCTGCTGGCTCAAGTTTGAGTCTTGGTACAGAATGACCCCGACAACCTCCACGATCACCCTCCGGCGCCCCCGAATGGAACGACTCCGAATAGTCCTCGCCGACGACCACCCGCTGGTCCTCGCAGGCATGCGCGATTTGCTGGAAAAAGATCTCAGCGTTGAAGTCACGGCGCTGCTGGCCAGTCCCACGGCCTTGGTCGAACACTTGACCCACGACCTGCCGCACGTGGTCATCACCGACTACTCCATGCCTGGCGACGAAACCTATGGCGACGGCATCCGCCTGGTCAAGTTCCTGACGCGGCGCTTCCCGAAAACGCAGGTGGTGGTGCTGACCATGGTGTCCAACCCCATGATCATTTCCGCCCTGTATGACGCGGGCGTGGCCGCCGTGGTGCTCAAGCGCGACAACCTGGCTGAAATCGTCACGGCCCTGCACACGCTGCAAGCCGGCCGCAAGTACTATCCCCCGGGATTCCAGCGCGATGGCACGGTGGATTCGCGCAGCAAATTCATTGGCGAACGCATCAACAGCCTGTCGCCCAAGGAATTCGAAGTGCTGCGCCACTTCATCCGTGGCGAATCCATGATGCAGGTGGCCGAGACGCTCAAGCGCAGCGTCAAGACGGTCAGCGGCCAGAAGATATCCGCGATGCGCAAGCTGAACGTGCAGACCGACCAGGAACTGGTGGCGTTCTGTGTGGAAAGCGAAATTTTTCAATAGGTTTTCAGTAGGCACACCCGAGACACCCCGCATGACGCAAGACGTATTTGAAGCCATCACCGGCCAGGAAGTAGACCGCCAGGCCATGCTGGCCCTGATTGAGAACGCGGCCGGCCAGGCGCTGTCGTTCCACGACTGCGATTTCCAACACGCCGATTTTTCCCGCCTGGATCTGCGCGGCGCGCGCTTCACGGCCTGCGCCATTGCCGGTGCCTCGTTCCAGGGCGCCACGCTGGCCGACACCACCTGGCTGCGCTGCCGGGGCGGGCAGGCCAACTTCGCGTCGGCGGATGCCAGCGACGCCACCTTCCAGAACTGCGATCTGAACAACGCCAAGTGGCACCGCGCGCGGCTGGCCGGCGCCCGCCTTCAAGGCTGCAAGCTGACCGGTTCCGACTTCGATGGCATCGCCTGCCTGGGCTGGACCGTCGAAGAATGCCTGCTGGTCGGCGCGCTGCTGCGCGGCGTGTCGTTTCGCAAAACCAACATCATGCAGTTGGACTTTTCAGACGCCGACCTGGCCGGCAGCGATTTCCGCGACGCCGTCTTCCACGGTGGTAGCCTGCGCAACGCCAATCTGAAAAACGTGCGCTTTGAAGGCGCCGACCTGCGCGAAGTGGACTTGAGCGGCCTTGACCTGACCGCCGCCGCGCGCCTGGCCGGCGCCACCATTTCCAAGACCCAGGCGGCCACCTTGCTGGCCGAACTGCGCATCAGCGTGCTCTGACGCGCAGCCGAATTCCGAATCCTATTTTCCAACTACGGCCGGCGACGCAAGAAGCGCTGTTCCACCACCACGCTGCCCCACTGCCGGCCTTCGGATTCGTCCGTCAGGACAAAGCCCGCGTCTTCGTACAGATGGCGCGCGGCGTCCAGCCCCTTGAAGGTCCACAGGTAGGTCTCGCGGTAGTGCGCGTCAGCAAACGCAAGCGCGCGGGCAAGCAAGTGGCGGCCAACGCCCAGGCCACGCAAGGACTCGTCCACGATGAACCAGCGCAGATGCGCCTGGCCGATAGCGGGATCGCCATCGATCACGATGGATGCCAGCGTGCGCCCATTTTCCGCATACAGCCACATGCCCTTGCCGTGGTCCGGCAGCGCCTCTGCAAACGCCGCCAATTCCGTGGCGACCTTGCGTTCGAAGTACACGCCAAAGCCCGAAGCCTGCGCGTAGTAACGCGCATGCAGGCCGGCAACGTCGCCGATGCAGCCGGGCACATAGCCTTCGATGATCTGCTCGCTGATGGCGGCGGTGGAAGGCGCCAGGTTGGGGTTCTCGCGCGAGAGCGCATCGGCGTACAGGGACATGAAGCGGATCAGCGATTGCTGGTCGTCCGGCGTCATCCGGCGCAAGGCATGCGACACCTGATCCGTGGCGAACTGGTCGATGCGGTCACGCAAGGCCAGCCCCGCCTCGGTCAGGGTCAGGCGCGAAGAGCGCGCGTCCTCGGGGTCCACCTCGCGGGCCACCAGGCCGGCGGATTCCAGCTTGGCCAATTGGCGGCTGGTGTTGGATTTGTCCAGCCGCAGGATCACCGCGAGATCGCGCGCCTGGATGCCCGGTTGCAGGCCCACTTCAATAATGGCGTGGACGGCGGACGGCGCCAGTTCGCTGCCGGCCAACGAGGTCCGCATGAAGCCCAGTTCGCGCACCAGCTTGCGGGAAAACTCCCGCAGGTCGCGGATGGTCTGTTCACGGGATTGGGAGGGAAAGTCGATCAAGTCCATGGGCGCGCCTATCAGTTGCGGTTCGCAACCAATGTAATTGCGAGGCGCAACTAAAGCAAGCACCGCGACGTTCACCACCCCATCAATCGACTTTCCTGGACCTCTGAACCGTCACCTCGGTAAGCGGCGCGGGCGGCTTGCGATGAAACGGCACCTTGCGCAGATACAGGCGCAGCGCCTGCCAGTGAATGCGGAACACCACGCCCAGCGTCATGAACGGCATGGCCGCCAACGCGCGCAACAGCGCGCCGGCGGCAAGCGGCACGCTCGCGCCGCGAATCTCGGTGTGCAGCAGCGGCTGCGCCTGCTCAGGGTCATCGAAATAATCAATGCTGGCCATCTGCGTGCCACCGACGCTTTTGACGCGAAACCGGTAGCGGCCCGTCACCTGGCAAAACGGCGATACGTGAAACGCCTTGTCGCTATGCAGCGCCTGCCCGTCATGGATCACCCCGCCGTCCGGCGCGCGCAGCACGTACTGATGGCGCTCGCCAAAGGTGTTGTTGACCTCGGCCACCAGCACGCGCAGATGGCCGTCGGTGTCATGCACCTGCCAGAAGCTGACCGGGTTGAACACATGGCCGAACACGCGCGGAAAGCACTGCAACCACACCGCGCCCACGTCGATGTCCGCGCCCGCCATCTCCAGCCGCGACCGCAACCACGCCATGGGGTCGCCGCCGTCGCGCGCGCCGTGGTCGGAAAAATGAAAGGCGACCGGACGGCGGCGGTTGACCCCGAACAGCCAGGACGCGCGGCCGTCGTAGCGTTCGGCCTGGTCGATGCGCAGCCGCAGGCAGAACACCGGATACGTAAAGCGGTGCACGACCGGGCGGGTGCGTACATGCAGCACCCGCGCGCGCATCAGTTCGATCAGGCCGGCGCCGGGCAGGGTGCGGTTCATGTTGCATTGCCCCACGGCGGGCTGACGCCGAAGTCCGCCGCCACGCGAATGGCCGACGCCAGCCCATCCTCGTGAAAGCCATACCCCGCCCACGCGCCGCAGAACCACACCCGCGCGCGGCCCTGGATGTCGGGCAGCCGGCGTTGCGCCTCGACGGCATCCGCATCCAGGATGGGGTGCTCGTACTCGTAGCGGCCCAGCACCGTGTCCGGCGCAGGCGCGCGCTGCGGGTTCAGCGTCACGACCACGGGCTGCTTGAAAGGCAGCGGCTGCAACACATTGAGCAGGTAGCTGACCGACATGGGCGCATCCGCCGTGGGGCCGGCCAGGTAATTCCAGGCCGACCACACCGAGCGGCGGCGCGGCAGCAGCGCGGTGTCGGTATGCAGCACGGCCACGTTGGGCTGGTAGCGCACGCGCGACAGCACCTCGCGTTCCGCTTCGCTGGCATCCAGCATCGCCAGCGACGTCGGCGCATGGCAGGCCAGCACCACGGCATCAAACCGGTCGACGTGGCCGCTGGTGCGAACTTCCACGCCATCGGCCAGCCGCTTGACGCTATGCACCGGGCTGGACACCCGCACCTGCGCAATGCGCGGCAACATCGCCTCGACATACCGGCGCGCGCCGCCCTGGACCGTTTTCCATTGCGGCCGCCCCGCCACCTGCAACAAGCGGTGGTTCAGGCAGAACGACAAGAAGCTGCGGGCCGGTTGCGCCAACACCATGCTGGGCGGCGTGGACCAGATGGCGCCGGCCATGGGCAGCAGATACCAGTCGCGCATGGCCTGGCCATAGCCTTCGGCGTCCAGCAGATCGCCCAGCAGCGCGTGCGGGCCGCTGCGTGCCAGGTAGGCGGCGGCGTTGCGGTTAAAGCGCAGGATGTCACGCAGCATGCCCAGGAAGGCGGGGCGCAGCAGGTTGCGGCGTTGCGCGAACACCGTGCCCAGATTGGTGCCCGCCCACTCCAGGTCGGGCTGCGTGAGCGATACGCTGAACGTCATGTCGCTGGCGTGCACCGGAACCGCCAGGTGCTTGAACAGTTGCACCAGGTGCGGGTACGTCAGGTCGTTATGCACCAGGAAGCCGGTGTCGACCGGGTGGCTGACGCCGCCGACCGTGGCGTCCACCGTATTGGTATGCCCCCCGACGCGGTCGTCCGCTTCGAACAAGGTGACCGAGAACTTTTCAGACAGCAGCCAAGCCGCGCCCAGGCCGGCGATGCCGCCGCCGATGACGGCGACGCGGCTGCCGGGGGGAACAGGGACAAAAGCGGGACGCGGCGGGACCGGCGTAAAAGCCGGCGTTGCATCGGAGGCGTTCGACATCGGGGTCATCACGGCCGCTGGAAGTTCGTGCGCGCGGCGTCGATCTTCGCGTGGCAGACGCAGCCGCTCATGTGGTCGTTGACCATGCCCACCGCCTGCATGAAAGCGTACATCGTCGTCGGCCCCACAAACGTCCAGCCGCGCGTCTTCAAGGCGCGCGACAGGCCGGCCGATGCGGCTGATGCCGGGTTGCCGTTCCAGTAGGCCAGGTCCACCGTGTGGGGGCGTTCGTCCGCCTTCGGCTCGTGCCGCCATAGCCACGCCGCCAGCGAACCCGTCTCGTCCGCCAGCGCCACGGCGCGCCGCGCGTTGTTGATGGTGGATACGATCTTGGCGCGGTTGCGCACGATGCCGGCGTTGCCCATCAGGCGCTCCACGTCGCGCTCGGTATAACGCGCCACGCGCTCGAAATCGAAATCGTCGAAGGCGTCGCGAAAGGCCTCGCGCTTGCGCAGGATGGTGATCCACGCCATGCCCGCCTGAAAGCCTTCCAGGCAGATCTTTTCGTACAGGCGGCGGTCGTTGCCCACGGGCCGGCCCCATTCGTGGTCATGGTAGTCCGGCATGGACGGCTGCCAGAAGCAGCGCGGGTCGCCCTGCGCGTCCAGGATCAGGCCCGCGGATTCAAGGGCACCTGCTTCCAGTGCCCCGGCGTCTTGCTCCCTGGCCGCCACGTTGCCCTCAACGGTCATCATTGCCCGCCGGGAACCGGGCAGCTCATGTCGCCTTCCTCGCACTTCAGATAGGCGCGCAGTTCTTTGGTGCGCGCCTGCGTCAGCGTGTCCAGGCATTGGCTCAGCACCATGGGGTAAACACTGCCGCCCGTGGTGCCGCTGGACGAGAAGGCACATTCCGCATCGCGAAAAAACAGCCACGCCTTTTGCGCGCTTTGCAATTGCGTGGTCTTGGTGGTGTCGTCTTTCAGACGCTTCATGACCGTCCGGTAGGCGTCGTTCAGGTCCGCGTCCGATTTGCGGTAGGCCTGGTCGGCGCACAGGTTCATGTCAGTCTGCGTGGCGGCGTTGCCGCAATTGATCGGCTGCAGCCGCGGCTGCGGCTGCGACTGCGCCTGCACACTGGCCGCGAGCAGCACCGCAGTGGCGGCGGCCGTGGCGATCACGATACGCATGGGCGTTTCTCCTGGATGTCTGTGATGGGTTCGACGGGAAAGTGTCGCATGGATAGGCCCTTGCGCGCATGCCGCCCGAGCGCGGGTGACCTAAGATAGCGCCCATGAAGATTCAATTGCTATCCGACCTGCACCTGGAAACCGACCCCACTTTCCTGGCGAGCCCCATCCCCGGCGCCGACCTGCTGGTGCTGGCCGGCGATATCGGTTCGTACCGCCAGGGTTCCAAGCTGACCAGCAACGATTTCGGCCTGGGTAGCTACGCCCCCCGCAACGGCTGGCCCACGCCCGTGGTGTTCGTGCCCGGCAACCACGAATACGACAATCTGGATTTTGACGACGCCCACGACCGCCTGCGCGAGCTTTGCCACGCGCTGGACATCCAATGGCTGGAACGCGAAACCTGTGTCGTCGACGGCGTGCGCCTGGTCGGCACCACGCTGTGGACGGATTTCGACGCGCTGGCCGCCGACAGCGACCCCATCGGGGTGGCCTTGGCCAAGCGCGCCAAGGCTTTTCGCGCCGCCGACTTCTATCTGGAAAAAGCGCAGATGCGCCGCCATGGCGCGCCCTTCATGGCCGAACAAATGCGCGAACAGGGCCTGGCCTGCCAGCAATGGCTGCGCGACGCCCTGCGTGCGCCGTTCGACGGCCCCACCCTTGCCATCACCCACTTCGCGCCCACGCTGGCCAGCGCCGACCCGCGCTACGGCGTCACACCGGGCACGGCGGGCTTCTGCAATGCACTGGACGACCTGCTGCCGCTGGCCGACTGCTGGATGCACGGCCACCTGCATTGTGCGCACGACTACGTCAAGGACGGCTGCCGCGTCGTCGCCAACCCGCTGGGCTATGCCAAGAAAGGCGAACAGGCCGACTACGAGCCTGATCGCCTGTGGGAAGTGCCCGTCAGAACTTGAGGCGGGCGCTCAAGGCGTAGGTGCGGAGCTTCCTGTCCCATCGCCATATCCCTGCCGCCCATGAAAAAGCCCGCGCTGCGGCAAGGCGCAACGCGGGCTGAACACGGCAGCGCCGAGATCAGGGCGCCGGGTTCGGATAGCGCGTGTGGATCGCGTCGATCGCCTTCAACACGTCCGGCGACAGCGTCACGTCCACGCTGTCGATGTTTTCCTTCAACTGTTCCAGCGTCGTCGCACCAATCAGATTGCTGGTGACGAACGGGCGCTGGTTCACCCAGGCCAGCGCCAGGTGCGTGGGCGACACGCCATGCTCGCGCGCCAGCGCCACGTACTCGGCGGTGGCGGCTTCGGCCTGCGGATTGCTGTAGCGCGTGAATCGCGTGTAGCGCGTCAGGCGGGCGCCTTCGGGGCGGGCGCCGTTCAGGTACTTGCCGCAAAGCATGCCCATCGCCAGCGGCGAATACGCCAGCAGGCCCACCTGTTCGTGGTGGGTAAACTCAGACAGCCCAATTTCAAACACGCGGTTCAACAGGCTGTAGGCGTTCTGGATCGATACGACGCGCGGCAGATCCTGGGTGTCCGCATGGCGCAGGAACTGCGACAGGCCCCACGGCGTTTCGTTGGACACGCCCACGTGGCGGACCTTGCCCGCGCGCACGAAATCCTGCAACACGGACAGGGTTTCTTCGATCGGCACGGTGTGCTCGTCTTCCACCCAGGGGTAGTTCAACTGGCCGAAGGTGGCGGTGGTGCGGTCCGGCCAGTGCAACTGGTACAGGTCCAGGTAATCCGTCTGCAAGCGCTTCAGGCTGGCGTCCAGCGCTTCGGTCAGGTTCTTGCGGTCCAGGAAGGTCTTGCCGTCGCGGATGTGGCCGGGGCGCTTGGGGTCGCGCACTGGGCCGGCCACCTTGCTGGCCAGCACGATGTCCTGGCGGCGCTTGCTGCGCGCCAGCCAGGTGCCGATATAGGTTTCGGTCAGCCCTTGCGTTTCGGGCTTGGGCGGCACGGGGTACATCTCGGCCACGTCGACCAGGTTGACGCCGCGCGACAGCGCGTAGTCCAGTTGCTGATGGGCTTCGGCCTCGGAATTCTGCTCACCCCAGGTCATGGTGCCCAATCCAATCAGGCTGACATCCAGGTCGGTACGGCCGAGTTTGCGGGTTTTCAAGTTCTGCTCCGTGCGGGTCTTCAGAGGGGAAAGCCGACACCTTACTCCAAGATGTTGGCGTTTCGCTGACAGCCATCGGGCATGTCAGATCTTGCCGCCGCCAGGCAATCCGCATACGCTGGCGACTGTCCGACGGGGAGCGCCATGCTCAGGAACTTCAACGAGTCTTATCTCTTCTTCATCGGCGTCATCGTTCTCCTGGGCGTCATCGAGCTCTGCTTCCGGCTGGGCCGCAAGCAGCGCAAGCCGGCCGACGAAGCGCACAAGACCCACATCACCGCACTGCAAACCGCCCTGCTCGGCCTGCTGGCCTTGCTGCTGGGCTTCACCTTCGCCATGTCCGTCACGCGGTTCGAGGCGCGCAAGAACCTGGTGCTGGAAGAGGCCAACGCCATCGGCAACGCTTACTGGCGGTCCCAGTTGATTGCCCCCGCCGCCCGCGAACAGGTGCCGCGCCTGCTGCTTGAATACATCAACGCCGCCCTGGAACTGCACGACGCCGAAAACGACACCGCCCGCTTCGACGCCGCCAACGTCACCACGCGCCGCATCGAACGCCAGATCCGCACCATCACGGCCGCCAACGCCGACAACCCGCCGGCCATCGCCACCATCATGTTCATCCAGGCCATCAACGAGATGGCGCAAGTCAACGAAAAACGCCGCGTGGCGCTGGAAAACCATGTACCCGAACCGGTGTTCTACCTGCTCTTCATCGTCAGCATCGGCTCGGTGGGTTTCATCGCCTACGGCACCGGCCTGCACGCCCGCAGGCGGCTGACATCAACCGGCCTGTTCGCCGCGTTGATCGCGCTGGTGCTGACCTTCATCGTCGACATCGACCAACCCGGAACGGGCGTCATCCAAGTCAGCCAGGAAAGCATGGAGCGCATGCAGAAGACGCTGGAAAGCGAGTTGTAGCGGGCGCGGCGAGCGAGGACGAATCGCTCAAAAAGAAAAAGGCCCCTGACGGGGCCTAGTTCAACCTGCTAATCGGACCTCTTGATTATCGTCACGCTTGGGTGACAACCCTCTTGGGGCGGGGGCAACGCACGACTTTCGCCGCTCCGTTTACACGTTACCAGCGGCGATCATACCGGTGATCCCGCCCGCCATCAACCGCCCGCCAGCACCCGTTTCAGAAATGGCGCCGTGGCGCCCTTGCCGCTGCGGCTGACGTCCGCCGGGGGGCCTTCGGCCACAATGTGGCCGCCGTCTTCGCCCGCGCCGGGGCCGACGTCGATCATCCAGTCGCTGTTGGCGACCACGCGCAGGTCGTGTTCAACGACCACGACCGTGTTGCCCGCGTCGACCAGCCCATGTAATTGCGCCATCAGCTTATCCACATCGGCCGCGTGCAGGCCGGTGGTGGGTTCGTCCAATACGTACAGGGTGCTGCCGCGCTGGCTGCGTTGCAGTTCGGTGGCCAGCTTGATGCGCTGGGCTTCGCCGCCAGACAGTTCCGTGGCCGGTTGGCCCAACCGCAGGTAGCCCAGGCCGATCTCGTGCAGCAGGGACAGCGGGCGCTGCACCACGGGTTCTTCGCTGAAGAACGCCAGCGCCTCGTCCACCGTCATCGCCAGCACCTGGGCGATGTTGCGGCCGTTCCATTCGATTTCCAGCGTCTTGGCGTTGTAGCGGCTGCCGTGGCACACCGGGCACGGCGCGTACACGCTGGGCATGAACAACAGTTCCACGTGCACGAAGCCTTCGCCCTCGCAGGTGTCGCAACGGCCTTGCGCCACGTTGAACGAAAAGCGGCCCGCGCCATAGCGCCGCGACTTGGCGGCGCGGGTGTCCGCGAACAGCTTGCGCACGTGGTCGAACAGGCCGGTGTAGGTGGCCAGGTTGGATCGGGGCGTGCGGCCGATGGGCTTCTGGTCCACGTTCACCAGGCGCTTGATGGCGTCGGCGCCCGAGTCGATGCGACCGGTCGTGCGCGGCGGGCCATCGGCCTGCGGCAGATCGCCATCGGCTTCTTCCGCGACCGGTTCCTGCCCCAGATGTTCGCCGATCAGTTCAACCAGCGCCTGGCTGACCAGGCTGGACTTGCCCGAGCCTGACACGCCCGTCACCGCCGTGAACGCGCCCAGCGGAAAGCGCGCGTCTATGCCGTGCAGGTTGTTGCGATGGATGCCGCGCAGCGACAGCCAGCCCGAGGGCTCGCGCACGGCTGCCCTGCCGGCCGGCGCGGCGTTGAACAGGTAGCGCGCCGTCAACGACGCGGGCACTTTTTTCAAGCCTTCCGGCGGGCCGCTGTACAGCACCTGCCCGCCATGCTGGCCCGCGCCCGGCCCGACGTCCACCAGCCAATCGGCGCGGCGCAGCGTGTCCAGGTCATGTTCGACCACGAACAGGGTATTGCCCGCGTCCTTCAGTTGGTCCAGCGCGCGGTGCAGCGCCTGTCCGTCGGCCGGGTGCAGGCCGGCCGAGGGCTCGTCCAGCACATACACGACGCCGAACAGGTTGGACCGGATCTGCGTGGCCAGGCGCAGCCGTTGCAGCTCGCCCGGAGACAGCGTGGGCGTGGCGCGGTCCATCGCCAGGTAGCCCAGGCCCAGCGCCTGCAAGGTACCGATGCGTTCGACCAGATCGTGCGCGATGCGTTGCGCGGCGATGCGTTTTTCCGGCGACAGGTCGGGCGTGCGGCGCACATCGGTGCTGCCCGTGTGCGCCAAGCCGCCGGCCGCCACGCGGCGCGCGTTGTCCTTGCGGGTGGTGGCGCGGCTGCGCGCGGCGTCCGTGGCGGGCGCATCGAACTGGCCGCGCGCGGCCGGGGCCAGGACCTCGGCAATCCGCGCCAGGGGCAAGCGCGACAAGCTGCCGATGTCCAGGCCGGCGAACGTCACCGACAAGGCCTCGGGCTTCAGGCGGCGCCCGTCGCACACCGGACACGCCGCGCCCGTCATGAACCGTGCCACGCGCTTTTTCATCATCGCGCTTTGGGTCGTGGCAAACGTGTGCATCACGTAGCGGCGCGCGCCCGTGTACGTGCCCATGTAGCTGGGTTCCTGCTTGGCGCGCAAGGCGGCGCGCGTCTCGGCCGGCGTGAAGCCCGCGTAGACGGGCACCGTGGGCTGCTCATCGGTGTACAGGATCCAGTCGCGGTCTTTCTTTTTCAGGTCGCGCCACGGGATGTCGACGTTGTAGCCCAGCGTGACCAGGATGTCGCGCAGGTTCTGGCCGTGCCAGGCGGGCGGCCAGGACGCAATGGCACGCTCGCGGATCGTCCGCGATGGGTCGGGCACCATCGACGCCTCGGTCACGTCGTAGACGTAGCCCAGGCCGTGGCAATTGGGGCAGGCGCCCTGCGGCGTGTTGGGCGAGAAGTCCTCGGCGTACAGCATGGGCTGATTGGCGGGGTAGGTGCCGGCACGTGAATACAACATGCGCAACATGCTGGACAAGGTGGTGACGCTGCCCACCGTGGAGCGCACGTTGGGCGTGCCGCGTTGCTGTTGCAGCGCCACCGCCGGCGGCAGCCCTTCGATGGCGTCGACATCCGGCACGCCCACCTGATCGATCAGGCGCCGCGCATAGGGCGACAGCGATTCCAGATAGCGCCGCTGCGCTTCCGCGTACAGCGTGCCGAACGCCAGCGACGATTTGCCCGATCCGGACACCCCCGAAAACACGACGAGCGCGTCTCTGGGAATATCCACATCGACGTTCTTCAGATTGTGTTCACGCGCGCCGCGAACGCGGATGCAGGCATCGGCGCGGGGTTTGGTGCGGGATTTGGCGCGAGGGTTGGCGGGGGGCTTTCGTGGGCTCATCGAGCCATAGTAAAGGACACCCCCTGCCCCGATCCAGACCCGGGATCACCCCATCCGCAGCTCAGCGGCCTGGCGCGCCAGACCCAGGTATTTGCGGCGCAGGATCTCTTCCGCCTGGTCGCGCGGGGCCATCGGGTCGTTCTCTGCTTCGTCCAGCTTCGCTGCCTGCACCAAAGACAGCAGGTTGCGCGAATTCGATTCGGACGACGGCGTGAAGGACTGGTCGACCTGCTTGCCCTTGATGAACCTGGACACCTGCGTGCTTTGCGTGCGCGATTCGTTCAGCGTGGCCGTCGCCAGCACGCCTTCCTGATAGCCCACGTCCGTCTTGCTGTTGGTCGTGTCATGAATCTGGAAGTACAGGTAGTTCTGCGACTTCTCGTCCTGGGTCAGCGCCAACTGCACGTCCGGTGACAGCGACCGGTGATAGCTGGCGGTCAGCGCAGACTGCTGCGTTTGCGAGACTGCCAGATCCCAACCTGCCTTGCCCGACACCTGGCTGCTTTGCGAGGCCTGGAACGAAAAGCCGTCGAGTTCCTTGGGGCGCGCCGGGTTGCTGGCGTCTCGCACCTGCTCGATCGACGCCGAGAAATCCGCCAGGCCGGACAACAGGCTGCGATGCGCCTCGGCGGCGGGCAAGCGGCGGAGGCTGGTGTCCGCCGCCGGAACCTGTGCCGCGCCGTAGCTGGTGTGCATGGCCGAGAACACGTCCTTGAACGTGCCCATCAGCGCCTCGTCGCCCGAGCCCCGGCGCTGCGCGCGGTCAAACTGCTGCAGATATTTGGAGACGGCGGCCGACTGTTGCTCGGCCGAGCCCAGCGTAACCGGGCGGGTCAGGTCCAAATCCACCTTGACCACGCCCATGACGCTGGACACGGTCAGGCTCTTTTGCTTGGCATCCGCCTGAAAGTCGACGGTCTGCTCGGCGCCGTCCACCATGCGGGTTTGACGCAGGCTGATCGAGGACAGCAAGGGCGAACTGCCGTTGGCCAACTTCGTCAGCGACCAGCGCGGCGGCTCTTCGGCCAGGCCGTCCAGCGCATCCTGGAACGCGCCCGACAAGGCGGCGATGGCGCGGCGTTCGTCTTCGTTCAACTCCCCTTCGGCCACGTCGATCTGCACGGCCATGCCTTGCGCGCCGCTTTCCAGCGTGACGTTCACCTTGACGCCGCTGGCGGTGGCGATGCGCAGCGACACGGCATGGTCGGCTTGCAACCCGGCCTGCGAGGGGGTGCCGGCATCGGAGGCGGCCGACGCTGCCCAGCGCGGGGAAGGCACCCACTGGGAGTGATTCGTGCCGTCCGTCCTGAAGCGGTTCAGCACCGCCGCCCCCACGTCCGCGAACGGGCTGGCCGGGCTGCGAGCTTCCACGCTCTTCGTCATTGCCGTGGCGATGGCGTCGGGCAAGGCCCCGGCCTGGTTGTAGGTGGAGCTGGCAGCCGTGGACGCCCCCTGACCCAGCCACACCACGGAGGACGAGGACGAGGCGGAGGATGAGGACGCGCCGTCCAGCGCCACGGTCTGCGCCGCGCGCAGCACCGTAGCGGGCGAACCCGTAGCAGACGAACCGGTAACAGGCGAACTAAAGGGGGTGACGCCGGCTGCGCCTCCCAACGAACTGATGACGGTCATAGGGGGCCATCCATACGCATGGGGCAGTGCCTGCCCGGATTATTGTTGGAGTCTCTAACGCGTTAACGGCACGCGCGGCGAAAAATTAACCGCGCGGTCGGCCTATGACCCCAGCCCCCCCAACTGGCCCTGCATCAAAGCTGATGGTGTTCCAAAAACGCTCGCACCGCCTCCAGCACCACGGCTTCAGTTTCCCGATGCGGCACGTGGCCGCAGCCCGCCAACGCCAGCATCCGCGTCGGCCCGGCCGCCAGCGCAGTCAGCTTTTCCGGATGGCGCATGGAGCCGTACTCGTCGTTTTCACCATGGATGGCCAGTAGCGGCTGGCTCACGCGCGGCAGGGTCGCGTCCAGGTTCCAGTCGGCGAATTCAGCCGACTGCCAGGTATGCACCCAGGCATCCAGCACCCACTGCGCCTTGTCGCCGTGATAGCGCTTCAGGCGTTCAAGCTGGGCGGGGTCCTGAAATTGTTCACCGGCTTCGCGGATGCCGGCCAGCGTGCGGTCTTCCACGAATTCCTGGGCGGATTCGGTGATGACGCCCACGCAGCGTTGCGGGAACGCCGCGGCAATCGCCACCGCCATTCCGCCGCCCACGCTATGGCCAAACGCGATGAAGCGCGACAGTGAATAGTGGTCGGCCAGGGCGGCGAAGGCGTCTTCGGCCTCGGCGAAGACGAAGTCAGCGCTCAGCGTGGCGGGGTGGGGGTCCGACTGGCCAAAGCCCAGGCGGTCATAGGCAATGACGGCGCGGCCCGTGGCCTGGGCCAGATGGGCCGGGAAGTCGCGCCACAGGCCGACGCTGCCCAGGGAATCATGCAAGAGCACGATGGGGGTGTCCGCGCCCGGCCAGCGGCGGGCGTGGATGCGGCCCAAGCGGGAGGGGATCATTGCGTCCTGGGGCGTTGCGGCGTCGGCCATCTTCATCCATCCTTGGTTCGATCTCGGTAGACGGATTCTGCTGCCAAGCGCGCCGCCGGGCAACTCCCCGGGGGTGGGCCGAGCCGGCCCCGGGGGGGGAACGGTCTGGGGGTTGCTCTGGGGTTGCGCTGGGGTTGCTCTGAACGGCTGCGCTTATGCCGCGTGCCCCAATGCCAGCCGCTGGTTCCCCAGACTTTGGTTCCCCATGCCTTGATTGCCCTGCCCCTGCGCGTCTCCACGCAGCTTGAACAGCCCCACCGTATCCGCCAGCACGCGCGCCTGGTCACTCAGCATGGCCGAGGCCGCGGCGGATTCCTCCACCAGGGCCGCGTTCTGTTGCGTGGCCTGGTCCATATCGGCCACGCTGCGGTCGATCTGGGTGATGCCCACGCTTTGCTCGGTCAT
This sequence comes from Achromobacter spanius, assembly GCF_002812705.1. Taxonomy (NCBI): domain Bacteria; kingdom Pseudomonadati; phylum Pseudomonadota; class Betaproteobacteria; order Burkholderiales; family Alcaligenaceae; genus Achromobacter; species Achromobacter spanius. The sequence goes on along the minus strand of NZ_CP025030.1, from coordinate 2,644,866 downwards.
GGCGCCGTGGATTTCATTCACCAGGCGCTGCACGCGGGCAATGCCGTCCACGATTTCGCTCATCGTCGAACCCGCCGCCTGCACCCGCTCGGTGCCGCTCTTCACGTTTTCAACCGAGGCCTGGATCAACGTGCGGATCTCTTGCGCGGACGCCGCGCTGCGTTGCGCCAGCGTGCGCACTTCGCCCGCCACCACGGCAAAGCCACGGCCCTGTTCGCCCGCGCGCGCGGCTTCCACGGCGGCGTTGAGCGCCAGGATGTTGGTCTGGAACGCAATGCTGTCGATCACGCTGATGATCTCGGTAATGCGCTGCGACGACTGCGAAATCGCGCTCATCGTCGTCACCGCATCCGTCACCACCTTGCCGCCGCGCTCGGCCGCCACGCTGGCTTCCGTGGCCAGGCGCTTGGCGTGTTCAGCGGCTTCTTCCGTCTGGCGCACGCTGGAGGTCATCTGCGTCAGCGCCGACGAGGTCTCCTGCAAGGAGCCCGCCGACGTTTCCGTGCGCTGGGACAGATCGCGGTTGCCCATGTCGATCTCGCGCGTGGCGGCCGACATCGAATGCACGCCCGCGCGCACGTCCAGCATCACCTTGCTTATTTTGTCGACAAAGGCGTTGAACGACGCGGAAATCTGCGCCACTTCGTCGTGGCCCACCACCGCCAGGCGGTGCGTCATGTCGCCATCGCCCGAACCGATGGTGTCCATGGCGTCGCGCACGGCCGACAGGCGCTTGAAGGCGCGCGACGTCACCACGCTGGCGATGCCCACGGCCACCAGGGTCAGCACCACCAGCGAAATCAGCGTGGCGTTCAGCACTTGCGTCAGGCCGGCCGTGGCTTCGGCCTGGTCCAGCGCAATCACCAGCGACCAGTCGGTGCCGGGTATGTGGCGCGCCTTGATCAGCTTGGGTTCGCCGTCCAGGTTGACGGTGATGGGTTCGGCGCCGTCGCGCGCCATGGCCGTCAGCGCGGCGGCGGTCAATGCCGGGGCCACGTCGGTGGACGGCTTCAACGCCAGCTTGTCGTTCACGTGCGAGATGACCTGGCCGTCGGCCGCCACCACGAACGCCAGGCTGGACGGCGTGGGGCGAATGGCGCGGATGATGCTCTGGATGCCGTCCAGCGGCACGGCGCCGCTCAGCACGCCCGTCGTCTGCCCGCCCCGGATCATCGGGGCGGTGAAGGCCACGTAGAGCTTGCCGGTGCCCGAATCGCCATACGGCTTGGTGACGGTGAGCTTGCCCGCCGCCACCGCGCTCTTGTACCAGGGCCGCGCGGTGGGGTCGTAGTCAGCCGCGGTTTGCGTGGTTGAAAAAAATGTCTTGTCCGACCAGCCGATGGTCGAAATGGGAAAGCCGTTGGTCTCGCCCATCAGTTTGGTCAGGCCGCGCGGGTCGCCTTTTTCGACGACGGCGGCGGTGGCGGTCACGGCCTGGGCCTTGTCGTGCGACCAGCGCTCGATGGCGCTGGCGTTACCGGCCGCGATGGCGTCCAGGTTGCCCGAGATGGTCGCCATCATGTTGCTGCGCACGATCTGGTAGGTGGTGACGCCCGACAGCACCAGGGCGCCGACAACGGTAAAGCAGGTGATCAATAAAATGCGGTTGCGCAACGAGGTGATTTTCATTCTTGCCTTCTGACTGCCACGACCCATGCCGGACGGCACGGGGATGCGGCGCGCCAGCGAATACGAGAAAGCGGCGGCCACGATGGGCTTACGGCAGGGGCAGCGGAACCTTTAGGCAGGCGCCGCGCAATCGGTCTTTGGTCGTGGATGGCGGGCGCCGCTTATTGATAGGCCGACGCGCCCGCAGGGACGCCTATTGTTGAACCGGCACGTCCGCCGCCAACGGCGCGGCGTCATCCTGCGCCACGGCCGCCGCGGCGGGGCGCGACGCCAGTTCCTCCAGCAGATCCGCCGAGGGCACGAAGAATAGCCCGCCCGTCACGGCGCGGCTGTAGTCCAGCAAGCGGTCGTAGTTGCCCGCCGGACGGCCCACGAACATGTTTTCCAGCATCTGCTCGATCGGCGCGGGCGAACGTGCGTAGCCGATGAAATACGTGCCGAATTCGCCCATGCCCGCCCGGCCGAATGGCATGTTGTCGCGCAGGATCTTGATTTCTTCGCCGTTTTCTTCCAGCGTGGTCAAGGCGCTGTGGGAAGACGCCGGCTTGATGTCGTCGTCCAGTTCCACGTTGGACAGCTTGTGCCGCCCGATGACGCCTTCCTGGCTTTCCACGGTCAACGCATTCCATGCGGCCATGTCGTGCAGGTACTTCTGCACCAGCACGTAGCTGCCGCCCGCGAACTCGGCGTCTTCATCGCCGATGACGGTGAAGTGCACGGCTTCGCGCCCTTCGGGGTTTTCGGTGCCGTCGACAAAACCGATGATGGCGCGGCGATCGAAGTAGCGAAAGCCGTGCACTTCATCCACCACTGTCACCGCGTCGCCCAGGCCGTCCATCAGCAAGGTCGCCACTTCAAAGCACAGGTCCATGGCGTCGGCGCGGATGTGCAGCAGGATGTCGCCCGGGGTCGACACGGCCACGCGCTCGCCGTCACCGAAGACACGGAACGGGTGCAGGTTGGCCGGGCGCGGCCGCCCGAACAAGGCGTCCCAGGCGTTGGAGCCGAACGCGCACACACAGGACAGGTTTTCCAAGGGCGAGCGCGTGTTGACGGTACGCACACGGGCCGCCACGTCTTCGCACCAGGCCCGCACGGTGGCGGCGGCGTCGGCGCCGGGGTTGATCGTGGCCACGATAAAGATGGCGTGGCGCGTCGTGGGGCTGTGGACGGCTTGGGATTCGGGCGGAAAGTCGGGCATGGGAAGGCTCAAGAAGGCGAGGGATATTCCGCCGAAATTGTATCCGGCCTCCTCTACGCCTTCTTGAATGATTGAACGCGCCATTGAACGATGTATCGCTGCGCGGCCCGCTGTTTGCCCGACGGTTTCCCTCAGAAGCGGTACATCACCCCCACCGAGCCGAACACATTGCTTTTGCGCTCGGTCAGCGGGCTGTCGCGCGCGTCGCCCAGCAGCGTGTTGACGCCGATGGTGGACACCGTGCTCCAGCTTGGGTTGATGCGATAGGACCAGCTGGTAAACAGCGCCGCCGACTTGAAGCCGGACGATGGCGAATACGTCGACAGGCCTTCGCGGCTGCGCGCGGCTTGCGATGAAGTCACGCCAAACCAGGTCTGCATGGCGTCATGGTTGGCCCATTCCGTGCTGACGCCCACCTGCACCGTATGCTGTTCGGTCTTGAGCGCCGCGTAGGACGCGCGCAGTTCCAGCGTGCCGCCATAGCCGCTGCGCGCTGCCTGCTTGTAGCCCGCGCCCAGCGAGTAGCGGCCGGGCCGCCATTCCACATAGGCCCCGTAGGCGCCGTGGAACTTGATGTCGTCCAGGCCCTTGGTGCGATCGGCGTCGTCGGCCTTGCGTCCCAGGCTCAAGCCCAGGAACACGCCTGCGTCAAGATCAGGCGCCAGGGACGTCTTCAAGCCCATGGCGGGCAGGCCCATGCGGGGCGTGATGAAGAAATTGCCGGAATGGTAGTTGATGAGCGGCACGGGCAGCGCGCGATACTCGCTGGACCCTTCATAGACCGGAATGGCTCCGACCCCTAATCCTATGCCGTTCGTGGCTTGCGCCTGCGCGGCGCCGGCGCCGCCAAACACCGCGCCGGCCATCAGGCCTCTTGCTACTATACCCATCCGCATCAGGGCTTCCTTTCGTTCATGACAGTGGCCGTGGGCAAGCGCCCCGGGATTGGCCTGCATTGTCCTGATCAACTTTTAATATTTCTTTAAGACCCCACCGCGCCGTACCCGGCGGCGCTCTGGAGTGTGCGTGCGTATCCTGCTTGTCGAAGACGATCCCATGCTGGGCGATGCCTTGCGTGCGGGCCTGGCCGAAGACGGGGCCGACGTGAACTGGGCACGCACCTTGCCCGAGGCGCAACTGGCGTTGGTGGATCACGGCTATCACGCCGTGCTGCTGGACCTGGGCTTGCCCGCCGGCAGCGGGCTGACGCTGCTGAAGACGCTGCGCGGCCGTTTCGACACTACCCCTGTACTGATCATTACCGCGCGCGACCGACTCAGCGAACGCATTCAGGGGCTGGACGCGGGCGCCGACGATTACCTGGTCAAGCCCTTTCAACTGGACGAATTGCTGGCGCGCCTGCGCGCCGTGCTTCGGCGCAGCAGCAACAGCGTGGTGTCCGCGCTGCGTTGCCGCGACGTGGTGCTGGAACCCGCGGGGCGCGTCGTCAAGCGAGGTGGCCAGGAAGTCAGCCTGAGCGCGCATGAATATCACACGCTGTTGGCGCTGATGCAGCGCATGGGCCACACCGTCAGCCGCGACCAATTGGAAGTGGCGGTCTATGGCAGCAGCGGCACCATCGAAAGCAACACCGTGGCGGTGTACATCCATCAATTGCGGCGCAAGCTGGGCGACGGGCTGATCGAAACGCAGCACGGCCTGGGCTACCGCATGGTGGCGGGCGCGACGCCATGACGACGCTGCGCCGACGGCTTGCCATCACCCTGCTGCTGGCCGTGCTGGCCACGTGGCTGATTGCGGTCTTGCTGGTCTATGTGCAGCAGACGCGCGCCGAAACCGGCATGCTGGACCAAAGCGTGCGCTACGGCGCACAAAAGGTGCTGCTGTCCTTGCCCACCAGCCTGCTGCAAGCCGAGCCCTTGCACGAAGACCGTTTCGAGTTGCCAGCGTCCACCCACTTCGACGGGGAAACCTCCAACTTCCAGGTCTGGTCGCTGGCCGACAAGCGGCTTATCGTGCGCTCGCCGACCGCGCCCGATGCCCCCATGGTGCCGAGCTTTGAAGACAGTTTCCAGGACGTCACGGTGCGCGGCGAATCCTGGCGCGTCTATGCCTTGTCGGATGCGGACGGGCTGGTGCAGGTGCAGTTCGCCAAGTCGATCGATCAAGTGCAGGACGACACCGTGACGCGCATGTGGAACGGGCTGTGGTTCTTCAGCGCACTTTTCCTGACGCTGACGGGCCTGACGTGGCTGGTGATACGCCGCGCCTTCCGCCCCGTGGACCGTGCGCGAGACGCCATCGTCAACCGCACCGGCATGGACCTGACGCCGGTGCCCACCTCGGGCATGCCGGGCGAACTGCGGCCGTTCGTCGGCGCCATCAACGGCTTGCTGGAACGCCTGTCGGCATCGTTGGACCGGGAACGGCGCTTTCTGGCCGACGCCGCGCACGAACTACGCACGCCGCTGGCGGCGCTAAGCGCCTACGCGGACCTGGCCTTGCGCAGCGACAGCGAGCAGGCGCGTGGCCAGGCGGTGGAACAACTGCGCAACGTGGCGTTGCGCACGTCGCGCCTGGCCGAACAGTTGCTGGAACAGGCGCGCATGCAAGCACAGGGCGAAGGCGAGATCGAGCCCGTGCCGCTGGACCACCTGGTGGAAATGATTGCGCGCGACAGCGAAGTGCTGGCCAACACCAAGCAGCAACGCATCATCCTGGACACCCACGCCACCACGCTCCCCGGCAACGTCGACGCGCTGGGGGTGCTGGTGCGCAACCTGCTGGACAACGCCCTGCGCTACACACCCGAAGGCGGCTGCGTGAAAGTCGGCTGCGGCCCACTGCCGCAAGGCGGCGCCCACCTGACCGTGGCGGACAACGGACCCGGCATTGCCGTCGCCGAACGCGAGCGCGTGTTCGACCGTTTCTACCGCATGCCCGGCGCCACCGAGCGGGGCAGCGGCATCGGGTTGTCGCTGGTGGCGCAGATTGCGGCGTGCCATGGCGCACGGGTGGAATGGGGGCCGGGACTGGATGGCCGCGGCGTCGGAATCACCATCCATTTCGCCCAGATTCTCGCGCCCCTTCGGGTATAGTCTGGAACTCTTTGCCGCCCCCCAGGAAACCCGCGCCACCATGACCAGCGCCCGCGATCTTGTCTATGCGGAACTTCGCCGCCGGCTGATGTCGGGCGTGTTCCTGCCCGGCGAACGGCTGCGCGAAGAACACATCGCGGCCGAGCTTGCCGTCAGCCGCACACCGGTGCGCAGCGCCATCGAACGGCTGGTTACCGATGGCCTGGTCAAGCGCGAAGGCCGGCGCGGCGCCGAGGTTTTAGGCTGGGTGGACCGCGACATCAACGAAGCGTTCGAACTGCGCCTGCTGCTGGAGCCCTACGCCGCGCGCAGCGCCGCCGAACGCGCCACGCCCGAACAGATCGACCAGCTTGAAGAGATCAACCAGCGCATGCTGGACGCGGTGCTGTCGGACGACGCCGACAAGGTGGCGCGCGTGCAGCACTGCAACAACCTTTTCCACCATGCGTTGCTGGACGCGGCGCAGTCCGCGCGCGTGCGCAACATGGTGGAGAACCTGCTGGACATGCCGATCATCATCGGCTCGTTCTACTTCTACACGCAGGACGATATGCTGCGCAGCGTGGAACACCACCGGCAGATCATCGCGGCCTTGCGCGCGCGGGACGCGGCTTGCGCCGAGATTGCCATGCGGTTTCACCTGACGGCCACGCACCTGCTGTTTCGCAGCCAGCGCAAGCCGCCGACGGACGCTTAGTCGTGCCCACGTATTTCTCGTCGCTCACGTCTTGGTATTCGTCGTCGTCTTCGTATTCATCTTCATCTTCGTCTTCGTATTCCGCGCATTAAGCCAATTGCTTTGCGCCGACTCTTTTCCTGAAGTCCCCTATGTATTCGCCCCAGATTCTTGTTGCCCTGTTCGTGCTGCTGCTTGCCGTGGCCATTCCGCTTGTGACCATCGTCGTGCAGTTGTTCCGGCTGGCGCAGTGGGCGTCACAAGGCGACCCGACCACGCGCGGCGAGCCTCCGCGCTTCACGGGGCCGGTGCTGGCGCTGTTGTTCAGCGCGCTGGCCGCCAGCGATTTCACGGGAATTGAGCCGCTGCGCAGCATTGCCGAACACAACCCGGTGCCGCTGGCCGCGCGCGCCTACTTCACGGTGGCGATGTTGGTGCTGGCGGTACTGTCGTGGGCTTACGGCGGCGCGGTGATGGACCGGCTGCTGCGCAGGTTGGGGCTGAAGCGGGACTGAAGCCCAGGCCTTCACCCGCTTATTGATCAGAGCCCAGCGCTTACGGCTTCCAGCCCTGCGCCTTCATCCGCGCGTCAATCCACGAGGTGTCCAACGTGCCGGCGGCAATCTGCGCCATCATCCGCGCTTCCACTTCCATCTTGGCCGTTGCCGCTGCATAGATCGCGTCCACCTGCTCATACGGCACGCACAGCAGGCCGTCTTCATCGCCCAGGATCAGGTCGCCCGGCGTGATCGTCATGCCGTCCAGCGCAATCACCGTATTGATCTCGCCCGGGCCGTCCTTGTAGGGGCCGCGATGCGTGACGCCCGCCGCGTACACCGGCAACGAACCCCGGCGGATGGCGCCGCAATCGCGGATGGCGCCGTTGATCACAATGCCGGCCAGGCCGCGCGTTTGCGCGTAGGTCGTCATGATTTCACCGATGATGGCGTTGGTGAGGTCGCCGCCCGCGTCCACCACCACCACGTCGCCCGGCTGGGCCAGTTCCAGCGCCTTGTGCACCAGCAGGTTGTCGCCCGGGCGCGTACGCACCGTCAGCGCGGGGCCGGCCAGCACAGTGCCGTCGTGCATGGGGCGCAGGCGCGCGCCCCCCGCCGTGATGCGCCACATGCAATCGCTGATGTTGGCGACCGGAATGGGGCGGAATTTCTCTACCACTTCGCTGCTGACCGCACGCGCGCGCGGGTGGATGTCAAAGCCGATCATGGGGTGCTCCTGTTGCTGTCGATGTTGGGGTCATTGCTTCGGAATGCCGGCTTCCTGCACGACCTTGCCGAACACGTCGTGGTCGGCGCGATGGCGCTTGCCCAGGTCGGCGGGCGTGCCCGCCATGACGCTGTAGCCGGCGTCTTCCAGCTTCTTCACCAGTTCCGGCTTGGCCTGCGATGCGTTCAGCGCCTTGTTCAGCGTGGCCACCACGTCGTCAGGCGTCTTGCCCGGCGCCATCAGCCCCCACCAGATGGTCTGGTTGATGGACTTGAAGCCGCTTTCCGCGAAGGTGGGCACATCGGGCAAGGCGGGCGAACGCGCGTCCGCCACCACGGCCAGCGCGCGCACCTTGCCGCCACGGATCTGCGGCAGCAGCGATGCGACGGACCCCGTGTAGAGGTCGATGCGGCCGCTGGCCAGATCGGGAAACGCTTGCGACCAGCCGCGATACGGCACGTGCATCAGTTCCATGCCCGCCGCCTTGCGCCACAGATGGCCAATCAAATCGCCGCTGCCGCCGATGCCGGGAATGCCCAGCGACACCTGGCCGGGGCGCGCCTTGGCGGCCTTCACCACGTCATCCAGCGTCTTGTAGGGCGAATCCGGCACCACCACGAACACGCTGGGTGACGACGCCACCAGGCCCACCGGCTTGAAGTCCTTGAAGGTGTCGTAGCTGAGTTTGTTGTAGAGCCACGGGTTCAGCACGATGTTGTCCGTCTGCGCCATGACCAGCGTGTGGCCGTCCGGCTTGGCGCGCGCGGTGGCGTCCAGCGCCAGGTTGCCGCCCGCGCCCGGCTTGTTTTCCACCACGATATTCCAGCCCGTGTCCTGCGCGATGGCCGTGCCGATCATGCGGGTCAGCGTGTCGGTGCCGCCGCCTGGGGGAAAGGGCGAGATCAGCGTGATCGGGGCCGAGCCCATGTCGGCGGCGCCGGCCGCGGCCGACGAAACGAGCAGCGTGGTGGCCACCAGCAGTTTTTTCAGGGACGTCATTGTCTTCCTCACTATTTTGTATGGGATGGTTCGGGCGGCCCTCTTTGGGGCCGGTCCTTGAATCTTGGATCGATCGCGCCGCGTGGGCGGCGCGGGTCAGAGGCCTGGGGCTACAGCGCGGGTCGAAAGCCCGGGTTGGAAGCCGGTGCGGAGGCGGAACAACAGCCCCGGTCAGGACGTCCGCGCAAGCGGCGTCAACCAGGCCAGGCGCGCTTCAACCGAATCCGGCACGTTGAATGAACCAGCCTCGCGCGCCGCTTCGATGCCCTGGGTGGTACGCGCGAAAAGGCGTTCCACGCCATCCAGCACCAAGGGCTGCAAGCCGGCTTCCACCAGTTGTTCACGAGCCTCGCGCACCTCGGCCAGGCGGCGCGGCGCGTGCAGCACGTGCGAACGCACGAAGGAATCCACAAAGGTGGTGAGCGGCGTGCGGTCCATGTCGGACAACACCTCGTACAAGGAAGCCCGCAGGCCCATGCTTTCAGCGGCCACCATGCATTCAACGGCCAGGCTTTCCATGCCCTTGGTCATGATGCTGCGCAACAGCTTCAGCCGAACCGCGTCGCCCGCCTGCCCGGCGATGGCCTGGGCCGGCGCGCCGCATCCGGCGGTGAACGCCACGACCGCTTCCGCGCCCGTTCCGGCGCAGAGCAAGGGCGTGCGCGCGCCCAGCAGCGCGATGGCGCCCATGATGGCCACGTCGGTAAATGGAATACCCGCCGACGCGGCAACGTCGGCCGCCGCGCGCATGTCCGCCGCGCTTGCGGTGGTGAAGTCGGCATAGGCCGCGTCCGGGCGCAGATGCGGCAAGGCTTGCCGGGCGACCGCAAGCGCGGCGTGCCCGAACACGGCCGAGACCACCATGTCCGCCTCTTGCAGCCAGGCGCCCGGTTCCGCGTACAGCGCGCTGCCGAACGACTGCGCGCGCGCCTGCATCTGGGCGTCTTGCCGCAATTCGCAGATGCCCACGATCCGATGTCCGCCCGCAAGCCAGGCCTCGGCATAGCAACTGCCAACTTCCCCACAACCAATCAGCGCAATTTTCATCATCGTAAATACATTAAAAATACATAAAGCGTTATAGCGCAGGGAAAAGGCGGGAATATACCCCGGGCAAACCCTTGGTTTTGCTAGATACAGATACATTAAAAATACAAAATGGGCGCCAGCACGAGGGTAGCCGATTGCTGGTAGTCTTGCCCCAGCCGCGCGGCCCCTTGCCGCGCCCGCCTTCCCTTGTTCAAGCGAGACAATCCCCATGACCCACCCCCTGTACGACGCCTCCGTTCCCGTCATCAAGCAGATGCTGTCCGCCCTGTCCGACGTGCTGAAGAAGGCCGAAGCGCACGCCACCGCCAAGAACATCGACGCGGCCGCCTACCTGGGCGCGCGTCTGTACCCGGACATGTTCCCGCTGTCGCGCCAGATGCAGATCGCCACCGACTTCGCCCGTGGCATCACGTCGCGCCTGACCAGCACCGACGTGCCGTCCTGGCCCGAAGGCGAGGCCACGTTTGCCGACCTGCAAGCCTTGATCGCCAAGACGCTGGCGCACGTGGGCGCGTTCACGCCGGAACAATTCGCGCAAAGCGCCTCGCTGGAAATCGTGCTGCGTCCGGGCACGCCCAAGGAAAAGAAGCTGTCGGGCAGCGCCTACCTGCTGCACTACGGCCTGCCGCAGTTCTTCTTCCACGTCACCACGTCCTACGCGATCCTGCGCCACAACGGCATCGAAGTCGGCAAGCGCGACTACATGGGTACGTACTAAGTTGGTTTAACCGGTAAGCCCGCCCTCGCCCGTCAGGCGGGGGCCGACATCGTTGACGCTTTCCCTTGGCCTGCACTAAGTTCGCGTGACGCAACGTTGCGTGATGCAGGCAGGCCCCGACAGGAGAGCCCGGATGATGGCGACAACCGTTCTGATCGTGGGTGCAGGCCCCGCCGGCCTGCTCACCGCCGCCGAGCTGCAACGGCGCGGCGTTGACTGCCTGCTGATCGACGCGCACGAACGCCCCCTGGATTGGGACCGCGCCACCGTGGTCCACCCTCGCTCAATCGAAATCCTGGACGCGCTGGGCCTCGCCACACCGCTGCTGGCGGCTGGCGTCAAGCAACGGCGCGCGCGCATTCATGCCGCCGGCCAAGTGTTGGGCGACATCGATCTGGCGCTATGCGGCAGCCGCTACCCCTTCAATATCGGCATCTCGGAAGAAGTCACCGAGTCCCTCCTGACCGAGCATCTGCAGGCGCTGGGCGGCAGCGTCACGCGCGCCACCACGCTGGTCGGCTTGCAAGAGCGCCCCGACGGCGTGCTGGCCACGCTGGAACACGCGGGCATCCAGTCCAAGGTATTCGCACAGTGGGTGGTGGGGTGCGACGGGCATCACAGCACCGTGCGCGGCTTGATGGGCATCGGGCAAGACGGCCACGACATCCATCAGCCCTGGGCCGTGTTCGACGCCGCCATCAGCGGCTGGCCGGATTCGTTCGAGGCCAACTACGCCTATCTGGATCCCACGCCCGTGATACTTACCGCCCTGCCGGGGCGCCGCTGGCGGGTGTATCTGCGGCCCAGCTCGCCGCAATCGGACCTGGTGGCCGACGCGCTGGCCACCTTGCAGGGCTACCTGCCCGACGCATGCTTTGAAGACGTAACGCATCCCACGCGCTTTGACTGCCACACCAAGGTGGCGCAGCGGTTTCGCCATGGCCGCATCCTGTTAGCGGGCGACGCCGCGCACACGTGCAGCCCCGCGCAGGGCCATGGCATGAACAGCGGCCTGCAAGACGCCTACAACCTGGGTTGGAAGCTGGCGCTGGTCTGCCAGGGGCATTGCCCGGACGCCTTGCTTGACAGCTATCACGCCGAGCGGCGGCCGGTGGCGGACCACGTCATGGCTTCCGGCGATGCCGCCGAAAGCGCCCAGATGATGTCGGACCCCGCCGCCCGGCAGGAACGCGACGCCGCCATTCGCGGCGCCTTGGCCGACCCTGCCACGCGCCATCACGAAGCCGTAGCCGAAGCCGAGCTGGACATCGATTACGCCGATTCCCCCATCGTCATGGGCGAGCCCCGGCACGCCGTCTGGCCCGGGCAGCGCCTGCCCGACCATCTATCCATCGAATACGCGACGGGCGGCGCGGGCAAGCTGCACGACTACGCCAGGCGCCTGGGCCACACCGCGCTGTTGATCGGGGGCAGCGCCACCCCGCAGGAAGAACTGGCGCAGACCCGGCGCGACATGGCGCCGCTGTCGGACGGCGCCATCATCGAAATCGTGGTCGCCTTGACGGCCAACGTCGAGGTGTCCGGGGTGGACGCCTACCTGGCGCCTGAAGCCGCCGAGCTGCTGGACGTGAACCGCATGGTGCTGCTGGTGGTGCGCGCGGACGGCCACGTCGGGCTGCGCGCCGACCACGCCCATGCCGAAGCCTTGTCGGCTTACGTGGACAGATTACGCAGCCCGGGTTTTCCCTGATCGAATCGTTGTCGATTCTGGTGTCGTCTGTTCGTCGTATCAGTACGACCCACTCACTTCAAAGGCGAACACACCATGACTACCGGCACCGTCACTTTCCACCGCGTTCTGCGCGCCACCCCCGACCGCGTCTACCGCGCCTTCCTTGAGGCCGACGCCGTCGCCAAATGGCTGCCCCCCTACGGCTTTGTCTGCCAGGTCCACCAACTGGACGCAAAGGTGGGCGGCATCTACAAGATGTCATTCCGCAATTTCGGGTCGAACCAGATCCACGCCTTCGGCGGCGAATACCTGGAACTGGTTCCCTCGGAAAAGCTGCGCTATTCAGACCGCTTCGACGACCCCAACATGCCGGGCGAGATGATCACCACGGTGACCTTGCGCAAGGTCAGTTGCGGCACCGAAATCGCCATCGAGCAAAGCGGCATCCCCGCCGCCATTCCCACCGAAATGTGCTACCTGGGCTGGCAGGAATCGTTGATGCAGTTGGCGACGCTGGTGGAACCGGACGTGTCGGAATAAGCCCCGAGGCCCCAAGACCCCGGAAGGGGAACCCGTAAAGCGCTACGACGCGCGGCCACCCTGGAACACCATGGCCGGCCGCACCGCATCGCAGCCCCCTTCCCACTCTTTGCGCATCCGACCCAGGAAGTCGCCGTCGACACGATGTTTTTCGTCGTGCAGCACCTCTTGCATGGCGGTGGCGATTCGGTCGATGACGGCTTCCGGCTGCGCGACGCCGCACACCGTGCGGCCAAACTGCAGCAGCGCCTTACGGGTCGGATATTCCCTTTTCTTGTTCAGCTTCAGCGCCAAGGTGCGATCCGACAGAATGCGCCCGGATTGCGGGTCTTCAAAGTCGTACACGCTTGTGGTCACGACGTCGAACAACGGCGCCAGGGTGGCTGGCGCAGCGCCCGGGTGGCGATACAGCAGGCCGAAATTCTTCAGATGCGCGTCCCCGTTGCGCACCAGGACCGATAGCGTCACGTAGTCGAAAAAGCGGGCAAGACTTTCGTTGCGGTTCGCGCCGCACAACAAGCCGATCAGTTGCGCAATCGTCTCGTAAGCGCTCAGGTACTTTTCGCGAGCGGTCTTGCGCAACAGCACCGCCATGTCTTCAAACCCCAGCGGCTGGCCGCCATCCAGGTCAAAGCGACGCATCACAAATAGCGACCCATCATCCGACAGCCAGAAGTCCGGCACCCGAATGCCCGCTTTTTTCGCGGCGCTCATGCACAGGAACTCGTTCTGCGCCAGAAAGGCATAGTCCTCACCGGCGGCTTTCACGATGAGATCAGGCGTGAACGTGGTCGACTTGTCGACGATGGCCTGTCCCGGTTCCCCTTCCGCATCCGGCATCAGCACCTTGGGCTGGAAGCCGGAGATTCCGGACGTGAGATAAGCGCTGACCAAATGGTCGAAGAGTTCAACGCTGGCCCCGCTGGCCAAGAGCGTCGACAGCCCGACCTCGGGGCGCAGCGGTGGCATCTCGCGCCCAGGTTCGCGGTATCGCAATCTGCCGATCTGGTTGCTGCCCGTCAGCGCCAGCAAACGCATATCGTCCAACGCCACCGCTTTGCCAAAGCGCTCCCAGAGTTTTTCGTACAGATAGCCCTCGGGGCGGTTCATCGCAAAAATGGGCGGCAATGCGGTATCGGCGTAGCTTTCGGCGCGATGCGGCATGATCAACGACACCTCGCGGTCCTGCTCGGGGTGGGTGTAGTTGAAGACGAACCTGGATTCTTTTTCCAGCAAGCCCGACTCGCCTTGCGGGGTGCTGATCTCCAAGCGCTTGATCTTGTCGGCCTTACTCATCGTCCAGGCGCTCCACGTCGTCGTAGTTGAGGCCCGCCGTGTCGATGCGTAGCCCCATGTTCAGGGCGGCAAGCGCTCGCATGATGGCATGCAGGCCGACGTTCTCGCCTTTCTCTATCTGAATGATGAGTTGGCGCGGCACACCCGCGCGCTCGGCCAGCGCAGCCTGGCTAAGCTTGCGCTGCTTGCGTTCGCGCTGAAAATTCGCGCCGAACTGCGCGGGGAAAACGGCGGTGGAAAAGTACGGCATAAGCGACATTCCTGGGCCGTGGCGGCCGGATGATGGCTATACCGTACACCTAGCGAGGGTAAAAATGTACGATAAAACAGACTTTTTTGATATTTTTTAATTAAATGTCTGATATTTCGTACATATCTACCCGTTATGGCGGGCGACTACCCGCCCCTACTTCCGCCGCCCCGCCTCAACCTGGATCTTCAATTCCACTTCCGGCTTGAAGCCCATGTCCAGCCCGAAGTCCAGGCCGAAGTCCTTGCGGTTGAATTCCGTGGACACGTCGGCGCCGCAGACCTCGCGCTTTTCCATGGGGTGGTTGATGCACTTGAAGTCGTCGATGTCCAGCTTCACCCGGCGCGTGACGCCGCGCAGCGTCAGGTCACCGGTGGCTTCTTCGGGGCGGTCGCCGTCGAACTTGGTGAAGGTGCCCTTGAACGTGGCGGTCGGGTAGCGGGCGGCGTCGAAGATGTCGGGCGCGACCGCGTGCTTGTTCATTTCGTCGTGGCCGAAGTCCACCGAATTGATGTCCACGGTGACTTCCACGGTGCCGGTGCGGGCCTGGCGGTCCAGCACCACCACGCCCTGCGACTTGTTGAATTTGCCGCGCCACGTGGACAGGCCGCCGAAGTGATCGGCTTCGAAGCTGGGATAGGTGTGCGAGGGGTCGATGTCGTAGGTGACCGGCGCGGCGGCGGCGGACAGCGACAGGGCCAGCGCGCTTGCGCCCAGCAGGGTCGGGATCAGCTTCATCAAGTCTCCTTGTGGTGAATACACCGGTGAACAAGCCCGTGCGCGGGTGGGGCCTTTGCACGGACTGCGAATCAGACAGACTATTCCGCGTAGCCAGGGTTCCGACGATCCAGCCGGCGCAGCAGGCCCGGCCAGGCCAGCGACGCCTTGTAGGCGCGGTCGGCGGGGGATTCGACGGCGGCGCGCGCCAGCACCTCGGGCGGAATGAAGACCAATTCGCCGCCCCCCGCCTGCGCCCGCACTTGCGCCATGCAGGCGGCTTCCAGGCGGTGCATGGCCTGGAACGCTTCGGCCATGGTCTGGCCCACGGTCAACAGGCCGTGGTTGCGCAGGATCAGGTAGTTGTTGCTGCCCAGGTCGTGCACCAGGCGCGGCTGCTCTTCGGGGTTCAGCGCCAGGCCTTCGTAGTCGTGGTAGCTCAGCGAACGCAACGCAATGAACGCAAACTGCGACAAGGGCAGCAAGCCCGCCTTCTGCGCGGACACGGCAACGCCGTTGATGGAATGCGTGTGCAGCACGCACATCGCGTCCTTGCGGGCCGCATGGATACAGCTATGGATGGTGAAGCCGGCCGGGTTGATGTCGTATTCCGAATCCATCACCTTGTTGCCGTGCAGGTCGATCTTGACCAGGCTGGACGCGGTGATCTCGTCGAACATCATGCCGTAGGGGTTGATCAGGAAATGCTCGGTGCCGGGCACCTTGGCGGTGATGTGCGTGAAGATCAGGTCGTCCCACCCGAATAGCGCCACCAGCCGGTACAAGGCCGCCAGGTCGGTGCGCACCTGCCACTCCGTTGCGCTGACCTGTTCGCGCACGCCGGCGCCCACGCTGTTGCCTTGCTTGCTTACCGTATCCATCCCGTCTCCTGTTTTCATTGTGAATCTTCGTGGCGATGCCGCCACGGGTCTGCTGAACACTGTATTAGTTTTAAATCGATTCGGCATAGGGGGCAGGCATCGTCGTCCGTCTGATGCAAACAAATTTCCTGACCCGCGCCCATCGTCCGCCCTGCCGCCGGGCTTTTCGCTTGCATAATAAGGGCCGCCGCCCCCTCGCCCGGAGACCCGTCATGCCGCAAGGCCCCCACCGCCGCCTGCCGGCATTTTTCCAGTCGCACCTGGAATCGCTGTCTGGCGTGGGCCTGCTGCTGGGCACCCTGTTCTTCGCGGCTTCGCTCACCCCCACGCTGGTTCCCCGCACCCACCTGACCCAGGGCGTGCTGGCGGGCGCCTGTCTTGCGGCGGGTTATGGGCTGGGCGTGTTGTGGCATTGGCTGTGGGCGTATCTGGAGCTGCCCGAACCCCGGGGCCGCGCGGCGCGCATCGTCAACGCGACGATCACGCTGGCTTGCCTGGCCGTGCTGGTGCTGTTCCTGTGGCGCGCGGCCCATTGGCAGAACACCATTCGCGCGCTGATGGACATGGAACCCGTGACCAGCGCGCATCCTTTCAAGGTCAGCGCGACCGCCCTGCTCACTTTTGCCGTACTGCTGGGGCTGGGTCGGCTGTTCAAGCTGGTGACGCGCGCGCTGGCCGCGCAGGTGCGACGCGTGGTGCCCCGGCGCGTGGCCAATGTGGCGGGCGCGGCCATTGCCATCGTGATCTTCTGGTCGCTGGCCAATAACGTGCTGTTCCGCGCGGCGCTGCACGTGCTGGACGCCTCGTTTCGCGAGTACGACGCGCTGCTGGAACCCGATCGCCCGCAACCCACCGCGCCCGGCAAGACGGGCGGCCCCGAGTCCCTGATCAGTTGGCAGCAACTGGGCCGGGCCGGCCGGGAATTCATTGCCTCGGGCCCCAGCGCTGAAGAGATCCGCGCGCAGACGGGGCGTGACGCCCTGGAGCCGATTCGCGTCTACGTGGGCCTGCCCGGCGCCGACTCGCCCGCCGCCCGCGCCAAGCTGGCGCTGGCGGAAATGAAACGGGTGGGCGCGTTCGAGCGGTCCACGCTGGTGGTGGTGACACCCACCGGCACGGGCTGGATCGACCCCGCCGCGATGGACGCGCTGGAATACCTGCTGCATGGCGACGTGGCCAGCGTGGCCTTGCAATATTCCTACCTGTCCAGCCCGCTGTCGCTACTGGCCCAGCCCGAATACGGCTCGGAAGCGGCGCGCGCGCTGTTCGCCGAGGTCTACGGCTACTGGACGACGTTGCCCAAGGCCAGCCGGCCCAAGCTGTACCTGCATGGCTTGAGCCTGGGCGCCATGAACTCCGCGCGGTCGGCCGAGCTTTTCGAAATGATCGGAGACCCCATCCAGGGCGCGCTCTGGAGCGGCCCTCCATTTGAAAGCCGCGTGTGGCGCACCATTACCGACGCCCGCAACCCCGAGTCGCCGGCCTGGCTGCCGCAATTTCGTGACGGCGCGTTCGTGCGCTTCATGAACCAGCACGGTTCGCCCGTGCCGGCCGACACGCCCTGGGGGCCGATGCGCATCGTGTTCCTGCAATACGCCAGCGACGCCATCACCTTCTTCGACTTCCGCGACCTGTACCGCCGCCCCGCGTGGATGGACCCGCCCTACGGCCCCGACGTGTCGCCCGAACTGCGCTGGGTGCCGGTGGTGACCATGCTGCAACTGGCGCTGGACATGTCCGTCAGCACCGAGACGCCCATCGGCTTTGGCCACGTCTACGCGCCGCAGCACTATGTGGACGCCTGGCTGGCCGTGACGGGCGCGCCGGACTGGGCCCCGGACGCGCTGGCCAGCCTGAAGCGCCACCTGATCGCGCGCGCCCAAGCCGCCATGGACGACAGCAACGGCGGGCAAGCGGCGTACGAGAATCGCGGGGGATAAGGCAACCCGACATGCCAGACTTGTTAACTTCATTCTTCCGCAGCGGCGCCGTGCTGCGCAGCCGCAGTGTCAGCACGCACGTGCTGACCGCCACCCTGGATATACCCGCCCCTTCGCCACGGCTCGTGGCCGATTGGCAGCGCGAGATCACATCCCGCCTGATGCTGGACGCGGGCGATGTCGAGCAGATGCCCCTGGCGCGCACGCAGGCGCGCTGGCCCGAGACCGCCCGCTGCGTCCAGGCCATGCAGGACTGGACGCGCGCGCTGGGCTGGCAAGACGTGCTGGCGCACAGCGACATGGCCTTGATGGCCTGCCGGGGCGCGCGCTACCACCACGACGGCGGGCAATATGGCGGCGCGGCCTTCTGCAATCTTTTCCTGAGCGAAGACAAGGGGCTGGACGTGCACTTCCCGGGCACCGGCCATCGCATCCCGTTGGCGCGCGGCACCGCGCTGGTCTTCGATACCTGCCAGCCCCACGCCGTGGTGCCGCGCAATGGGAGCCGTTTTGATGAAGCCGACTTTCCGGCCGAGCAGGACTTGTCGCAGTTGTTCCTGAGCTGGGAACTTCCCATCGACACCCCCGCCGTGGCGCAAACGCTGTGCATCACCTTCGACGTCGCCCCCGAGGCCGCCGCGCGATGCGATGACGAGCAAGTCTGGGTGAACGGCGCACCCGCCGAGATTGATCCGGCATGCGGGCAATGGCGGGGATGAGGGTCGTATTCAGTGACGCATGTGCATGCCGGCAACGTCCCCTGTTTCCTTTTCCCAGTGATGCGCCCGCCGTGGGCTAAGTGTCAGCCGCCGCCGCTATACTTTTCTCCACCCGGTGTTTCTGCCCCGCTTTTCCAACCCTAAGTTTCTTGACGCGCAGCGCCCTCGCTGCGCCTTTTTATGCCCGCCTTGATGGACATGCTGCGCCCGCTACGTCGGGCGTTTTGCCGCACTGCCTCCCTCCGCAATGCCGCCCCCGCCACCGCTCTCCTTGCCGCCTTGGCCTTGGCCTTGACGTGCGCCCCGGCACAGGCCGCCCCGCCCACGCTGGCCGAATGCAACGGCATCAAGGACCTGGCTTTTGTCGCCCACCTGGACGACGACCTGTTGTTCATGAACCCCGACATCGCCTCCAACGTCGAGGCGGGCGGCTGCGTGCGCGTCATCTACCTGACCGCCAGCGACGCCGGCGAAGGCGAACCCTACATGCTGGGCCGGGAACGCGGCGTGCGCGCGGCCTACGCCTACATGGCGCACAAGCCCGACGTCTGGAAAGCGGACTCGGGCATTGCCGCCGGCCGCCAGATTGCGCGCTTCACCTTGCAGGACAATCCGCGCGTGCAGTTGTGGCACATGCGCTTGAAAGACCCGTGGCTGGGCAAGGGCTGGGGCAGCCTGACGCCGCTTAGCCGTACGGAATCCGAGCCCGGCCAGAGCGTCGATACGCTGGGCCCCTATCCCGAGACCTACACGCGCGAACAGTTGGTCGACACCCTGGCCGAATTGATCCGCCAATATGCGCCCACCACCGTGCGCCACCTGGACGACACCATCGTCGTGCCCTACACCCAGTTGTGCTGGCGTTGCGCGGGCCATGGCCACCCTGACCACATCGCCAGCGCGCGGCTGGCGCGCGAGGCCATGCTGCGCGTGCCCGGGAACTATGCTGAAACCGGCTATATCGACTACCCCAGCCAGGAACGCGCCACCAACCTGACCGACTCCGAAATCGCCAGCAAGTCGGTGATCTTCCAGCACTACGCCTGGAACGACTACCACTATTGCGCGGGCCCCAGCGGCTGCAAGGAACCCGCCGGCCCGGCCGCCGCCTGGGTGCAACGCGCCTATTACGTGTCGCGCCAGGACATCGCGCCGCAGTTGTACCCGGATGGGCGCGGCGGGCTGGTGGTGTTTGCCGCGGGTGAAACCAATGCCGCCGTCAACCGCTGGGACTCCGGCCAGCGCCGCTGGCAAAGCCTGGGCGGGCGCACCACCGGCCCGGTGGTGTCGTTCGCGCACGCAGACGGCACGGCCGGCCTGATGGCGCGCGACCCGCTGGGCGGCGTGTGGGCCAACAAGCAACGCCACGACGGCACCTGGCAAGGCTGGCAAGCGCTGGGCGGCCTGCGCGTGACGCAAATTCCGGCCGTGGCGCCGCGTGGCGAAGCCGCCGCCGTGGCGCTGGGCTATGACGGCCTGCTGCACTGGATTGCCCCGTCCGGCATCGACGGCAGTTGGGGCACCTGGCAGGCCCTGCCGGCGCTGGACGGCGCCACCGGCGCACCGGCCGCCGCGCGTGGGGCCGACGGCCGCTACGTGGTCTTCGCCAACACCGCCGAGGGCAAGCTTTTCTACACCCGCCAACTGCCGGCCGACCCCGGCAAGCAACCCGCCTGGCAGCCCTGGCGCCCCGTCACCGCGCCGGTCACGGCAGGCGGCCTGGCCGCCATCCGCAACCAGGAAGACCGCGTTGAACTCTATTTCCGCGAGCGTGGCAGCAACCATCTGACCAAGCTGGTGGAAACCGGTGACACCACCGACCTGAACATGGACTGGAGCGCCCCCACCAACCTGGGCCTGCCCTTCATCGGACGCCCCGCCATCCAGGCCGACGCGCGCGGCAACGTCATGCTGGCGCTCCTGGAGCGCTCGGGCGGCCCGCTCTGGCTGGTCGAACGAGGCATCCCCATCAAGCTGAACGCCGACGCCGCCTCGCCCCCCGCGCTCAATATCATCGACGGCACGGTCTACGTAGTGGCCCGCAGCGCGGGCGGCCCGCAACGTTATCAAGTGCTGTCACGCCGCAACGGCGCCTGGGCCGAACGCCTGACGCTGGACGGCCTGCCGGGCAGCGGCGGCGGCCCCTTCGCCACGATGGCGGCGCGTCCGGCCGACCTGCCCAATCTGGGTGCGAATGCGGCAAACCAAACCGTCGTGGTCCGTCCATCGGGCAGCGACACCGGCACGCTGACGGTGGAACGCATGCCGACCCAGGCATCACGCCCCGCCACGCCGACAACGGGCGGCGCCCTGTCGACGGGCATGGCGGCAAGCGCCACTAAGCAGGGCGCCACTACGCCGGGCGCCCCTATGCCGGGCGCCCCTAAGCCGGGCGCCCCTAAGCCGGGCGCCCCTAAGCCGGGCGCTTCAGCACGCACCGCCACGGTCACGCAGTAGTCACATACCGGTCACGCAGGGGTCTCGTCCCCTTGCGGCCCGCCCCCTGTACTGTCTTCCAACAGGTAGCTGGCCAGCCCTTCCACTTCCCTGGCCACTTCCTGCCAGACCCAGCGGATCACGCCGATGGCCTGTTTCTCGGCCGGGTCGCACTCCGCGCAGCGCAAGGCGTCTTCAATGGCCTCGTCCAGCGCCTGTAGCGCCGTGTCCGGCAGGCGGCAAGGCCGCGCGTACGCTTCGCTGCGCAGCGCGCTTGCCATGCAGCGGATGCGCTCGCGCAGGGCTTCAGCCACGTCATGCAGCGCCGGCCCCAGTCGGTGGCAGGTGCGGGTGGACAAGGTGAAGCTTCCCGCCCGTTCCATGAGGGGCGCCGTGCCCCACAGCCCCTCTACGTACTCATGCAGCCGGAAAACCGACGCGCGCGAGATCAGCAGGTCCAACGGAAACGAGCATGCCTGCAAGGCCATGTCTCGCGCGCGCCAATGCGAGCGCGCCATGCCGGGCCATTCGTGCAACCGTGGTCGCTGTCGCGCCTCGTTGAACGCCGCCGCCCAATCGATCAGCATGTCGCCATAGGCCTCGATGGACGCCGCCTGATTCAGGCGGGCGCTGCGCCGGGCCGACAGCGGCAGGACGGCCACCGCCGCCAGAATGCCCGAGGCGGAGCCGACGGCAATGGCCAGCCCCTTGTCGATGGCCCCACCCAGGATGTCGCCGTCGGGCGTTACGGTCAGTATGGTGACGGTGACCAAGCTGTAGCTCAGCATGGGCCAGCGAATCGACAGCACCGCGGCGGCGCCGACACCGGCCACGATGCTCCAGATTTCGCTCACCCCCCATACGTCCGCCAGCAGCACCAGCGACACCCCCAGCACCACGCCAAGCAGCGCCCCCAGGATGCGCGCCGATGCCTCGCCCACGGTGCCTTCCACGCTGGCGCGCACGACGAACAACGCAGAGAACGCGCCCCATGAGATCTCCGGCATGCCGCGCCATCGCATCCATAAGCAAGCGAGCAGCACAGCCGCCACGGTCTGCATCGGCAGCCGGAACGCATCCTCTCCAACAAGAGTACGGCAGTGGGCGGCGGCATTTTGCAGGCGGGAAAACAGGGAAGGACGGTCGGCCTTGCCTTGGGTGGGTACAGGTTGAGTCGGCACGAAAAAACAAGGATCAGCGCATGGAATCTTCATCCGTCAGCAAATGCCGTGCCTTACGAGATCCCGTTGACACCGATGCAAAGTCCGTGAAATATCAACAGCTCAATGGCACCCGCCTTCTGCTGCTGTCGTTGATCTGCTTCATGTAGGCCTATCCGAACCGCCGGGCTACGCAACACCACCACACCCCGCGGTGCTTCAACGATCTATCCACGGAGTGTTGAACATGGCGACACAGCAATCTCTCTCATCCAGTCTGGCCGCGTTGCTCGTGGCGGCGGCAGCAGCGGTAAGCACCGCCCCGGTCGCGGCGCAGGAAGCGCGTAAACCCAACATCATTCTTATCGTTTCAGACGACACCGGCTATGGCGACCTGGGTCCCTATGGCGGTGGCGCGGGGCGCGGCATGCCCACGCCCAACATCGACCGGCTGGCCAAGGAAGGCATGACCTTCTTTTCGTTTTACGCACAACCCAGTTGCACCCCGGGGCGCGCCGCCATGCAGACCGGCCGCATTCCCAACCGCAGCGGCATGACGACCGTTGCGTTCCAGGGCCAGGGCGGTGGCCTGCCGGCAGAGGAATGGACGCTGGCCTCGGTATTGAAAACCGGCGGCTACAAGACGTTCTTCACCGGCAAGTGGCACTTGGGCGAAGCGGACTATTCGCTGCCCAACGCCCAGGGCTATGACGAAATGAAGTACGCGGGGCTGTATCACCTTAACGCCTACACCTATGCGGATCCCACCTGGTTCCCCGACATGGATCCAGAACTGCGCGCCATGTTCCAGAAGGTCACGCGCGGCGCGCTGTCGGGCAACGCGGGCGAAACGCCGCGCGAAGAATTCAAGGTCAATGGGCAGTATGTGGACACACCCGTCATGAACGGCAAGGAAGGCGTGGTCGGCATTCCGTTCTTTGACCGCTACGTGGAAAAGGCCTCGCTGGATTATCTGGATCGCAACGCCAAGTCCGAACAGCCCTTCTTCATGAACATCAACTTCATGAAGGTCCACCAACCCAACATGCCGGACCCCGATTACATCGGCAAATCGCTGTCGAAAAGCAAGTACGCCGATTCGGTGGTGGAACTGGATGCGCGCATCGGGCGCATCATGGACAAGCTGCGAGCACTGGGCCTGGACAAGAACACGCTGGTCTTCTACACCACCGACAACGGCGCCTGGCAGGACGTATACCCCGACGCGGGCTACACCCCGTTTCGCGGTACCAAGGGCACCGTGCGCGAAGGCGGCAACCGCGTGCCGGCCATCGCGTGGATGCCCGGCAAGATTGAACCGGGCGCCAAAGACCACAGCATTGTGGGCGGGCTGGACCTGATGGCCACCTTCGCGGCCATGGCCGGCATCAAGCTGCCCGTGAACGACCGGGCCGACAAGCCCATCGTGTTCGACAGTTATGACATGTCGCCGGTGCTGTTCGGCACGGGCAAGTCGGCGCGCAAGGAGTGGTTCTACTTCACCGAGAACGAACTGTCGCCGGGTGCCATCCGCGTGAACAACTACAAGGCCGTCTTCAATCTTCGGGGCGACAACGGCGTGAAGACGGGCGGCCTGGCGGTGGATACCAATCTTGGCTGGAAGGGGCCGGAGTCCTACGTGGCCGCCGTGCCGCAGGTGTTCGACCTGTGGGCCGACCCACAGGAACGCTACGACATCTTCATGAGCAACGTCACCGAAAGAACGTGGACGCTGCCCACGATGAACGCGGCCGCGGCCGAACTCATGAAGACCTACGTGAAGTACCCGCCCCGCAAGGCGCAAAGCGAGGTCTATAGCGGGCCGATCACGCTGACGCAGTACGAGCGGTTCCAGTACATACGCGATAGCCTGGCGCGCGACGGCTTTACCTTGCCGATGCCCTCGGGGAACTGATCAGGCCGCGCAACGCGGCGGCAATGTCATCCAACACCGGGTCCCAAGCGTGGGGCTCGGGTTGGCGGAACAGCCGCATGGACGGATACCAGGGCGTGTCGGCACGGTCCCGCAGCCAGCGCCAGTCCGGTGCAAACGGCAACATGACCCACACCGGGCAGCCCAGCGCGCCAGCCAGATGCGCGGGCGCGGAATCCACCGACACCAGCACATCAAGCAGCGTGATGAGGGCGGCGGTGTCGTCGAAGTCGTGGATCTCCTGGCTGAGCGACACCATTGCCATGCCGGCGGGCGGCGTATCGGCTTGCGCGCCCGCCGAACCCTGTTGCAGGCTGATGAAGGGGACGCCCGCTTGGGCCAGCGGCGCCAGTTCGGCCAGCGCCAAGGAACGCCGCGCATCGTTGGGATGGCTGGGCCTGCCCGCCCATACCAGCCCCACCCACGGCCGAGGCAACGCCGCCAGGCGCTTGCGCCAGTGCGCAACGCGCGGCGGATCGGCGCGCAGGTATGCCGTGCTGACCGGCAGGTCGCTCAGGCGCAGGCCCAACGCCAGCGGCAGGCTCATCAATTCACAATGGAAGTCGAACGCGGGCGGTAGTGTGCCCGCGCGAATGATCTGGTCGAAACCGCCACCCCGTTCGGCCAAGGCTTGGCAGTGCGCGTTGACCTCCAGCACCACGCAAGCCCCGCTGCGCTCGCGTGCCCAGGCGACCAAGCGGAGAAACTGGAAGGTATCGCCGTAGCCCTGCTCATCATGGATCAGCAAGGTTTTGCCGGGGATGGCCTGGCCATCCCAGCGCGGCTTCTGCACATGACGGCCCAGCATCGTGGTGTGCGGCATCCGGTAGCGAAAACGGTATTCGCGCCAGCCGGTGTCGAAGTCGCCCTGCAGCAGCGCCACTTCGGCCAGGTCGAAGCGCGCGCCCGCGTCGTCGGGCGTGGCTTGCACCACGGCCTCTAGCAGGGCGCGCGCATCGTCCACCTTGCCTGCGCGGCGCAGCGCCTGAGCCTGTATCCGTGCTTCTGCCTGTGCCTCTGCCTGTGCCTCTGCCTGTGCCTCTGCCTGTGCCTCTGCCTGTGCTTCTGCCTGTGCCCCTGCCCCGCCCGAGCGCGCAAGTTCAATCTGGCGCAGATTCTGGTGAGCTTCCTGCATCAAGGGGTCTATGTCGATGGCGCGACGCACCGCCGTCAAAGCCGCGTCGTATTGGCCGTCGTCGCTCAATGCCACCGACAGGTTGCTCAGGGCTTGCGCGTAATTCGGGTTCAACGCCAGCGCGCGGCCGTAATGCAGGAGCGCCTGCGCGTTGTCGCCAAGCCGCTTGCAGGTATTGCCCAGATTGTTGTGTGCCTCGGGGCTGTCGGGCAGAAGCGCCGCCACCCGCCGCAGGCATTCCAGACTGTCGGCCAGTTGGCCCGACTCTTGCAGGATGATGCCCAGGTTATTCCAGCCTTGCGCCGCTTCCGGCGCCAATGCCACGGCACGCCGTGCCGCGCTCTCCGCCTCGGCCAGCGCGCCCTGCCGGCGGCAGATTTCCGCCAGGTTGCTGTAAAAGCTGGCGGGTGCAAGCGGCGACTGGCAGGCGACCCGCAGGTGCTCGATCGCCATATCGGGCAGGCCATAGGCATGGGCCATCAAGCCCAGCAGGTGCCGTGCATCGGGCTGGTCCGGCGCCACGGCCAATACCCGCAGGCAGAGCTGCTCAGCCTCTGGCGCCTGGCCCGCATTCCAGTGCGCATACGCCTGGCTCAATGCAGCCGGAACGGTCATGGGCGGGGCGGCGGAGGGGGGTTGCTTGGCCAAGATGTCAGCTCCACGGCGGGGCGGGCGCAGATCGCAAAGCCCTGATTATCCCGCAGCAGCGCTGAACCTTCGCCGTGGGCCGCAAGGCCAGCCGCCCCGCGGGTCGTGGCCCCTGCAAAGGGGGGGATAAACCATTTTGAAAGGTCAAAACTACCGCTTTTTCATGCGATTGAAAACAGGGCATATGCGGTATTAATGACGCGGAAATTTTCCCACCCACCGATACGCCATTCCCGGAACCTCCTCCCTGCCCTCGCAGTGCGGCACCGGACACACGCGCGCTTTTCTGGCGCGCCGAGGAATGCCCGAGCCCCCCTTGGAGGACCGCATTTTGAATCACATTTACCGGCTGGTATGGAATCGTAAATTGCGCATCTGGCAGGCGGCGTCGGAACTGGCGACGCAATCGCGCGGCGGGCGGGCGGCAACGCAAGGCAGCATCGCGGCGCGCGTGCCTCTTTATGCAACAGGGCTGGCGCTGGCGTTCGGGTTGACCGGCGTCAGCGCGGCGGTGCAGGCGGCGTGTTCGGTTGTCGGCGTTACCGTGACGTGCTCGGGTGCGGCCAACCCCGGCGCGCCCAGCTTCGCCAACAACACCGACATGCTCAATGTGACCGTGGCCGCCGGGGCGACCGTCGGCGTCGACCCCACCGTCGGCGGTACGTCCATGAGCCTGACGGGCAGCAATGTCACCTTGACCAATTTCGGCCGAATTGACGCCAATCTGCTCGGGACCTCGACGGGCTCATCGGCGGGGCTGGTGGTGGGCAACACCTCGGCCAGCACAATCCGCATTTCGAACATGGCGTCGGGCACGTTGGGCGGCGTGGTGGAACCGGTGGCCCCCCTGCCCACCGCGACGACCGGCCTGGCGCTGGCGGTGCAGAACGGGATCGGCGGGGTCAGCCACCTCAGCAATGCCGGCATGATCCAAAGCTCCCCCAGCGCCAACGCCAACGTGAGCCAGGCGGATCTGCCGGTAATTGCCGCGTACGGCGGCGGCCAGGTGGACTTCGTCAATCAGGGCATGATCACGGGCCGTATCGGGTTCCAGGCATCGGGCACGCCGGGCGCGGGCCACAGTTTCGTCAACGCGGGCACCATCGTGGGCGGCGTGTCGCTGGGCCAGGGCGGCAACAATACCTACACCGCGGTGTCGGGTTCGATACTGCTGCGTGGCAACGCCTTCGCGACCGCGGACTTGCCCGTGAACGGCACGCCCGGTTTGACTTTTGCGCCGTCCGGCAAGGTCGATGCCGGCACAGGCGCGGGCGATACGCTGGTGCTGCAAAACGTATTGCCGTCGGCGGGCGTCGGCTCAGGCACCGGTGGCGGCGTTACCTCCATATCAGGCAGCACCTACATCAACTTTGACACCTTGCGTGTCAACAGCGGCTCGTGGAACCTGGAAGGCACACTGCTGAACAGCAGTGGTATCGCGGAGCTGAACGGCGGCCTGGCCAACCTTGCCGACGGCGGCGCGTTGGGCACCGCCGAGATCCATGCAAACGGCGGCACGCTCGCCCTGAACATGGGCGGCCAGACGCTTGTCAACAACATCGTGCTGGGAGCCCAGGGCTTGCAGACAACGGGGGCATCCGACTACACCCTGGCTGGCAACCTGTCCGGCGTGGGCGGCGTCAACGTGGCCGGTACCGGGCCAATCACATTCGACGGCGTCAACAACTACACCGGCGGCACCACGATCCAATCGACATCCACGCTGGTGGGCGACACGCGCAACCTGCAAGGCAACATCACCAACCAAGGCGCGCTGACCTTCAGGCAGACCGCTGCCGGCACCTTTGCCGGCGCCATTTCCGGCTCGGGCACGTTGACCAAGGAAGGCGCGGGCACGCTGACGTTGACCGGGGTGAATTCCTACACCGGCGCGACGTCCATCAACGCCGGCGGCTTGGTAGTGGGCGCGGGCGGCAGCCTCGGCAGCGGTGCCATCAACCTTGCGGCCGGCACCATACTGACCCTGCAGAACACCGGCACCCACACGGTGGGCTCACTTGCCGGCGCGAGCGCCCTCGTGCAGTTGGGATCGGGCACGCTGATCCTGGACAGCACCGCCTCGACCACGTACTCGGGCCAGATCTTCGGCATGGGCGCATTGGTGAAAGAGAATACCGGCACCCAGACGCTGAACGGCTCCACCACCGCCATCAGCGGCATCACCGTCAATGGCGGCACGCTGGCGCTAGGCGCAAGCAGCAACCTGGCCACGAACACGGCCCTGACGGTCAACACCGGCGGCACGTTCGACCAGTCATCGATAGCCAATCAAACGTTGGCCTCGCTTAACGGCAGCGGCGGCAACGTCAAGCTGGGCGCCAGCAACCTGACCGTCGGCGCGGGCGCCTACAGCGGCCAGATCGACGGCACGGGCGGCCTCATCAAGACCGGGTCGGGCAGCCTGTCACTCAACGGCGCCAACAGCTACACCGGTTTGACGCAGGTCTCGGGCGGCACCTTGCTGGTCGGGGCAAGCGCCGCGAATAGCAGCGCCGCCGTCAACGGCAACATCACCGTGGCCGACACCGCCACGCTGGGTGGATTCGGCCGGGTCAATGGGGATGTGTCCGTCCAGGCCGGGGGCCGCCTTGCGCCCGGCGCGCCCGCCGGCGTGTTCACCATCAATGGCGACCTGACCCTGGCTCAGGGGTCCCTGGCGGAATTCAGCATGGGCGCTTCAGGCGTCAGCCACAGCGTCAGCGTCAACGGCAACCTGCAATTGAACGGCGTCCAGGTGAGCGCGCTGGATACGGGAGGCTTTGGCGCCGGCGTGTACCGGCTGTTCGACTACACCGGTTCCCTGACCCTGGCGAATGGCGGCCTGGCACCGTCCGCGGGCCTGGCCGTGCAGTACCTCACTGCTTCCAAGCAGGTGAACCTGGTCAACAGCACTGGCATCGAACTGAATTTCTGGAACGCGAACGGCTTGGCCAGCCCCACCAACATGGGTGGCGGCTCGGGCGTCTGGTCGCTGAACGGCGCCAACTGGACGGACGCCACGGGCGGCGTGACGGGGCCGCGCCATCCCGCCGATGCCTTCGCGATCTTCGGCGGCGCGGCCGGCACGGTGGTGGTCGACGGCACAGCCGGTGCGATCTCGGCGCAAGGCATCCAATTCGCCAGCGATGGCTATCACCTGACCGGCGACGCCTTGACCGTATTGGGCACCACGCCCGGCACGCTGGGCGAAATCCGGGTCGGCGACGGCAGCCAGGCCTCCGCGTCCTGGACGACCACGATCGACAACGTGCTTACCGGCACCGGCATCAACAAGACGGGGCTGGGCACCCTGGTACTGAACGGCGCCAACACCTATACCCAGGCCACGCGCCTGAGCGCGGGTACGTTGTCGGTGTCCAGTGACGCCAACCTGGGCGCTTCCACGGCCGCGCTGGACTTTCAGGGCGGCACGCTGCGCGTAACCGGCACCGCCTTTCAAAACACCCCACGCGCCATCGCCCTGGGCGGCGCGGGTGGCGGATTCGACATCGCGGACGCCGGCAACACGTTCACCGTGAATCAGGCGCTAGCCGGCAACGGCAGCCTGGCCAAGCTGGGCCAGGGCACCCTGGTGCTGGGCGGCACCAACGCCTATCTGGGCGGAACAACCGTGCAGGCGGGCACCTTGCAGGTTGGCGACGGCGCCGTGTCGGGCAGCATCGCCGGCAACGCGAATATCGCCAGCGGCGCCACACTGGCGTTTGCCCGCAGCGACCGCGTGGTGTTTGACGGGCAGGTAAGCGGCGCGGGCCGGCTGCGCCACGCCGGCACCGGAACGCTGGTGCTGACCGGCCAGAACACCTACACGGGCAACACCCTTATCGACTCGGGCACGCTGCAAGTGGGCGATGGCGGCACCACCGGATTCATCACCGGCAACATCGCCAACCAGGGCAGCCTGGTCTTCAACCGGTCAGACGATATCGTCTACGCGGGCGCGATGTCCGGCGCGGGCGGCACAACCAAACTAGGCGCGGGCGCGCTCGTCCTGACCGGCGACAGCAGCGCCTACACCGGCACCACGCAACTGTCGGCCGGCACCTTGCAAGTGGACGGCAAGCTGGGCGGCAACGTCCTGGCGGCCGCCGGCACAACGCTGGCCGGCACGGGCAGCCTGAACAGCGTCACGGTAGGGTCGGGCGCCACGCTCGCGCCAGGCAATGCGGCAACGCCGCAAGGCCGCATGACGCTGTCGGGCGACCTGGTTCTCAAACCCGGCTCCACCTACCGCGTCACCACCACCGCCAACGGGCAGAACAGCAGCGTGCAGGTGGCGGGCGCCGCCAGCCTGGGCGGATCGGTCGTGCAAGTGGGCGAGAACGGCAACTACGCAGCGTCCACCACCTACACCATCCTGTCCGCGAACAACGGCGTGCAAGGTCGCTTTGACACCGTCTCCAGCAATCTGGCCTTCCTGACGCCGTCGCTGTCTTATGACAGCAACCGGGTTGATCTGGTGGTGAACTTGAAAGACGTACCGTCAGACGGTGGCGGCACGCGCCCCATTCAATTCGCCGACGCAGCCGTCACCGGCAACCAGCGGTCCGTGGCCGGGGCGCTGCAAAGCCTGCCCACCGACAGCGTGCTCTACCAGCACATCCTGAACCTGCCCAACGGCGCGCCGCCCGCGGCATTCAATGCGCTGTCCGGCGAAGCCCACGCCAGCACGCTGTCGGTGCTGCAGAACGTGAGCGGCTCGTTCACGCAGATGCCGATGACACGCTTGCACGCCAACCTCAACGCCGGCCAGCTCCCCGGCGCGCCCACCGCGCAACTGGGCATGGGCGACGCGGCCTCGCTGCCTCAGTCGGCCGCGCAACCGTTGTGGACCCAGGTCTTCGGCAAATGGACCACGTTGGCGGGCGACAGCAACAGCGCCAAGACGACCCAATCGGACGCCGGCGTCACCATCGGCGGCGACGTGGCCGTGGGTGGGGGCTGGCGCCTGGGTGGCGCGGTCGGGTACGCCAACAGCGACAGCCGCACCCGTGAACGCGCGTCAAGCGCCGACACCGACAGCTACAGCATCGCGGTGTACGGCGGCAAGGCGTTCGATGCGGGCGCGGGCAAGATCAACGTCAGCCTGGGCGCGGCCTACTCCTGGCACGACGTGGACACCCAGCGCAGCACCGCCGCCGCCGGACTCGACCAGACCCTGAAAGCCAGCTACGGCGCCAGCACCGGCCAGTTCTTCACTGAACTCGGCTACGCCGCCCCCGTCAATGAGCACCTGACCCTGGAACCCTTCATCGCCGCGAACTATAGCGACCTGCGCACGCGCGGTTTTTCGGAATCAGGCGGCGACGCGGCGCTGCGCGGGCAAAGCAGCCGCAACGACATCACCACGACCACGCTCGGGCTGCATGCACTGACCACGTTCGACAGCGCGGGCGCACGCGGCTACGCGCGCGGCACGCTCGGCTGGCGCCACGCCTTCGGCGACCTGAATCCGGCCAGCGTGCTGGCCTTCGCGCAAGGGGGAGATTCGTTCACGGCCACCGGTACGCCCGTCGCGCGAGACGCGGTGGTGGTGGAAGTAGGCGTAGGCATCGACGTCAGCAAACGCACCACGGTGGGGGTGAGCTACGGCGGACAGTTCGGCGACGGCAACCGCCAGAACATCGGCACGCTGGACGTGCGCTACCGCTTCTGATCGGCGCGTTACGCCACGTGCGGCGTGGGCGCCAGGCGACGCACGACTTGCAGCACATCGGCGGGCTCAGCCGGTTTGCGCAGGTAGGCCGCATGGCCTTCGCAAGCCGCGCACACCTCGTGTTCGGGCCGGCCGCTCAGCACCAGCACAGGCGTTTCGCTCAGGTAGGCGTTTTCGCGCATGGCGGTCAAGAGCGCGCCCCCGTGCATGCCCGGCATGGAAAAGTCGGTGATCACCAGGTCCGGGCGCACGGCCAACATCTGTTGCAACGCGGTCAGGCCGTCGGTGTGCGTCGTGACCTCGTAACCTTCGTCGCCAAGGAACTCGCTCAACAACTCGATCAGCACGGGCTGATCGTCGACAACAAGAATTTTCGTCATGGTGTTCAATGCCACGTGGCGCGGCGTTGGTATGTTTGGTCGCCCGGGCCAGGTCGCCAGCGCCTTTTCAGGGTGGCGCAACGGCAAGGGGCGGGAAAGAGCCTGCGTCGCTTCATGGACTTCCGGCGCTTTCAAGCGTACGCGGAACGCGCAGGACGGCGGGCGGTATAAGGCGGAATCCTAGGGCATGCGCGTCGTTCATGTATGAAGGAATTGTATCGGGACGAAACGGCCCGGCAGGCGCGTTAAAACCCCGTACCGGCTCATCAGGACACATCTATGGTTGGATCGCAGGTTCGAGTCACCCTGTCGTTGATCGCCCCGACGCTGGTGCTGATCTTCGGCATTACATTTGTTGGCATTTGGTGCGTCTACCGGCGTCGCACCTATCTCTTGCATCTGGCCACGGGCTGCGCGCTGTTTGCCGCGGGCGCGGTGTCACAGATTCTGTATGTCCCGCGCGACTCGGGCGCCAATGCGCTGGTGTCCGGCATGCTGTACACGGCGGCCGTTTGCGCGGCCACACAAGGCATCTTGAACCGGGTAGGCCGGGGGTTGCGGTGGCGCGCCTACGCCGTGTTCTGCGCCGCCATCATGGTGGCGCTTTGGTACTTCTTCTATGTAGACCGCAACTTGCTGGTGCGCGTCTATGTGCTCAATATCGGCTTTGGCGGTTTGCTGTGCGTGGCCGCCTTGCGCATGCGATCGGCGGCCACGGGCCGGCGGATCGACACCGCGCTGTTTGTCGTGCTACTGGCGTTCGGGCTGCATTTTCTACCGCGCACCTTGTTGAGCATCGGCGCGCGCGCGCCCAGCGGGCCGCTTGCTTTCGCCGATTCCCCGTTCTGGCAGTGGTTGCAGCTATCGCTTGCCGTGTTCAGCGTGGGGCTGGCGATTACGCTGCTGCTGGCGATTGCCGCCGACACCATCGAAGAGGTGCGGCATGAAGGCGAAAAAGACTGGTTGACCGGCTTGCTCAACCGCCGGGGTTTCGAAGCGCGCATGCGCCCCTACCAAAACGGCGGCCCAGACCCCGCCGCGCTGATCGTCTGCGACGTGGACCATTTCAAGCGCATCAACGATGAGTATGGCCACGACGGCGGCGACGCGGTGCTCAAGAACGTGGCGCGCGTGCTGGCGTTGTCCGTCCGCAAGCGTGACCTGCTAGGCCGGATAGGCGGCGAGGAATTCGCCGTTTACCTGCCCGCCACCGACTTCCAGGAAGCCTTGCATTGCGCCGAACGATTGCGCGCCGCCGTGGCCGACACGGTGCGCGCCCCCGACCTGGCCACGCCGGTCACCATGAGCCTGGGCGTGGCCGCCGCCATCGGCGCCGAAAACTGGGAATCCTTGTTCCGGCGCGCGGATGAAAACCTCTATGCCGCCAAGCGCGCGGGCCGCAACCAGGTCGCGGCTTGAGCCGCTGCCCCCGCTTGCGGATGGCGGCCCACGCCTAGCTCTGCGGCGCATCGCGGAACGAACGCTGATGCGCCGTGCCGCCCGCCGCGCTCAGGTTGTAGGCGGTATTGACCAGGCCGATATGCGAAAACCCCTGCGGAAAATTGCCCACCAGCCGTTTGCGCGCCACGTCGTACTCTTCGGCCAGCAGCCCCAGGTCATTGCGCAGCGACAGTAAATGGTCAAACAAGCGGTGCGCGTCGTCCAGCCGGCCCTGCATGATGTAGGCGTCGGCCAGCCAGAAGCTGCAGGCCAGAAACGCGCCCTCATCGCCCGGCAGCCCGTCGTCGCTGTGCTGCGTGGAATAACGCAGCAACAAACCGTCGCGCAGCAGCTCACGTTCGATGGCCTGCACGGTGCCCGTCACGCGCGGATCGTCCGCCGGCAAGAAGCCCACTTGCGGAATCAGCAGCAGGCTGGCGTCCAGCGCCGTGCCGCCGTAGTACTGCACAAAGGTATTGCGTTCCGCGTCGTAGCCGTTGGTGCAGATGTCGTGGCGAATCTCGTCGGCAAGCGCGCGCCAGCGGTCCACCGGCCCTTCCAGGCCAAAACGCTCGCAGGACTTCACGGTGCGGTCCAGCGCCACCCAGCACATCAGCCGGGAATGCGTGAACGCGCGGGTCGGCCCCCGCATTTCCCAGATGCCGTGATCGGGCTGCCGCCATAGTTCTTCCAGCGGTGTCAGCAACACCTTCTGCATGCGCCACGCTTCGGCCAGCGGCGCCAGTTCCGCCACCCGGGCCGCGTGCAGCGTCTCGATCAGTTCGCCGTAAACGTCCAGCTGCATCTGCCCCGCCGCCGCGTTGCCCAGGCGTACCGGCTTGCTGCCTTCATAGCCCGGCAACCACGGTATCTCGTGTTCCGGCAACCAGCGTTCACCCGCAATGCCATACATGATCTGCAATTGGTTCGGGTGCCCCGCCGCCGCGCGCAACAGCCATTGCCGCCACGCCTCGGCCTCTTCGCGGTAGCCGGCGTTAAGCAGCGCGTACAGCGTCAGCGCGGAATCTCGCAGCCAGCAATGCCGGTAGTCCCAATTGCGGCTGCCGCCCAATTGCTCGGGCAGCGACGTGGTGGGCGCCGCCACGATGCCGCCCGTGGGTTGAAACGTCAGCAGCTTCAGCGTGATCAGCGAGCGGACGACCGCATCGCGCCGCTGGCCGGGTCCGTTTTCCCAATGACAGCGCTTGGCCCATTCATGCCACCACGCAATGGTGCGGTCCATGCTTTCCAGGCGGTCCGGCACAAAATGCGGCGTCTTGTGCGAGCGGTGATAAGACAAGGTGAACGGCACGGTTTCGCCTTGGTGCACCCTGAAGGCCGACACGGTCTTCATGTCGTGCCCTTGCAGCGGGACGGCCGTGTGCAGCTCGACGGCGTCCGGCCCGGCGATAGCGCTAAGCCCATAATCGCGGCGCCGCACCCAGGGCACGGCCTGGCCGTAGTTGAAACGCAGCGTCAAGGCCATGCGCATGTCCACGTGGCCGGACTCGCCCCGCACGATACGCACCACGTCCACGCGCTCTTCCTCGTCGCTAAGCGGCATGAAGTCGTAGACGCGCACCACCCCGTCGGGCGTTTCATGGCGCGTCTCCAGCACCGCGGTATCGGGCAGGTAGCGGCGCGTGGTGGTGTGGCCTGTGCCATCGGGCGCAAGCAGCCAGCAGCCGTGGCTGTCGTCGCCCAACAAGGCGGCAAAGCAGGCGGGGGAATCAAAGTGCGGCAGGCACAGCCAGTCGATCGAGCCGTCGCGCGCCACCAGCGCGGCCGACAACATATTGCCGATCAAGCCATAGTCTTCGATGGGTTTGGACATGGCTTAGCCCGCCCCGCGAAATTCGGGGTACAGCGTCATGCCGCCATCAACGAACAAGGTGGAGCCTGTGACGTAATCCGAATCGTCGCTGGCCAGCCAGGCCACCGCGCGCGCCACGTCCTCGGGTTCGCCGATGCGTCCATACGGAATCAGCTTGAGCAATTCCTTCATGCTTTCGGGCGTGTTCCAGGCGGGCGCGTTGATGGGGGTGCGGATGGCGCCCGGCGCAACGGAATTCACGCGGATCTTCATCGGCGCCAGCTCTTGCGCCAGCGACTGCATCAGCAGCGACACGCCGCCCTTGGACGCCGCGTAGTTCGACTGGAACGCCCACGGAATGACTTCATGGACCGAACTGATGAAGATGATTTTGCCTGCGGCTTCGCCTGCCGGCGGCGGAGGAGCCCGATTCAAGAACATCCGGGCCGCCGCGCGGGCGCACAGGAACTGGCCGGTCAGGTTGGTGTCGATCACCTTCTGCCACTGCGCCAGCGTCATGTCCTGAATGGCAGCGGGCTGTTCGATACCGGCGTTATTGACCAGGATGTCCACCGTCTGAAAGTGGTCCGACGCCATGCGGAACAAGTGTTCGACGTCGTCCTCGCGGCTGATGTCGGCCGGTGCCGCGATGGCTTGCCCGCCCGCGCTGACGATCTCTTGTACCACCTCGGCCCCGCGCCGCGCGGAGTCCTCATTGGGCCGATGGTTGACCACCACCTTCGCCCCCGCCGCCGCCAGCACCAGGGCAATGCCACGCCCAATGCCGGAATTCGCGCCCGTGACGATCGCCACGCGCCCTGACAGATCCACTGCATGCCGCATGTTGTTCTCCGATGCTGTTGTCCCACGCTTGCCGCTTTCAAGCGGACCGTTGACGCCCGCTGTCCAGGACCAAGCGTCAGCGTAGTCCTGAAGCGGCGCAAATTTCAACGGGGTCAGCAATTCTCGTTCCCGCCATTAGCTTGTCGGGGCTGGCAAGACAGATAGCCTGCTGTACAGTAATTCACCCTTCCCCTTCCACCCGCCCCGGAGATCCGGCCATGGAATTCGTGATACCCAGTACCGCTGATTTGATGCTGTTCATCAGTGCCGCCCTGGTCTTGCTGGCCATACCCGGCCCGGCCGTGCTCTACATCATTACCCAATCGGTCGAGCAAGGCCGCAAAGCGGGGCTGGTGTCGGACCTGGGCATCCACACGGCCACGCTGGTGCACGTGCTGGCCGCGGCGTTGGGCTTGTCCGCCCTGCTGGCGTCTTCGGCGCTGGCGTTCAGCATCGTGAAATATGCGGGCGCGGCGTATTTGATTTGGCTGGGCCTGAAGAAAATTCTGACGCGCCCCGTTCCCGCCGCGCTGGACGCGCCGCCCAAGGCGCGCCGCTATGGCCGCATGTTCCGCGACGGCTTCATCGTCAACCTGCTCAACCCCAAGACGGCCCTGTTCTTCCTGGCCTTCCTGCCGCAATTCGTTGACGTCAGCCGGGGGCACGTGGCTTCGCAGGTGCTGTTCCTGGGAATGGTGTTCGTCTTGCTGGGCCTGCTTAGCGACGCTTGCTATGCCATGGCGGCCAGCGCGGCCGGCCGCTGGCTGCGCCGCAGCCGTGCCTACCTGCACTTTGAACGCTATGTGGGCGGCGCCATGCTGATTGCGCTGGGCATCACGGCGGCGCTGGCGGGCAATAACAGCAAGAAGTAATCGCCAGCGGCGGGGCTAGCTCTCGCGGATCAGCGTCGTCGAAAACTCGTAGCGTCCGGCCGGATGATGCGAGCAGGACACTTCGACGATTTGGCCGGCTTGGTCCTTGTAATGCCGCAGGATGAACAGGCCCGGCGATTCCGGCGCCGCGTCCAGTTCTCGCGCCACGGCGGCAGGCAAGGCGCACGCGGATATCGTCTGCTCGACGGACGCGATGCGCCTGCCGTAGTGTTCTTCGATCAGTTCCGACACCAGGCGGTCCGGATGTTCGCGTGCCAGCTTGCGCACGCCTTTGTAGTGCGCGTCCACGTACAGCTCAGTCCACACGACCGGCGGTTGCCCTTCGGCGCCCCGGGTGGATGAAAACTTCAACCACCGGGTGCCAGGCCCCACCCCCAGCCGCACGGCCAGTTCCACGTCCACCACGACTTCCTGAATCTGGCGGATGCTGCGCGGCGTGCGCGCGGCCAGTTGCACCAGGTCTTCCAGCGAACGCAGCGACTGGCTGAAACCGGCCTTGGACCGGGCGGCGATGACCTCCGTGCCGCTACCCCGGCGACGCGCGATCAGGCCCAGGTCCTGCAACTGACGCAGGGCGGCGCGAACGGTATGGCGGCTGGCCTCGAATTCCTCGGCCAGCGCGTTCTCGGCGGGCAATACCGTGCCCACGGGATAGACCTCGGCCGCGATGCGTCGCGCCAATTCTTCCGAGATACGGGTGTACAGCGTGATGGACATGGCAAGGGGGGAAATGACGACACCCCGCATTCTATCTGCTGCCCCGGCACTGGCCGGAGCTACGGGTAATCCCCGGCGTTGACGTCCCCTTTTGCGACTGCTTAAATGTACGTACAACTTTTATAGAGCGTACATTTATGCCCGTTTCCGTCCTTGAATCCGCCTTGTTCAAAAACATGTTCGGCACCGCCGCGATGCGTGCCGTGTTCGACGATGCCGCCACGGTGCGGCGCTATGTGGAAACAGAGGTGGCGCTCGCCCGCGTGCAGGGCAAGCTGGGCATCATCCCCGTCGCGGCGGCCGACGCCATCGCGGCGCGCGCCGACGCCGCCGCCCTGAACATGGACGAACTTCGCGCCGAAACCGAGATCGTCGGCTACCCCATCCTGCCGCTGGTACACCAGTTGTCGCGCCAGTGCGGCGCGGAAGGCGAATACCTGCATTGGGGCGCGACCACCCAAGACATCATGGACACCGCCACCGTCCTCCAGGTGCGCGATGCCTTGAAAATCATCGACGACGACCTGGCGGCGCTGGACGGCATCCTGGACGCGCTGGCGTTGCGGTATCGCGATACACCGATGGCCGGCCGCACCCACCTGCAACACGCGCTGCCGATCACCTTCGGCTACAAAGCCGCCGTGTGGCTGCTGATGGTGCGCCGCCATCGCGAACGCCTGGCGCAACTGCGGCCGCGCGTGCTGATCGGCCAGTTTGGCGGCGCGGCCGGCACGCTGGCATCCCTGGGCGACCAGGGCTTGGCGGTGCATGCGGCGCTGATGCGGGAATTGGATCTGGGCGCCACACCCATCACCTGGCACGTAGCCCGCGACGGCTTGGCCGAGACCGTGCAATTTCTTGCGCTGGTCGCCGGCTCGCTCGGCAAGATCGCCGTGGACATCATGCTGATGATGACGAACGAACTGGGCGAAGCCTTCGAGCCGTTCGTGAAGGGTCGCGGCGCGTCCAGCACCATGCCCCAAAAGCGCAATCCGATCTCGTGCGAACTGATGTGGAGCGCGTCCAAGACGGTGCGCCAGCATGCCGGCCTGGCGCTGGACGCCATGCTGCAAGACTTTGAACGCGCCACGGGGCCGTGGCACATCGAGTGGTCCGCCGTGCCGGAAGCCTTTGTGCTGACCGCGGGCGCGCTGCATCAGGCGCGCTTCATGCTGGGCGGGCTGGAGGTGGACACGGCCCGCATGGCAAGCAATCTGGACCTGTCGGGCGGGCTTATCGTGGCAGAAGCCGTGATGATGGGCCTGGCGCCGCACATCGGCCGCCAGACCGCGCACGACGTCGTGTATGACGCCTGCCGCATCGCCGCCACCACGCGTGGCCGTCTGGCCGATGTGCTGAAAAAAGATGCGCGGGTAACGCAGCGCCTGGCCGACGACGCCATCGAACGCCTGTGCGACCCCGCCAATTACCTGGGGGCTGCCCCCAAGATGGTGGACCAGGTGCTGGCCCATCCCTACACCGGGCCAGCCTGAACGGCAGCCTTTTCTGATTCATAAAAAGACAGCAGCACAACGGAGACAAGTCATGAAGAACTGGATGGCGGCACTGACCGTCGCGGGCGCGTTCGCCTTGCCGATGGGCGCGCAAGCGCAAGACAACTACCCTTCCCGGGCCATAACCTGGATCGTTCCCTTTGCGGCCGGCGGCCCCACCGACGCCATGGCGCGCAACGTGGCGAACCGCGTGGCGCAAGAACTGAAACAGACCATCCTGATCGAGAACGTGGGCGGTGCGGGCGGCACGATCGGCGCGGCCAAGGCCGCCAAGTCCGCGCCCGACGGCTACACCTTCCTGGTGGGTCATATCGGCTACATGGCGGCGGCGCCGTCCCTCTACGCCCGCTTGCAGTACGACCCCGTGAAAGACTTCCAGGCCGTATTCCGCTTTCCCGATACGCCGCTGGTGCTGCTGGTGGGTGAATCCTCGCCCTACAAATCCATGTCCGAACTGATCGACTACGGCAAGCAGCACCCCAGCAAGCTGAACTTCAGCAACGCGGGCGTGGGGTCTACTTCGCATCTGGTGGCGGCCATGTTCGCCAGCCAGGCCGGCATCACCATCACGCCCATCGCCTACAAGGGCGCGGGGCCGGCGCTCAATGACCTGATGGGCAATCAGGTGGACGCCATGTTCGACCAGACCAATACGGCCTTGCCGCAGACGCAGGGCGGCAAGGTGCGGGCGCTGGGCCTGACCTCCGCCGACCGCATGCCGCAGTTTCCGAACGTGCCCACCATGGCGGAAAAAGCGATACCGAACTTCCAGGTATCCACGTGGTACGGCTTGTATGCGCCCAAGGGCACGCCCGACAAGGTGGTGCAAACGATGTACCAGGCCTGGCAGAAGGCGCTGGCGGACGCCACCTTCACCGGAAAGATGGTGGAACAAGGCATCAAGCTGCTGCCTGCCGATCAGTACGCGCCCGCCGCCTTCCAGCAGTTCACCGCCGACGAAGGAAAACGCTGGGCGCAGGTGATCAAGCAAGCCGGCATCACCTTGCAGTAAGGATGAGCCATCATGCGCGTCGTTGCTGCCACGGATATTGAATCGAGTATTGCCGACGCGTTGCAGGCCATCAGCCACACGCATCCGGCGGACTTCGTGCAAGCCCTGAAGGCGGCGCACGCGGTCGAGAGCAAGGCGGCGGCCCGCCATGCGCTGCTGCAACTGCTGATCAACAGCAAGCTCAGCGCGCAAGCCCGCCGACCCGTCTGCCAGGACACGGGCGTGGTGCACATCTACGTCAGCATGGGGATGAATGTACGCATCCAGCATGACGGCCCGGGCCCCACGCCCAGCCTGCAAACCATCGTCAACCGAGGCGTCGCCCGCGCCTACGGTTGCGCCACCAACCCACTGCGCGCGTCGATGATCCAGGACCCGCTGGGCGCACGCCGCAACACCCGCGACAACACGCCCGCTGTGCTGCAAGTCGACCTGGTCGAAGGCGAGGAACTACGCTTGACCGTCGTCGCCAAGGGCGGCGGCGGGGATGCCAAGACGCGCTACGCGATGCTCAACCCCAGCGACTCCGTTGCGGATTGGGTGGTGTCGCAATTGCCGGGCATGGGTGCGGGCTGGTGTCCGCCCGGGGTGCTCGGCCTGGGCATCGGCGGCACGCCCGAACAGGCGCTTGCCCTGGCCAAGCGCGCCTTGTTCGCCCCCATCGACATGGCGCAACTGCTGGCGCGCGGCGCCGGCAGGCCCGAGACCGGCAAACCCGACGCCCTTACGCCCGAAGAACAGCTACGCACCGAGGTCTACCAACGGATCAACGCGCTGGGCATCGGCGCACAGGGCCTGGGCGGCGACACCACGGTGCTGGACGTGAAGGTCGCCACCGCGCCCTCGCACGCCGCGTTGTTGCCGGTGGCGCTGGTACCCAACTGCGCCGCCACGCGCTTTGTGTCCTTCGACATGCCCGCTGCCGGACCCGCGCGGTTCCCGCCGCCCGACCCAGCAACCTGGGACGGCATCCCGGACGCGCTGCCCACGCAGGAAGGCAGACGGGTAAACCTGGACACCCTCACACAAGCCGACGTCGCCACCTGGGCGGCCGGTGAAACGCTGTTGCTGTCAGGCAAGCTGTTGACCGGGCGCGACGCCGCCCACAAACGCATGGCCGACCTGCTGAACCAGGGCGCACCCTTGCCGGTGCCGCTGCGCAATCGTGCGCTTTACTACGTGGGGCCGGTCGACGCCGTGGCCGGCGAAGCCGTGGGGCCGGCAGGGCCGACCACCGCCACACGCATGGACAAGTTCATGCCGCAACTGCTGGCGGACACCGGCCTGCTGGTGACGATAGGCAAGGCGGAACGAGGCCAGGTAGCCATCGACGCCATCAAACAGCATGGCGCCGCATACTTGAGCGCGGTCGGTGGCGCCGCCTATCTTGTGGCGCGGTCCATCACGTCGTCCCGCGTGGTGGCGTTCGCGGACCTGGGCATGGAGGCCATCCACGAATTCGAGGTGCGCGACATGCCGGTCACCGTTGCGGTGGATGCCTTGGGCCGAGCCACGCATGCGGTCATCCACATTGAGGTGCAGCGGTGAACACTTTGTGGCAGCATGCCGATCCATGCAGCCGGTGCGGCAGCCAAAGCAGGCAAAGCAGGCAAACCGCACGGCTCGCGCCCCACCACCACGGAGTGTCACTCGTATGAAACTGAAGGCCTTGACCCTGGGTATTCTGATTGCCGGCGCAGGCGCTGCACAGGCAGCGACGGTAAAGGAAGTCTTCAACGGCGCCATGCTGGGCACGGATCAGCGTTATTTTGAGTCGATCGCCGGCGTGCCCCGCGAATCCTCCGGCAAGGATCACGTTTTCGTGGTGCAGAACTGCCAGATCACGGCGACCATCGGCAACGGCAAGGTGTCCGCGCTGCGCATGGAATTGGCCAAGGGTTGCGAGGCCGACCTGCACAGCTTCATCGGCGAAGATGCGCCCCGTGCCGGGCAGACGATCACCCCCGGCGTATTTGGTCGGGGCCAGCGCTACACGGCCGATTGCCTGACGCAGTGCGGCAACGCGGCGGACCCGTCGGCCTTCGCGCTGTGGACGGCGCCGCGCTCGTCGGGCGGCATGGAAGTCTTGATGGAAATGGTGCTGGCCGGTGACAAGGCGCTGGACGCCGCCGACCAATGGGAAGCCCAGATGAAAAAGGCCGCGGGCGAGGACTACGTGCTGAACACCAAGTTCAACTGCGAAACCCGCTTCGACGACGCTGCCGCGGCCGCGTTCAAGGACGTGCCGGTCAACGCCATCACGATCGGCTACGGCTTGCCCACACAGCGCTGCCAATAAGGCGCTACCAGTCAGGCGCTGCCAGTCAGGCGCTGCCAACAAAGTGGTCTGGTGGCATCCCGAAATGTGGCCTGAATAGACCAGCCACCCCCGCCCTACACTTCCCGCTTTCCGTCCCAGCCGGCAATCTTCTGATGCCGGCCGGGCGCCTTCAAAGTGTGGAGTGATTTCATGAGCCCATCGCCGGCCGGCCTGCGCGCCGCCGACTTTTTCTCGCCGACCGTCGCGGCGCTTATTTCCGTGCTGGTGAATTACGGCGGCACGTTCGTGCTGGTGTTCCAGGCGGCCGAACTGGCCGGGCTGACGCCGGGGCAGACCGCCTCGTGGGTATGGGCGGTGTCCGTCGGGGTGGGCGTCACGGGTGCGTGGCTCAGCTTTCGCTACAAGGAACCGATCATCACGGCGTGGTCCACGCCCGGGGTCGCGTTCCTGGCCACGGTAATGCCGTTCACGCCCTATGGCGAAGTGATCGGCGCCTATATCGTTTCCGCGCTGGGCTTTGTGGTGCTGGGGATGTCGGGCGCCTTTGAAAAGTTGGTCCGCCTGATTCCGGGCGGCATCGCGGCGGGGCTGTTGGCGGGCATTCTGCTTCAGTTCGGCGTCAATGCCTTTGGCGGCGCCAGTGTCGACCCGCTGCTCGTGATCGTGCTGGTAATTGCCTACGCACTGCTCAAGCGGTTTACCTCG
This sequence comes from Achromobacter spanius, assembly GCF_002812705.1. Lineage (NCBI taxonomy): Bacteria > Pseudomonadati > Pseudomonadota > Betaproteobacteria > Burkholderiales > Alcaligenaceae > Achromobacter > Achromobacter spanius. The sequence continues at coordinate 2,601,690 of NZ_CP025030.1, read as the reverse complement.
CGCTTCGCCGTGGTCGGCATACTGGTGATCGGGCTGGCGATGCTGATCGTGCAAGGCCGCATCGATTTTTCCGCCGTTCACCTGAGCCTGGCCACGCCGGTATTCGAGATGCCCCGGTTTTCGCTCAATGCCTTGCTGGGGGTGGCGCTGCCCTTGTTCATCATTACGCTGACGGGCCAATACATGCCCGGCATGCTGGTGCTGCGCAACGACGGCTTCAAGACCAGCGCCAACCCCATCCTGGTGACCACGGGCTTGGGCTCGTTGCTGATGGCCCCGTTTGGCGCGCACGCCTTCAATGTGGCCGCGATCACCGCCGCCATCTGCACGGGCCGCGACGCGCATGAAGATCCGCGCAAGCGCTACATCGCGGGCCTGGCTTGCGGCGTGTTCTACATCCTGGTGGGCACGTTCGGCGTCACGCTGGCCACGCTGTTCATGGTGCTGCCCAAGGCATTCATCACCACGCTGGCCGGGCTGGCGTTGCTGGGCGCCATCGGCGGCAGCCTGGCCAACGCCATGGCCGATGCCCGCACCCGCGAGACCGCGCTCATCACCTTCCTGGCCACCGCCGCGAACGTGACCATGCTGGGCGTGGGCGGCGCGTTCTGGGGGTTGGTGGCTGGCCTGACCGCGCACCTGCTGATCCACGGCGGACACCGAACGCTGGTCGGCAGCCCGGCCAAGTCCTAGGCGCGGCGGGCGGTCACTACGGCGCCGCTTCTGCCGCTATTGCAGCAACTGCCGCTATTGCCTATCGCCGCTACCGCCGTTGGGTCAAGACGTTTCGCAATCGCAGCACCGCAGCCTCGATCTCGTGCTCCGCCAGCGACGCATACCCCAGCAGCCATCCTTCCAGCCGCTCCGCGCCCGCATACAAGCGGCTGATGCCCGGCAGCACCAGGCCGGCGTCGGCCGCTTTCCGGATGGTCTTGGCTTCGGACCATCCCGGCTGCAACAGGCACGGCACCTGTAGTCCACCGGGCGGCTTCACAGCCGTGGCGATGCCCGCCAGATGCCGGCCAATCGCATCCAGCATGCACGCACGCCGCGCCGCATACAGCTTGCGCATCGCGCGCACGTGCGCGTTGTAATGCCCATCTTCCATGAAGCGCGCCAGCGTCAGTTGCTGCACCTGTGGCGTATGGCCGTCCATGATGCTGCGCGCACGCGCGAAGGCACTGACCAACTCGCGCGGCAACGCCATGTACCCCATACGCAGTCCGGGAAACAGCGTCTTGCTGAAGGTGCCCAGATACAAGGTCCGTTCAAACTGGTCCACGCCCTGCACGCAGGCCGTGGGCACGCCGTCGTAGTGGAATTCGCTGTCGTAGTCGTCTTCGATGATCCACCTGCCGTGGTCATGGGCCCAGCGCGTCAGCATCAGCCGACGTTCCAGCGACAAGGTGGCGCCTGTTGGATATTGATGCGACGGCGTCACGTAAACGCAGTGGGCGCCGCTTTGGTCCTGGCGCAGCAGGTCCATGCGGATGCCTTGCGCGTCCACGTCGATCGGCACGACTCGGGCTTGCGCCGCCTCGAACGCTTTGCGGGCGCCGAAGTAACCAGGGTTCTCCATCAGGATGGGGCCGTCCGCGTCCACCAGCAATTGCGCGCACAGGTACAGCGCCTGCCGGGTGCTGCTCAGCACCAGGATCTGGTCCGCCGAGACCCTGGCGCCGCGCTCCAGGTTCAGGTAGGCGGCAATCGCGCGGCGCAGCGGTTCCGCGCCTTGCGGGTCGCCATGCAGCAACGCGCTGGCGCGGTGGTCCTTCACGACCTGGCGCTGCAAGCGTTCCCAGACTTCGGTGGGAAACGTGCGCGTTTCGGGCAGGCCGGTGGCAAAGGCCTTGACGGCCTGATAGTCCGCCACGCCGCCGCTGTCATGGATCTTCTTGCCGCGCTGGCTCAGGCCAGACCCAGCCAGCACTGCCGGATTCTGCGTGCCGACAACGCGACGCGGCGGCATGCGCCGGCCCGCCGCGCCTTGCAGCACCGCGCCCACCGTGTCGGACACGTAGCTGCCCGAGCCTTCACGCCGGACGATGTAGCCATCACGGTGCAGCTGCACATAGGCGTTTTCGACGGTGTCGCGCGCCACCCCCAGGGACAGCGCCAGCCCGCGCGTGGCGGGTAGTTTCACGCCGGCGCCCAAGGCTCCGTCCAGGATCAACGCGCGTAATGCGCGCTGGATGCGCTGGTGGAGATCCAGACGCTGAAACTCGGCGTCGCCCATCCGCATCTTGAGCGTATCGAGCTCAAACGTTTTCGACGTGTGGTGCGGTCTCGTTGCCATGCCTGGGTGCCAATCGGGGAAAAGGCGTCAACTTTACCCCGCCGCCGGCCATCGGATCATGCCGCAGCGTACTTCCCGCCCTGCCGCCCAGCCGGAATCGATCAGGGCGCTACCTGATAGCCGCGCTGCTGCATGCAGGTGGCATAGGCCGATGACGCCTGGCTCGCGTCTTGCCTGTCGTCACGGCGGTCCTGGCGCTGGCGCGAGCCGCCCACGACCGCGCCGGCCACTGCCGCGTCCTTCGCCTGGTTTTGTCGGTATTCCTGCTTGACGTCGTCGTCCACGCGATCGTAGGCCTCTTCATGTTGCCGGCCGCGCGCGCCGGCCACCGCCGCGCCCGCCGCCGCGCCTGTCGCCGCGCCCCGGGCACGGCCGCCCGACGGCGAGCTGTCCGCGCTGCTGGTGCCGCCGGACTGCGCCTGGCAGGCGGCGATGTCCTGTTGCATGAGTTCGGCAGACTGCCCTTTCAATGGCGTGACGGTTTGTGCCGTGGCGCTGAAGGCCAGCGTCGAGAGCAGAAAGGCAGCGCAGGGAATGATGGATTTTTTCATTGAAATCTCCACACTTGCGGTGAGTAACCCTGGAGTTTTCAATGTAGCGCCGCCTACCGCGCGGGTGCGGGCAGCGGGATACCCAAGATTGGGTATGGCGAATTTGTCAGCAAGTGTCATACCCGCCGGCCGCAGGTAACACGGCCAGCTTCGCATGCTAGCCTCACGCTATCTCCCGCCCCCATTCCAGAGATGAAATCCTTTCTCCAGTCCGAGAAATTCCTGTTGCTGGCGTTCGCCGTTGCCGCTGCGGGGTACGCGCTTGATACGCAACTGGGCGGCTACGGAAAGCTGGTCAGCACGATCGAAACGGTGGTGTTGATAAGCGCAATTCTTTGCGCATCGCTCAGCGTGGCGCGCCACGCCGAACGCATCGCGCAAAGGCTGGGTGACCCCTACGGCAGCATGATCCTGACGCTGTCGGCGGTCTTGGTGGAAGTCATCGTGCTGGCCATCGTGTCGTCCAAGGGCGGCTCGCCCACGCTGGTGCGCGACAGCATTTATTCAGCCGTCATGCTCGACATCAACGGCATCCTGGGCGTGGCGGCGCTGATCGGCGGATTCAAGCACGGCGAGCAGTCCTACAACGATGATTCCGCGCGCACCTATAGCGTGATGATTCTGACCGCGGTTACGGTGTCGATGATCATCCCCGAATTCGTGCCCATGCCGGACTGGCGTGCGTACAGCGCCTTCACCATCGTGGCGATGCTGTTGCTGTACGGCGTGTTCCTGCGCATGCAGACCGGCCCGCACAGCTACTTCTTCAGCTACAGCTATCCCGAGAAAAAAACGCGCCGCAACCTGCCCGCCGCAAGCCCAAGCAGTTGGCGTCCGTCAGCCGCCATCATGGCGGCCGGCATCATTGCGGTCGGCGCCCTGGCCGAACTGATGTCGCATTCGCTGGACCGCAGCTTGAAGGGCGTAGACGTGCCCATCGGCCTGGTGGCGCTGATTGTGGCGGGCATTTCGGCGGCGCCGGAAATGCTGACCGCGCTGCGCGCCGCCCTGGCCAACCGCATGCAGTCGGTCGTGAACATCGCGCTGGGCGCTTCACTGTCCACGGTGATCCTGACCGTGCCCGCCATGGAAGCCATGGCCTTGATCTCCGGCCAGCGCATCGACATGGCGATGACACCGGTGCAGACCTTGATGATGCTGGTGACGCTGCTGGTGGCCGCCATCAACCTGAACGACGGCCAGACCAACGCCATCGAAGGCATGACGCACTTCGTGCTGTTTGGCACGTTTCTGATGCTGTTGGGGCTGGGCCTGTAGGCGCGGCGGGCAAGCTAGAAGCGTTGGCGCTTGTCGAACGGCACCTCGGCCTGCGTCGGTTTTTCAAACGATGGCGCCTCGCCATTCAGGTCGGCCACATGAATCTGGGCAAGGCGCGTGGCTTCGTCAATGGCTGTCTGGGCGGATACGTAGCGCTCGTCGATGGCGATACGTTCTTGCGACGGCGCGTCGCCCCCTGACGTCAGGCAGTAGGCGATGCGCCAAGCACCGTTGTCTTCAACCGGCTGTTCAAGCCTGAAATCCCATTTTTTCGTGTCCATGGTTTCTCCTTTGACACCGACCATGCTACTGCGGTCAGGTCAGAGAAAAAGCCGAACGACATCCACTTTGGAAACAAGATGTCAGGCGCCTGCCGCCTGTCAGGTCAACGCCATCCCTCCATCCACCCGCAATACGACGCCGGTAATGAAGCTGCTGTCGTCCGACGCCAGGAACAAGGCGGCGCGCGCCAATTCGTCCGGGGTCGCCATCCGGCCCAAGGGAATGGCCGAGGCCATGCCCTGTTCGAACGCGGCACGGTCAGCGTCGGCCACGCCCAGCTTTTCCAGGATGGGCGTGTCGGTGGGGCCGGGGCTAAGCACGTTGACGCGGATCTTCCGGGTCTTGAACTCCAAGGCCCAGGCACGCGCAAAGGCTTCGACGGCCGCCTTTGAGCCGGCGTAGACCGCGTGGTTCTCCAGCACCTTGGCGCTGGCGATCGAACTGGTCAGGATGATGCTGCCGCCATCGCGCATGACCGGCAGTGCCTTGGTCACGCCGAAGAACAGCGCCCGCGTGTTGACGCCGAACTGGCTGTCGTAGCTGTCCTCGCTGACTGCCGTGGACGGTTCAATGTGGTTCATGCCGGCGTTGGCCATGTAGATGTCGATGGGGCCGAAGCGTTCATGCACCTGTGCCATCAGGCGGTCATGCGTGGCCAGGTCGCCCACGTCGCCCACCACGCCGAAGGCGGATGCGCCAAGCGCTTCCACGGCGTGGTCCACCGCGCCCTGCCGCCGCCCTAGAATCGCGACGCGCGCGCCTTGGGCGACAAAGGCCTGGGCGGTGGCAAACCCGATGCCGCTGTTGCCGCCCGTGATGACGGCTGTTTTTCCTGCAAGCTTCTTCATGTGTATTCCTTCATTGATATCAACGGGCGGCGTGGCGCTTAGAAGTCCCAGATGACCGGCACCCAGCGGTAGGCGTCCCCATCCACCGCGATGCGGCCGACGGACGGAAACGGCAGGTGCGCGGCCACCAGCAACCCACGGTTCTGCGCCAACTCTTCGAACAGGCCGATGCGGACGCGAGTCGATTCCTCAGGATCATGTTCAAAACCGTTCTGCCATTCGGGGTGGTCAAAGCCCACCGGAAACATCGCGTCGCCGGCAAAGGTCAGGCGTTCGCCGCCCGACACCAGGTCAACCACGGCGTGCCCCGGCGTATGGCCGCCCGTGACGCGCACGAAGACGCCCGGCGCGACTTCATGCTTGTCCTGGAAGATGTGCAGACGGTCGCGGTATTCGTTATAGAAAGCGGTGGCGGTGGTCTTGAGCACCGCCGGCACTGGCTTGGGCATCACGGTTTGCGAGAAGTCCGGCGAGGTCCAGAAGTCGACCTCGGCCGCCGACACGTGGATGCGCACGTCCGGCCGCAGGCGCTTCTTTACGTCGTCGACCAAGAGGCCGCCCACGTGGTCCATGTGCATATGCGTGATGATCACGTCGGTGACCGACTCCAGCGCGATGCCCGCGGACTCCAGGCGTTGCGGAAACATCCCGGCGCGCGGAAAACCCGGAAACTGCCCGCCCAGGCCGGCGTCGATCAAGATGGTCTGCTTGCCGCTGCGCGCCACCATCACGTTCAAGGGCCAGTCGAAGGCGTCGGACGGCATGAACATGTAGTCCAGCCAATTCGCCAGCTCGGCGGGGTCGACGTTGGTGGCCATGGTTGAGGTGGGCAGCGGCAGCACGCCGTCGCTGACGACCAGTGCGTCAATATCGCCCACTTGCACGGCGTAGCGGGACGGAACCAGATCCAGCGGTTGGTGGGGGTTGGCTTGCACGGTGTTGTCGGGCGTGAACATGGCAAATCTCCTGAGGGGCGGCCGGGCCGGCCGCAATGAGGAAGGGCTGATAAAAGGCGGTGAAGAACACCGGTGAAGAGGCCCCGTCGCGCGATCAGGCGCGCAGGAAGGCAAGCAGGTCAGCGTTGATGCGGTCTTGCATCGTGGCGGTCAGGCCGTGTGGCGCGCCGGGGTAATAGAGTTCCTTGGCGTGCTTGACCAGTCGCGCGGCCTTCTTGGCCGAGTCGTGCAGCGGCACGATCTGGTCGTCCTCGCCATGCATGAACAGGGTCGGCACGTTGATCTTCTTCAGGTCTTCCGTGAAGTCCGTTTCAGAGAACGCCTTGACGCATTCGTAGGCATTCTTCTGGCCGCTCTGCATGCTCCACAACCAGAACTGGTCCAGCATGCCCTGCGACACCTTGGCGCCGTTGCGATTGGCGCCGTAGAAGGGCACGGCCAATTCTTTGTAGAACTGCGAGCGGTCACCGGCCACGCCCTTGCGGATGCCGTCGAACACTTCAATGGGCTGGCCGCCGGGGTTGGATGCCGACTTCACCATCACGGGCGGCACGGCGCCGATCAGCACGGCGCGCGCCACACGCTTGGCACCGTGGCGGCCGATGTAGCGCACTACCTCGCCGCCGCCCGTGGAGTGGCCGACCATCGTGATGCTCTTCAGGTCCAACGCCTCGATCAACTGCGCCAGGTCATCGGCGTAGGTGTCCATGTCGTTGCCGGACGAGGGTTGCGCCGACCGGCCGTGGCCGCGACGGTCATGCGCAATGACGCGAAAACCGTTCTGCGCCAGGAAGTGCATTTGCCCGTCCCAAGCGTCCGCGTTCAGCGGCCAGCCGTGCGAGAACGTGACGACCGGGCCATCGCCCCAGTCCTTGTAGTAGAGCTGCGTGCCGTCCCGGGTGGTGAAGGTGCTGGATGTCATGAGTGCCCCTTGGGTGAAAAAAGATGACGAGCGAATCGTAGGTCTGGCCTCCAAGGCGCGGTAGGTCCTCATCGGGAAGCGCACTGTTGTGCCGTGGACACCAATGCGAAACGCCCGCGAATTGTTGTCGCGCGCACAACACCATGCGTCCTTCACCGCGTCTACTGCGCAGCGCACAGGCCCTCTAGCATGGGTTCGTCGTTGCATGACACGGGCCGCGCAAGCTCGCCCACTGCAACGCCTGACTCATCCACTTTCCCCATGACGAGGCGAAGAATCGTGAAGACAGATCGTTGCGCCACCTCGACCAGAACCTTCCATGCCGCCGCATGAATGGATCGCGCAATACGGCGCGCTACTGGTCTTTCTTAACGTGCTGGGTGCGTCGCTGGGCCTGCCCCTGCCCGTCATGCCGACGCTGATCGCGGTGGGCGCCTGCCATGCCGTGCAGCCGGCCGGTTCGTGGGTGGCGGCCATGCCGCTGTGCCTGATGCTGGGCGCGGCCGTGGTGGCCGGCGTGCTGGCGGACCTGATCTGGTATGTGGGCGGCGTGCGCTATGGGCCACGCACGCTGAACACCGTGTGCAACCTGACGTTGTCGCGCGATGCTTGCGTCACGAAGACCGAGAAGTTCTTCGGCCGCTGGGGCGTGCGGCTGCTGTTCGTGGCGCGCTTCGTGCCCGGCCTGTCGTTAGTGGCCGTGCCGCTTTGCGGCGCGATGGGCGTGCGCTTGCGGTCTTTTATCTGGCACGACTGCGTGGGCGTGGCGCTGTGGGCGTCGGTGGGCCTGGTGCTGGGCGCCCGCTTCGCGGCGCAGATCCATCAACTGTTGGCTGCGTTGTCGGCGGTGGGCGGGCAGGCGCTGATCGCGCTTGGCGTACTGGCGGCGACGTATCTGGCGTACCGTTGCGCACGCCGCGTGCGTCGGTCCCGGGCGCAAGGCAAACCGCCCATTGGCACGCTTTGACGTGGCGGCCGGACATGAAAAGCCTGCCCGCGCGCGGCGTCTTCGCGCTTGTCGCTACCTGCGCGCTGCGGCAAAATACGTGGCTTCACGCCTGCCTTCCCCGGGCGTTGGCTACCCCCATGACCGACTCCGCGTCCCTCTTCGAGTGTCACCGCCCCCGCCTGTACGCCATTGCCTATCGCATGCTGGGCGCGGTGGCCGAGGCGGAAGACGTGGTGCAGGAAGCGTGGCTGCGTTGGCACGGCGCCGACCGCGACGCGGTGCAGAACGCCGAAGCCTGGCTGGTCACCGCCACCACGCGTTTGTCCATTGACCGCCTGCGCGCCGCCAAAGCCGAACGCGCCCATTACACGGGCGTATGGTTGCCCGAGCCCATGCTGATGGCCGCGCCGCCGTCCACCCCTGAACAAATCCACGAGATGGCCGACGATGTGTCGGTGGCGTTTCTGTTCATGCTGGAACGCCTGTCACCCGACGCGCGCGCGGCCTTCCTGATGCGCGACGTGTTCGACGCAGACTACGAAGACATCGCGCAGACGCTCGGCAAGACCCCGGCCGCCATCCGTCAACTGGTGCGGCGCGCCAGGTTGCAGCTGCGCCAGGGCGCCCCGCGCGAAATGGTCCCGCGCGCCACGCTGCAACGCCTGCTGCTGACCTTTGCCGACGCCATGCAGCGCAGCGACTTCCACGGCCTGCATGCCTTGTTGAGCGACGACGCGGAACTCATCGGCGATGGTGGCGACAAGGTCTCGAGCTTTGCCAGCCTGGTGGGCGGCAAGCGCCTGGCGCAACTGTTCTACGCGGGCAAGCGCCGCTACCGCGATGCCTTGCGCGTTGAGGTGGTGCAGGTGAACGGGCAATGGACCCTGCTGCGCTTCATTGATGGCCAGCTTGAATCCGTGCAGTCCTACGAGACGGACGGTGAACGCCTGACGCGGGTGCTGGTGCAACGCAATCCGGACAAGCTGGCGCACATCGCGGCGGCGCTGGCGCGGCAAGGCTGATCGCCGCCGTCTACGCCAGGGCGGTGTTGCATGGCGGGCAACATGGTGATCCCTCGCGCGGGCCTACCGCCGCGCGGGCGGCACTTCTACGATGGGCTTGTCACACCTCCACCAAGGACACGCCATGTCGAAGATCACGAAGTTCGGGTTGCCTTTTACTTTTATTGCCGCCGGCGCGCTGCTGAGCCCGCTTGCCCATGCCGCGGCCCCGGCGAACCCCGCTAAGCCCCCCGACGCCATCGTCACGGAACTCATGACGAAAGCCCTGCCGGATATTCCCGGCAAGGACGCCGTGATGATCACGGTGGACTATCCGCCCGGCGCGGTCGACCCCGTTCACCGCCACGACGCCTATAGCTTCGTGTACGTGCTGGAAGGCAGCATCGTCATGCAGGTCAAGGGCGGCAAGGAAGTCACGCTGACCCCGGGCCAGACCTTTTTTGAAGGCCCGGACGACATCCACACCGTGGGCCGCAACGCCAGCCAGACCCAGCCGGCCAAGTTCGTGGTGGTGCTGGTCAAGAAAAAAGGCGCGCCCATCCTGACCCCGATCCAATAAGGGACTTATCAAACCTTGCAGGTCCAAACTGGCTTTCCCTGGTGGAAGGCCAGTTTTTTTTGCGCCCCATGTCACAGGATTGCCCCGCCCGCCGTCTTAGCAGTAGGATCAACCAACATCGCGGCGCCGCCATCATGTCGACACCCTACCCCGCCTCCCCTGGCACCCCCGCCCCCAATGGGCCAGATTCCCTGGCCGACAGCTTCGCTACCAGCTATGCCGGCGTGGTGGCATTTCTTGCCGTTGCGACCGAAGGCAACTTCGCCAAGGCCGGCGACCGGCTGGGCATCGGCCGCTCGGCCGTCAGCCGCAGCGTGCAGAAGCTCGAAGACCAGTTGGGCACGCGGCTGTTCGTGCGCACCACGCGCAGCACCTCGCTGACCACCGAGGGCCAACGCTTCTACGAGCAATGCCATCCGGGCGTGGCGCGCATCATCCAGGCCTTGGACGACATGCGCGAGCTGCGCGAAGGCCCGCCTTCCGGCCAGTTGCGCGTGTGTTCAACGGTGGGCTTCGGCCGCAAGATCGTCGCGCCGCTGTTGCACAAGTTTCGCGAAGCCAACCCGGGAATCTCGGTGGAACTGCTGCTGGATGACGGCCCCACCGATTTCACGACCGATCGCGTTGACGTGTCGTTTCGCAATGGCCGCATGGAAGACAGCCAGGTGATCGCCAAGAAAGTGATCCCCATGCAAATGCTGCTGTGCGCCTCGCCCGCTTATGCCGCCAAGCACGGCTTGCCAGCCAGCGTTGACGACATCCCCGAGCACCAGTGCGTGAACTTCCGCCTGGCGTCTGGGCGCGTGTATGAATGGGAATTCAAGGTGGGGGGCTATCTGCGCAAGGTGGCGCCGCCCGCCATGTTGACCTTCAACGACGCTGACCTGGTGCTGCAGTCGGTGCTGGACGGGCACGGCATCGCGCAAATGGCCGCTTATCAAGTTTGCGACCACCTGCGCGCGGGCACGCTGGTGGCCTGCCTGCCGCAACATGCGCCCGACGACCGCGGGCATTACCTGTGCTTTCTAAGCCGTCAGCATCTGCCGGCACGCATGCGCGTGTTCATCGATTACATGACCGAACGCATCCGCGCCATGGACTTGCAGATTCTGGATAGCCTGCTGCCCAGACAAACCTAGGCCGCTTTGCCCTCGGCTGTTATTGGGTCAGCGCCACCACGCTTTCTATGCCGCCCTGGGCCATCTTGGCGTACGGACACAGGCGTTCGGTGTTGCGCACCAGTTCTTCGGCCACGTCGCGGGCCACGCCGGGCAGATGGATGTTGACCTCGGCCTTCAGCGCAAATAGGCCATCGACGGGGTCGCGGCCGAACGACACAGTGGCCGTCACCGACGCATCCGGCAGCGACAGGCCCGAGCGCTCGGCCAGCATGCTCAGCGCGCCATGAAAGCACGCCGCATAGCCGGCCGCGAACAATTGCTCGGGGTTGGTTCCCCCGCCCTTGCCACCCAGTTCAACCGGCAGGCGCAGTTCCACAAATAGTTCGCCGTCATCTGAAATGGCGATACCCGAGGCGCGGCCATGCGCGGCCTCCCCGCCACGCACCGTCACGCTGGTGGTGTAGAGGGGATGAAAGTCTCCGCCCCGGTACTTGTCCAGCAGAGCCTGGGAAGGCGGCCGCAGTTTGCTCATGGTGGTCCTTGTTTCCGCCGCTAATTTCCGCTGCTGCTTTCCGCCGCTATTTCTTTGCGCCGGAATTTGCACCCGATTGACTGAACCACGTATCGAAGTCGATCTTGCCCAGGCGTGGGGTAGATCGTGGCACCAGCGTGTCGTCGTTGAGCAATGCGCCAAAATAGCGCGCGCCCGGGTCCGCCTGCACGCGGCGGGTGTCGCCGATTTTACCCAGGTAGCGTTGCACCAGATCGGCCAGTCGCACCTTCTCGGGCCCGGCAATTTCCACCGTGCCGTTCACCGGCGCGCCCAACGTGGCGTCCGCCATGGCCAACGCCACATCGTCCGACGCAATCGGCTGCACATAGGCGGGCGAGAGCCGTATTTCATTGCCCTGCGCGCCAGACTGCACAATGCCGCCCAGGAACTCGAAGAACTGCGTGCTATGCACGATGGTGTAGGAAATGCCCCCGGCTTCGATCAGATCTTCCTGCGCGATCTTGCCGCGAAAGTACCCGCTTTCCGCCAAGCGATGCGTGCCCACCACCGACAGCGCAACGTGGTGGCGCACGCCGGCCCGGGCTTCGGCCGCCAGCAGGTTGCGCCCCGAGGCCTGGAAGAACGCCAGCACCGCCGCGTCTTCGAACGATGGCGAGTTGGCCACGTCGACCACCGTGTCCACCCCCGCCAGCGCATCGTCCAGGCCCTCTCCCGTCACCGTGTTGACACCGGTGGCGGGCGAAGCCGCAATGGCCTCATGGCCACGCTCGATAAGCAGTTTGACGAGTTTGGAGCCGATCAGGCCGGTACCGCCAATGACTAGGATTTTCATGATGCGTCCTTAGCTGAACTTGGCCTTGTCCAGGCCATAGGCTTTGTCGGCCGAACCGGGTACGGTGCGAAAGCCGACGTTAAGGCGGTTCCAACCATTGATGGCCATGACCGCGAAGCTGAGATCCGAGATCTCCTTTTCAGACAACTCGCCGCGCACGCGCTCATAGATCTCGTCGGACACGCCGTGCGCGCCCAGCGTGGTCAGCGCTTCGGTCCACGCCAGGCAGGCGCGTTCGCGCGGCGAGAACTCGGTGGACTCGCGCCAGATCGCCACATGATGCAGGCGCAGTTCGCCTTCACCGTGGATCTTGGCTTCTTTCACATGCATGTCCAGGCAGAAGCCGCAGCCGTTGATCTGCGACGCGCGGATCTCGACCAGGCTCAGGATGGACGATTCAATCGCGCTCTTCTTCAAGAGCATGCCGAATTCGACGAACTTCTTGAACAGCTCGGGCGATTGCGCAAAGGCGTTAAGACGTTGACTCATGGTGATTCCCCTGGATAGTTTGGCGCGGTCCGGCTGGGCTTAGCCGACGATTGCGCGTGCTTGAACGACGCCCAAATCGTAGGTCGGCTGGCAGGGCGGCAGTAGACCCGGGCAAGGGACCATGGTGTTGCCTGGCGCGCAACAATCGTCGGCGGGCAAGCCGGAGGATGCGTGCAGTGCCTTCGCAGCCGGTAGCCGATAGCCGGCAAAATCCCGCTAGAATGCGCGACATCATGCGCGCAACTTCGTCTTTCCTGAACCGCGGCAACGCCGGCCTTTGGCTGGTGTTGGTGCTGTTTGCGCTGAAGGCGATTGTGCCGCAGGGCTTCATGCCTGCTACCCATCAGGGCGGCACGCTGATTCAGTTGTGTTCCGCTGCCGGCCCCATCTGGGTGCAGGGGCCGTCCAAGCCAGACCAGGCGCCCGACGAAAGGCATGCGGCGCAAGCCGCGACGTGTCCGGTGGGCATGGCGCTTGCCGCCGTGGCGCTGCCGCCCTCGCCGGTCTTGCTGGTGGCGATGGCCGCCGTCATGGTGCATCCGCAGGCGGCACGCGCGCCGCCCGCACCGATTCATCCCTCGCTTGTTGGGGCGCCGCTAGGCGCGCGTGCCCCGCCTCTCGTCTCGGTATTCAGCTGATTCCCTTGCCGCCTTCGCGCGGCCTGTCTTCGCTTACCGAGAAACACCTCATGACTTTTTCTTCCTCCAGGGCGCGTTGCGCCCTGAAGCGGCGCGTGGTCATTCGCGTCGCCAATCGCGCCACAAACCGCGTGCCCAATCGCCTGGCCATGGGCGTGGCTACCTCCACCGCGCTTGCCCTCACGTCCGTGCTGCCCGTGCTGCACGCGCAACCCGCCCCCGTCGCCACCCTGCCCGTGATCTCGGTGTCGGGCGATGCGCCGTCACCCACTTTGCTGGAACCCACCGCCACCGGCAACCTGTTGGGTCTGACGCCATTCGAGACCCCCGCCAGCATCGAGATCATCAGCAACGAGCAGTTGCGCGAGCGCGGCGCCACCACCGTCACCGATGCCATCACCCAGGCGGCGGGCATCAGCGCCATGCGTCATCCCGGCAATGGCGGGTCGTCTCTGTCGTCGCGGGGGTTCACCGATTCGAACTCCGTTGCCCAGTTGTATGACGGCGTGCGCCAGTACGGCGGCGTAGGCCAGACCTTCATGTATGACCCCTGGGCCGTGGACCGCATTGAAGTGCTGCGCGGCCCCGCGTCGGTGTTGTATGGCGAAGGCGCCATCGGCGGCGTCGTGAACGTGATCCCGAAAAAGCCCACGCGCGGTCCCATCGAAAACGAGCTGATGACGACCATCGGCACGCACGACACCCAGCGTTTCGGATTCGGCAGCGGCGGCGCGCTGGACGACAAATGGTCGTACCGGCTGGACGTCAGCGGCAACCACACGGACTCCGGCATCAGCCTGGGGGACTCGCGCGACGCGGCCGTCACCGCCGCCTTGCGCCTGGACATATCGCCCGAGCTGAACTTCACGCTGACGCAAGCCTATGCCTGGCAGGAACCCACCCGCTACTTCGGCACGCCGCTGGCCAACGGCACGATGGATTACGGCCTGGCCAGGCAGAACTACAACGTGGCCGACAGCAAGATCATCTACCGCGACAGCCGGACGGAACTGAAAGCGGAATGGTCGCCCAACGCCGCCACCACGGTCAGAAGCCGCGTCTATTACATCGGCAGCAATCGCGACTACCGCGACGCCGAAAACTACACCTGGCTGCCGGGCAACCTGATCGAACGCAGCGGCTACACCGAGATCGGCCACGACCAGGAACAAACGGGCACCGTCACCGACGCCGCCTTCGACGGGCATCTGTTTGGCCTGGCGAACAAGGTGGCGGTCGGCTTCGAACTGAACCGCGCATCGCTCAAGCACACCAACAATTCGCCGTACTCCGGTACATCGGTGGTGGATGCCTATGACGTGGACCACGGCCGCTTCATCAACGTCGCCGGCACCACGCCGCGCTACCGCAACACGGCCAGCCAGTACGCGCTGTTTGCCGAAGACAGGTTGATGCTAAATAGCCGCTGGTCGATTCTGGCGGGGTTGCGCTACGACCATATCGACTTGAAGCGGCGTGATCTGGTGGCCGACGAAACCGCCTTTCGCACCACGTTCAGCAACGTCGGCTGGCGCGTGGGCACGGTGTACGACGTGCTGCCCACCGTGTCCGTCTATGCGCAATACGCCCAGGCCGCCGACCCGATCGGCAGCCTGCTCTTGCTATCGCCCGCCAACAAGAACTACGAGCTGTCGCAGGGCAAGCAGTTGGAGATCGGGGTGAAGCAGACGTTCTGGGACAACAGGGGCCAATGGACCCTGGCGGCCTATCACATCAAGAAGAACAACCTGGTCACGCGCGACCCCAACGACCCCGCGTTGCGCATCCAGGTGGGCGAACAGTCGTCACGCGGCGTCGAGGCCACGCTGAGCGTGGAACTGACGCCCGCGTGGCGGCTTGACCTGAACGCCGTGGCGCTGCGCGCCCGCTACGACGACTTCAACGAATCGGTCGGCGGCGTCGCCGTGTCGCGCAACGGCAATGTACCGACGGACGTGCCCGAGCGCGTGGCCAATGCCTGGCTCAGTTGGAAGTTCGCGCCGCAATGGACCGCCAGCGCCGGGGTGCGCTACGTGGGCAAGCGCTACGCGGACGCGGCCAACCGATTGGAGATGGCGGGCTACACCACCACCAACCTGGCGCTGCAATGGGAGCCCCGCCGCGACCTGAGCCTGGCCTTGCGCGCGTTCAATGTGTTTGACCGCCAGTACGCCGAAACGGCCTACTACAACCAAACGCAATGGCTGGTTGGCGAGGGCCGCCGCGTGGAGCTCAGCGCGAACTACCGCTTCTAGCGCGGCGCCGGCTGGCGCTTCCGGGCGCCAGCCGGGGGAACATCTGGACGCGCTGGTCCCGACACGGTTGCTGCGAAACCTCCCCTCAACCCCGCCGATAAAACCCCCCCGGCGACACGCCGAAGTGCTTCTTGAACATGGCCGCGAACGCGCTCTGGCTGGTGTAGCCGTGTTCCAGCGCCACATCCACCACCCGCGCCCCGCTTGCCAGGTGTTCCAGCGCCAGCAGCAGCCGCGCCTGCCGGCGCCACTGCCCTAGCCGCATACCGGTCTGTTGCTGAAACTGCCGGTGCAAAGTGCGGGTGGACAGATGCAGCCGGGCCGCCCACTCGTCCAGCGTCAACGCCGCATCAGGCTCGCGCATCAAGGCGTCGCAGAATTTCCTGAGCCGCGCGTCGGCCGGCATCGGCAGATACAAGGGCAACACCGGCAGGCTGCGCAATTCCTGCAACAGCAAGTGCAGCAAGTGCCAATCGCGGGACCCGGGGCTGACGGGCGCGGCAAGGTCCACGTCCACGGCCGCCACGATCAGTTCCCGCAACAAGGGCGAGATGTCCAGCACGCAACTGCGCGCGGGCAGGTGGGCGGCGGCGTGGCCATCGACGAACACGGTGCGCACCCGCACCGCGCCGTGCATGCGGACGGAGTGCGCCACGTCGGCCTCAAGCCAGACGCCGCGCGTGGGCGGCACCACCCACCGGCCGCCTTCGGCGTCGATGGTCATCACGCCCTGGATGGCGTACAGCAGTTGCGCGCGGTCGTGACGATGGGGCGCAATGAAATGGCCGTCGGGGTAGTCCACCGCCAAGGCGGCGGCGGGCGCGCCGGAAGCCGCGAACGCGGCGTAGAACGGGGAATCATCCATGTTGACGGTTTTGCGAGTTGGCAGTTTTACGAGTTGGCAGTTTTGCGATAACCGACGACATATTAGCGCCAGACGGACGCCTGCCCCGGGCGGCACCATGCAAGGCTCGTTCTGGAGACCTTCATGTCCATCACTTCCCTGCTCTTTCCATTCATGGCGATCGTGCTGTGGGCGGGCAACGTCATCGTGTCCAAGCTGGCCGCGTCCGCGATTTCACCCACGGCCATCACCTTCTACCGCCTGATTCTGGCGCTGGCGCTGATGACGCCCTTCGTGCTGCCGTCGCTGCGGCGCAACTGGGCGTCGGTGCGGCCGCACCTGGGCAAGATGGCCGTCAGCGGCTTGCTGGCCATGGCGTTGTTCCAGAGCCTGTCGTACCGCGCGGCCGAAAGCACCACGGCCACCAACATGGCCATCGTCACCGCGCTGGTGCCCTTGTTGACGGCGATACTCAGCGTGATCGTGCTGGGTGAAGCGCTGACGGTGGGCATGGCGGTGGGCGGCGTGCTGTCGTTCGTGGGCCTGTTGTACGTGGTGGGCCAAGGCGACATCGCCGCCATCGCGCGCAACGGCGTCCATGTGGGCGACCTGCTGATGCTGCTGGCGTCCTTGTCCTACGCGCTGTATGGCGTGCTGCTGCGCCGCTGGCGCTTGACGATTCCGGCGTGGCAGGCGGTGTACCTGCAAGCCGTGGCCGCGCTGGTCTTCATGCTGCCGTTCTTCCTGATGCTGCCGGCGGGCGCGGCGTCGTTGGACGCGCGCACCTTGCCGCTGATCGCCTACGCGGGCATCGGCTCATCCATTCTGCTGTCGTTCTTCTGGATTCAAGGCGTGAAGCACCTGGGGCCGAACCGGTGCAGCATCTTCATCAATCTGCTGCCCGTGTTGACGGCCGTGCTGGCCGTGGCAATGTTGGGCGAACAGATGCACGCCTATCACGTCATCGGCGGCAGCATGAGCCTGATCGGCGTGCTGATTGCGCAGACGGTGCACAAGCCGCTGCACGCCGCGCGCCTGCCCTCGCCTACCTAGAAGTCCACCGTTGCCGACAGCAGCACCGTGCGCGGCGCGCCGATGGTCAGGCCGTTGGACGAGGCCGACGCCCAGTAGGCTTTGTTGAAGACGTTTTCCACGGTGGCGCGCAGCGTGACAGGCGTGTTGCCGGCGCGCCAGGCGTAGCGCGCGCCCAGGTCCACGCGCGTCCACGCGGGGATTTCCTGCGTGTTCCTGGCGTCCAGGTATTGCGAGGTGGTGCGCAGGGCGCGCGCCGAGACCGTCAGGCCGGGCGCGAACGGGGTGTCCCATTCCACGCCCACGTTCATGCTGTAGCGCGGCGTGCCGGGCGCGACATTGCCTTCGGTCGTGGCGTTGCCGGTTTTGGTGAGGCGGCCATCCAGATACATGACGCCGGCCAGCAGGCGCACGTTGTTGACGGGTTCGCCGAACACGTTCAGTTCCAGGCCGCGATTGCGCTGCATGCCGTCGACCGCATACACGCCGGTAACCGGGTCGGTCAGCCCGCTGGGGCGGCGGATCTGGAAGGCGCTGAAGGTGGCGCCGATGTCGCCGTAGTCCACCTTCACGCCGGCTTCGACCTGTTCGGACTTGATCGGCGCGAACACTTCGTTGGCGTTGACGGCGGTGAGCGGCGCGGTGGGGCCTTCGCTCAGGCCTTCAATGTAGTTCGCGTACACCGACACGTTCTGCGTGGGCTTGCCCAACAGCGCGATGGCCGGCGTGACTTTGCGCTTGTCGTAACGGCTGGTGCGGCTGCCGGTTTCGTCGTACTGCTCGGTGACGACGCGTTGCGACCGCGCCCCCACCGTCAATTGCAGGCGTTCGTCCCAGATCGACAGCGTGTCCGCCAAGGCCACGCTGGTCAGCCGGGATTCTCCGGATTTGGGAATGTCGGTGTCCAGCCCCGCAAGGGAAGGCGCGGACGTGGGCAGCGGCGTATACAGGTTGGAGCGGACGGGGTCGAAGTCGTAGCTGAGGTTGCCGAAGGTCTTCTGGAATTGCGTGGCGCTTAGCGATACGGCGTGCGACACCGCGCCGGTCGCAAAGCGGGTGCGCGCGCCGATCTCGCCGGTGTGCACGCTTTCGTCGCGCAGGAAATACGTGGGGCTGGCCGAGAAATTGCCGGCGGCATCGCGCGCCGTGACGTTCATGCGCAGGAATTTGTAGTCGCCGTCGCGCGCGCCAAAAGCACCGTAGACCATGGTGCGGTCGGTGATGTCGTGTTCGGCGCGCAAGGCGATGTAGGTGTCGCGGGAGTTGGCGTAGGTCCAGTCGGGTGCGTAGCCACGGTCCACACGCTTGGCGTCCGGCACGGGCACGCCGGGGGCAACGCCCACGCGCTCCTGTGGGGCGTCGACCTTGCGGTCTTGATGGCCGAGGTCCGCCGACCAGCGCGTGCGTTCGCCCCGGTAGTCCAGGCCCAGCGTCATCAAGCCGCGCGTGGTGTGTTGCGAGCCCACACCCGTGTCGCCGCCCTTGTAGGCGCCGTTGACGCGGATGCCCAGTTCGCCCTTGTCGCCAAAGCGTTGGCCCAGGTCCACGTGGCCGCCCGCCACGTTGTGCGTACCATAGCTGGCGGTGACTTGCCGCGTGGGCGTGTCTTCCGCCCGCTTGGGCACCACGTTGATCGCGCCGCCCACGCCGCCCGACGGCGCCATGCCGTTGAGCAATGCGTTGGGGCCTTTCAACACTTCAACGCGCTCCAGGCTTTCCACGGCCAGCGCGTAAGTGGGCAAGACGCTGTACAGGCCATTGAAGGCGATGTCGCTGTTCAGGACCGGAAAGCCCCGAATGGAAAACTGGTCGAAGCGGCTGGTCCGGGGGTTGGTGTTCTGCACCGAGGCATCGTTGGACACCACGTCGGCCACGCTCTGCGCTTGTTGTTGCTGCATCAAGGCGCTGGTGTAGGCCGTCACAGAAAATGGCGTGTCCATGATGCTTCGTTCGCCCAGCATGCCGACGCTGGCGCCGCTGGCCACCTGGCCGCCGGCAAACGCGGGCATCAAGCCGCCGGTGTAGGCGCCCGTCACCGTTACCGCTTCCAACTGGGTTATGGCATTGGCGGGCACGGCGGACAGCGTGTATTCGTTGGCCCCGGCCGGAACGGCGCGCAGGCCCGAGCCCGACAGCAGCGCGGCAAAGCCTTCCGCCACCGAGTAGTTGCCGTTCAGCCCCGATGACTGCATGCCTTGCACCAGCGTGCCCGGAAAGGACAGGCGCACGTTGGCCTGGGTGGCGAACTGCGACAAGGCCAAGCCCAGCGGGCCGGCGCCGATGCGGTAGTCGCGCGTGACGGACTGGGCGACGGGCGCCTGGGATTGCGCCATCGCGCCGACGGGCAGCAATACCGAAAAGCACAGCAGCACGGCCGCGCGGACCGGGGAAGAACGGAATTGGGACATGAAGCAAGCACCGCGAGGGAGAGTTTCGGGGAGACGGACAGGGGTCACGCCACGGCCCGATCCCGGCAGGGTTTCAGGGCCTCTATCCTGTACACCGAACGACTCGGAAAAAGATGCCAACGCCAAGGCGGGGGGTGCTACGAATGCGGATTGATCCGCTTGATCGGACCACTTGATTGGCGACCTTGCGCTACGCGCCACGCGCCTGGATCTGCACCCAGTACCGCGTGCGCGTGGCCACGCGCACCGGCAGCGTGCGGGCCAGCAACGCCAGGCTGGCGTCCGTGTCCCGCAATGAAAACGAGCCATACACGCGCAGGTTCGCGACCTCGCTCGCGCAGTGCAGCAAGCCCGGTCGGTAGCGGGCCAGGGCGCGCGTCCAGTCGGCCAGACGCATGTTGTCGGCCGTCAGAATGCCGCTGGTCCATGTCGGCGAGGTTTCCAGCAAGGCGGTATCGGAATGCGTCATGGCGGCATTGAACCTGGCCTGCCGGCCCGCGCGCACGATCTGGCCGCCGCCGTCGTTGGGGCGCACATCCACCGCGCCTTCGTAGACGGCAACCAGCGCGTCGTCCTGTTCCAGGCTGACCGTGAATTGCGTGCCAATGGCCTGCACGCTGCCCATCGGCGTCTGGACCAGAAACGGACGCGCGGGCAAGTGGGCATCCGCCGCCGTCGCCACGAAGATGCGACCCGCCCGAAGCGACAGCAAACGTTGCGATGCCGAGTAGCGCACGTCGACCTGCGTGCCGGTGTCCAGCGTCATCCGCGTGCCATCCGCCAGCGTTGCCTGCCGGATCTGGCCGGTGGCGCTTTCCAGGTCCGCTTGCGTGGCGCGCCACGCCCAATAGGCCACCGGACCGGCGACCGCAAGACCCAGCAGGCGGGCCGCCAGGCGCCGGCGATCCGGCTTGGCCAGCCCTTTCAGGGCGTGCGCGCGCATGGGTTGCGGCACCTGCCCGAAGGCGCCAAGCACCCGCTCGGCCCGCGCCCAGGCCTGCGCGTGCGCGGGGCTGCGGGCAATCCAGCAGGACAAGGCCTGCAAGCTGGCCGGGTCATCCGGGGCATCGTGCAAACGGGCCATCCAGCCCGCCGCTTCGGCCAACAGCGCATCAGGCACGTGCGGCGCGTTCATGGATCAATGGCGGTCAGGCACGCCAGGTACGCCTGCTGCATATGGCGGTTGACCGTGCGCACCGACAGGCCCGTGGCGGCGGCAATCTGCGCATACGTCAGGCCGTCCAGTTGCGACATGAGGAACACCCCGCGCACCCGCCCCGGCATCGCGTCCAGCATGCGGTCGATGCAGTACAGGGCTTCCAGAATCAAGGCCCGGCTTTCCGGAGACGGCGCGGTGTCGGCGGGCAATGCCGCCATCGATTCCGCATAGGCCTGTTCCACGCTACGGTGCCGCCAGAAGTCAACGACCAGGCCTTTTGCAACGTGCGTCAGGAAGGCGCGCGGCTCGGGCATTTCCAGTGCGCGGTTGCTGGAATAGACGCGCAGGAACGTGTCGTGGGCCAGGTCCGCCGCATCCCAGGCGTTGCCCAGCCGCTTGCGCAGCCAGCTGTAGAGCCATTGATGATGGTCGGCGTAGAGCCCGCTAAGGGCCAGCCGACGAGGCGCGGTGGATTGGGACATGGGAGCGGGGACGCGGCGCGAAATGTCGTATTGATAATGAGTAACGTTAATAATAACGGAAACCCATGCCGCCACACCCACTTCATCCGAACAGATTGATCCAGCCCATGGCCTCGCTGATGAACAGCGCCTGGGACATCAACAACAACGCCACCCACGCCCAGCGCCACGGACGCATGCCCGTCCAGGCTTCGCGCGAGGGCGCGGCCGGTGCGCCGGCATGCCCGGACTTTGCCCTGAGCGCAGCGCTGCCGCCCGCAATGCGCAGGCCGTAAAGATAGGCGCCGGTCAGGCACAGCGTGGTTAACGCCGCGCCGAAGATGAACCAGATCGCGCGCACCGGCCACGGCCCGAACGAGCCGAAATGCAGCGGGTCCGCCATTTCGGACAGGCGCTGATGCGGGCCAAGGTCGGCCGCGCCGCGCCGGGCGGCGGCATGATCGGACAGCGGCAGCCGGATGGCGTTGGCCCGGTCGCGAACCAGCCACGCCGGCGTCTGCCCCTCCACTTGCCCGGCCCGGCCATCGGCATCCAGCCGCAAGACGCGGATGTCCAGCTCGGGCCACGCTTGATGCACGCGCGCCACGGCCGCGTCCAGCGTCTGGCCAGTCAAAGGCCCGGCGGCGCGTGGTGCGTCCGGGGCGGTGATGGCGCGCAGCGGCGGCGCATGCCCGCCCAGCGATTCAACCAGATACCACAGGCCGGTCAACGCAATCAGCGCGCTGAACCACAGGCTCCACACCGCCAGCAGCCGATGCGTGTCACCCCACGCCAGCCGACGCTTTCCCCGCCGTGGCCACGCCAGAAAGCCGCGCCACCAGCGCTTGTAGACGACCAGCCCCGTTGTGACCAGCAACAGCAACGGTATCGACAAGGCCGACACCAAGGGCACGCCATAGCGCGTGGGAAGAAACAGATGCCGATGCGTGTTGCGCAGCCAGCGCTGGAGGCTGAACCAGGACGTGTCGCCGGTGACGATGGCGCGATACGGGTCGATCCAGACGAAGCGTTGTTCGCCTTGCGGGGTGCGCATCAAGGCCCGCGCGGCGAAGTGCGAACCGTGGGCGGCGGTGACGGATTGCAGCGTCCAGCCGGGTCGCGCCGCTTGTGCGGCATGGACCATGTCGCCCCAGCTTGCGCGCTGCGCGGCCGGGTCAACCCGCATGGCGGGCTGCGCCAGCCAATCCAGCTCGGTTGCGATAACGGCCAGCGTGCCGGTCAGGCAGATGAACGCCATGAAGAGGCTTAGCTTCAACCCCACCCAGCTATGCAGCGCAAACCACCATTTCCGTTGGGAGGGGGTGGCGGGTACAGGACGACGCGCGGGTGCGCTGGGCAGGGGCGTAGCGGGTTTCATGCTGGCACTCGATGGCTGATGCCCCCGGCGAAGGCCGAGGGCTCATATCAAGTTCACCGTACGGCGCCGGAAAAAGTGCCAACAGCGGATGCCAACCACAGATGCCAACACTGAATGCCAACAGCAGCTGCCGACACCGGATGCCAACAAGGCGGCGAACTTCAGCCGCCCTCTCCGCGCCCTACGCTTGCGTCACCGCCGGCGGCACAGGAGCCCCATCCACCAGGCGCCAGATCCCCAAGGGGTTGTCCTGTTGCAAGGCGTCTGGCCGCAACCCATCCGGCAGATCCTGATAGCACACCGGTCGCAGGAACCGGTCGATGGCGGTTGCGCCAACGGACGTGTGCATCGCGTTCGACGTGGCCGGGTACGGGCCGCCGTGCACCATGGCGTGGCTGACTTCCACGCCCGTGGGAAAGCCATTGGCCAGGATGCGGCCGCACTTGCGTTCCAGCACGGTGAGCAAGGCGCGGGCGGCGGCATGGTCGGGCGCGTCCACTTGCAGCGTGGCCGTCAACTGGCCTTCCAGATGCTCGGCCACGTCCAGCACCTCTTCCCAGCTTTGCGCGCGCACGATGACGGAGGCTGGGCCGAACATCTCGGCCTGCAAGGCCTCGTTGTTCAACAAATTGCGCGCGCGGGTCACGTAGAGCGCGGCCTGCGCGGCATTGGATTGATCGCGCGCGGCACTGCCGTTTGCCACCGTCTCAACGCCCGGCACCGACTGGACCTGCTCGCGGCTGCGGTTGTACGCGGCGCAGATGCCGGGCGTGAGCATGACCTGCGCGGCCTTGGAGGCCAGCGCGTCGCTGGCGGCGGCAATGAAGCGATCCAGCTCCGGCCCATCGATGGCGATGACCAGGCCGGGGTTGGTGCAGAACTGGCCGGCGCCCAAGGCCAGCGAATCCACGAAGCCTTGCGCGATGGCCTGCCCGCGCGCCGCCAGCGCGGCGGGCAGCACAAACACGGGGTTGATGCTGCTCATTTCCGCGTACACGGGAATGGGTTCGCGCCGCTGGTTGGCGATGTTGACCAGCGCCAGGCCGCCCTGGCGCGAGCCCGTGAACCCAACGGCCTTGATGGCCGGATGCGCGACCAGCGCTTCGCCGATGGTTCGTCCCGCGCCGATCAGCAGGGAGAATACGCCTTCAGGCATGCCCGTGCGTTGCGCGGCTTTCTGCACGGCGCGGCCCACCAGTTCGGACGTGCCCAGATGCGCGCTGTGCGCCTTGACGATCACCGGGGCGCCGGCCGCCAGGGCGGATGCCGTATCGCCGCCCGCCACGGAAAACGCCAACGGAAAGTTGCTGGCCCCGAACACGGCCACGGGGCCCAGCGGAACTTTCGCCTGGCGCAAATCCGCGCGCGGCAAAGGTTGGCGTTCGGGTTGGGCGGTGTCAACGATGGCGCCCAAAAAGTGGCCATCACGCACCACCTGGGAAAACAGGCGCAGTTGCCCGATGGTGCGGCCACGCTCACCCGTCAGCCGCGCCACGGGCAAGCCGCTTTCCTGGTGCGCGCGCTGAATCAGCGCGTCACCCAGCGCCAGGATTTCGTCGGCGATCGCTTCCAGGAATTCCGCGCGGCGAGTCAACGGAAGCTGGCGATACGGGTCGAACGCGGCGGCGGCCAGCGTGGCGGCGCGGTCCACGTCAGCGTGCGTGCCCAGGCCGAAGCGCGGCTCGGGAATCTCTGCGTTCAAGCTCGGGTTGAACGCCTGCAGCGTACCGGCGGTGCCGCGCACGGCGGCATGACCGATGAGCATTTCTCCAGTGATCTGCATGATTGAATTCCTTGGATAAGAGTCAGATGGGATGGATATCGACACGTAGGGATCAGTCATCCAGCGGCTGGCCGCTGCGATCGCGCGCCACCGCCACCGCGATGATCGACACCGCCGCGCAGGCCGCCAGGAACAGCACCACGGGCACGTAGCTGCCGCTGTAGTAGGCGATGAGCGCCGTGGCGATCAGCGGCATGGGGCCGCCCACCAGCGCCGCGCCAATCTGGTAACCCAGCGACATGCCGGTGTAGCGGATGGCGGGCGGAAAGGCTTCCGCCAACAAGGTGCCGATCATGGCGCCGTAGCTGGCCCAGATGACCCCAAAGCCCACGGCGATAGCCAGGCCCGCCGCCCACACCGACTTTTGATCCAGCAGCCAGAAGTACGGAAAGATCCACAACAGAAAGGCCACGCTGCCACCGATGAACACCTTCTTGCGGCCGATGCGATCAGACAGATGGCCGAAGAACAGCATGAACGGAAACGCGATCAAGGCGCAGACCAGCACGATGTTCAGAATGGTCGAACGCGCGAAGCCGTGATCCATCATGTACGAGATGGTGAAGGTGGCGTACAGAAAAAAGGTGGACGTCTCGACAACCTTCGCGCCAATGGCGATCAGCACTTCGCGCCAGTGGTGCTGCAAGGTTTCCTTGAGCGGAATACGGGCGCTGCTGCGCGTGGCCTGGATCTTCTTGAACGACGGGGTTTCGCCCACCGCGTTGCGGATCCACATGCCCACCATCACCAACACGATGGAACCCACGAACGGAATGCGCCAGCCCCAGGACTGAAACGCCTCTTCGCTCATGCTGGCGCTAAGCAGCGACGTGATGATGTTGCCCAGCGCCAGGCCCAGCACCGCGCCGGTTTGCGGCACGGCGCCATAGAAGCCACGCTTTTTGCGCGGTGAATATTCCACGGCCAGCAACACGCCGCCGCCCCACTCGCCGCCCAAGGCCAGGCCCTGCATCAAGCGCAACAGCGTCAGCATGATCGGCGCGGCCAGGCCCACCTGCGCGTAGTTGGGCAACAGGCCCATCAGCACGGTCGACAAGCCCATCATCGACAGCGTCATCGCCAGCGTCTTCTTGCGGCCAATGCGGTCGCCGATGTGCGAGAAGATCACGCCCCCAAGCGGGCGCACCAGAAAGGCCAGCGCGAAGGTGGCCAGCGCCAACATCTGGCTGACCAGCGCGTTGTCGCTAGGAAAGAACTGCTTGGCAAAAATAATGGACGACATGGTTCCGTACAGGAAATAGTCGTACCACTCGATGGTGCTGCCCACCGCGCTGCCCATGAGCGCGCGGCGGCGCTCGGCATCGGGGACCAGGGTTTCTTTGTCGGCAGCGGCCAGGCTGGGGTTGGAACCCCCAACGGATAGGGTGCTCATGTCTCCACCTATTTGGATTGTTTAGTTGTTTGATTGTTTGAATACATGGCGCCCTCCCATGCGGATGCGGGATGGGCGCTTAACGGCAACGCGATGTATATGCACACGCGCCAGGCGCGCACGTTCTATGTCGATGCGCGCAGCATCTCCACGTAGTCATCGGCGCTGGCGTCGCGCGGGTTGGTGCGGTGGCTGTGATCGGCCAGCGCGCCCTTCACGATGCGTTCGTAAAGGTCTTCTGTAACGCCCAGTTCGCCCAGGCCCGTCGGCAGATTCAACGCGCGGCTCTTGTTGGCCAGGGCCTCTTCCACCGACAGCGTGGCCGGCAAGCCCATGGCCTGCGCCAGCCGCGCGATCTTGTCTTCATGCGCCACGGTTTCCGCGCCACGGTTAAAGCGCACCACGGCCGGCAGCAAAATGGCGTTGAGCGTGCCGTGATGCAGCTTGGGGTTGATGCCGCCCAGCGAATGGCTCAGGCTGTGCACGCAGCCCAAGCCCTTCTGAAACGCCAACGCCCCTTGCAGGGACGCGCTCATCATGTTGGCGCGCGCCTGAATGTTGCCCGGCTCGTTGACCGCCACTTCAATGTGACGCCATGCGCGCCACAAGCCATCCAGCGCAATGCCGTCGGCCGGCGGGTTGAAGGCCGGCGCCAGAAAGGTTTCGATGCAGTGGGCAATGGCGTCCATGCCGGTGGCGGCGGTCAGGCCCGCGGGCAAACCCAGCGTCAATTCGGGGTCGCAGATGGCAACCTTGGGAATGACGTGGGGCGACAAGATGCCCACCTTGCGCCCATCGTCCAGGATGATGATCGCGCCCCGGCCCACCTCGCTGCCGGTGCCCGCCGTGGTGGGAATGGCGACGATGGGCAGCGTGGCCGCCGTGATGTTCTGCACGCCGCCTTCAATCAAGGCGAACTGGCGCAGCGGGCCGTCATGGCGCGCGGACACCGCCACCGCCTTGGCCAGGTCAATGGAAGAGCCACCGCCCACGGCGATGACGCCGTTGCAATCCGCCTGCTTCAAGCTGGCCACGCCCGCGCGCACCGCCGCTTCAGACGGGTTGGGCGGCGTGTCGTTGAACACGGCCAGGTTGGCGTGGCCCAGCGCCGACTTCACGCGGTCGACGATGCCCGCCGCTTCCACGCCCCGGTCGGTCACGATCAAAGGTTTGGTAATACCCAAGCGCTCACAGACGTCGTGCAGGTCCGCCAGGACCCCGGCGCCGAAGTGAATTTCGGTCACGTAATTGATCAGTGCCATGCTGCCTCTTTTCCTTGAAAAACTTGGTCCCGATGAGAAGGGACGAGTCTAGGCACGGGCCGCGCTTCAGTACACTGACGACTTTCTATACAGCTATAACTTTTATTCATGGCAAACGTTCCCCCCAGCCTGAATTCCGTCATGTCGCGGCTGCATGCCAAGCAGCTCCGGCTGCTCATCACCATTGAGGAATGCGGCTCGCTGCTGGCCGCCGCCGACAAGATCGGCCTGACCCAGCCCGGCGCCAGCAAGGCGCTGCGCGAGCTGGAGCAGACCTTGCAGGTGGAGCTGTTCGCGCGCACCAATCGAGGGCTGATTCCCACCGAAGCCGGCCTGTGCGCGCTGCGCTTCGCGCGCTTGATCCAGGCGGATATCAACAAGCTGCGGTTTGAACTGGATGCCATTGCCAGCGGTGCGGGCGGCCGCCTGGTCATCGGCACCATCATGGGCGCCGTGCCGCTGCTGACCGATGCCGTCACGCACCTGTTGGGCCGGCAGCCGCGCATGTCGGTGGAGATTGTGGAAGACACCAGCGAGACCTTGCTCGGCCTGATCGAACGCGGACGGCTGGATGCGGCCATCTGCCGGTCGTCCGTCGGGCGTAACCAGGAGCTGTACGAATCCATCGTCATCAAGCCCGAGTCGCTGGCCGTGATCGCCAACGTGCGCCATACGGCGATGGGCGCGGACGCCGTGGAACTACGCGAATTGCAGGACAGCCGCTGGGTGGTCTATCGCGCGCACATGCCGATGCGCCGGCTGCTGGAACGTGAGTTCCACGAAGCCGAATTGAATTTCCCCCTGCACCTGATCGAAACCACCTCGGCGCTGGCCACGCTGACGCTGCTAAGCCGCAACACGGATCTGGTTGCGCTGGTGTCCGAAGACGTCGCTAACTACTTCTGCCGCAACGGCTTGGTCGGCACGCTGGCCTTGGCCCTGAAGTCACGCAGCGAGCCGTACGAACTGGTGTTCAGGAAAGGCGCGCCGAAAAGCCCTGCGTTGAGTCTGCTGGTGGAGGCGTTGATGCGAGAAGGAAACGCGGGGGTGGCTTTAAATGACAAGGCCCTGATAAAATGACCATATTCAATGACCATTTTTAGGGGGCATCATGCCCAGTCAACTGGTGTCGAAATCCGAGTTCAAAGCTCGGGCCCTTGAACTTTTCCGGCAGGTTGAATCTACCGGCGAGTCAATTGTCGTTACGGACCACGGCAAGCCTGCGCTGGAAATCCGGCCCTATCGGGAACCGGTGAAGCGAGATCCGCTTGACGTACTTCGTGGGTCCGTTTTGCGGTTCGACGATCCGTTGTCACCGGTAAGTGACGACTTGTGGGAGGCAGCGCAATGATCGTGCTGGATACCCACGCGCTGGTGTGGTGGATCGCGGAAGATTCTCAGCTAAGTCGTCGCGCTCGAGAAGTCATCGAAGCCGAGATGCAAGGTGGCGAAATCCTGGTTTCGGCCATCAGCGCTTGGGAAGTGGCAATGCTGGCCAAGGCGGGACGTCTCGCTTTGAATATGGATGCGATGGCCTGGTTGGACACTGTTGCCCAGGTGCCGACGGTCCGTTTTGTACCCGTTGATGTTCGCATTTCGGTACATTCGGTCGACCTGCCCGGCGAGTTTCATAAGGACCCGGCGGACCGCATCATCGTGGCCACAGCACGGCAGTATTCCGCGCCTCTAGTCTCTGCTGACTTGAAGATCCGCGATTACTCGCACGTGCATACTGTTTGGTGATGAACAGCATCCGCCAAGGCAAAAAGCTGTCTTAGGGCAGCTTTTTGTTTTTGTCGCAGCGGTGTGGATTATTGCGTGTCGTCCAAGCCCGCCATTTGCGTCGGCGGGAATCTGAAAATTCCGATCATCGGAGTTGATATGAGTTACGCGCGCGACACGGTCATTCAACCGAAGCGCCATGAACCTCAGCAGGTTTAAATTCCAGGCGCAATGGTTTATTGTTTTGTTAAATAAAATATTTTTTATTCAATGAAACATAAGCCATGACATCCACTCCCGAAGCATCCCTGGTCGCCCACCTAAGCCGCCTGCGCCAGCAGCCCATTCCCCTGCCCACCCGCGAACGCCTGGCGCAAGCCTTGCTGGACTGGTTCACCGCGGGCTGGTCAGCGGCCGGCACGCCTGCCGCCGATCGCTATCGCCGCACCGCGCACGACTGCCACCCCGGCGCCGGCAACGTTCCGATCTTCGGCGGCATGGGCATGAACGCCAACGGCGCCGCCTTCGCCAATGCGGCCATCGCCCACTTGCGTGAGATCGACGACGCGCACCGCGCCGCGATGCTGCACCCCGGCGTGGTGTCGGTCACCCCCACCTTGGCGCTGGCGGCAAGCGGCGGCATGACGCAGCGCCAGGTAGCGGACGCCATCATTGCCGGGTACGAAGTGTCGCTGCGGCTGGGCGAAGCGCTGGGCACGCGCCATGCCGCGTCCTTTCACGCCACCGCCACGGCGGGCGCGGTGGGCGCGGCGGCGGCGTCGGCCACCGCCTTGGGGCTGGGGCCGCAAGCGCTGCACCATGCGCTGGGCATCGGCGCCACGCAGGCGGCGGGCCTGTGGCAGTTGGTGGACGATGAGGCGCACGAAGCCAAGTCGCTGCACCCCGCCTTCGCCGTGCGCAACGGCATGACGGCCGCTTATGCGGCGCGTGCCGGGCTGCCCGGCGCGCAGCGCTTCGCAACGGGTGCGCGCGGACTGTACCGCTTGCTGCAAGGCGATGGCCCCTTGGACGCGCTGGACATCAACCTGGACGCGCCCGAACGCCTGAACACCGCCACCATCAAGGCCTGGCCCTGCTGCGCGCAATTGTTCACGCCGCTGGACGCCACCCAGGAACTGCTGGACATCCACGCGCCCGCGCCGGACGACATCGAATCGCTGGACGTTGAAATCTTCACGCACGCGCTGAAAATCGCCGGCGTCGAATGGCCCGTCAATCCCGCGCAAACCTGCTTTTGCTTGCGCTACGTGGTGGCGCGCCTGGTGCTGACCGGCAAGCTGGGCATTGAAGACATGGAGTCGCCCGACTTGCATGCGCCCGCCCTGCTGGCCTTGGCGCGCCGCATCACGGTACGCACCAGCGATGTGTTCCAACAGGAGTTTCCAAGCCTGCGGCCTTGCCGCGTGACGCTCACGCTGAAGGGCGGACAGCAATGGAGCGTGCTGAGAAAGCTGCGTCGCGGCGATCCGGAAGACCCCTACACCTGGGACGCGCTGCAAGCCCGCATGCGCGCCTTCGCGCCGGCCATGGATGATGCGCAGGCAGCAGCCATTGTGGCCTGGTGCGAGCGCTTCACGGACGCCCGCGAAGACGAGGCGATCTGCCTGCCGCCCCCCGAATTATTCGGCGGCGCGGGCCCGCGCCAGCAGTAGAAACACAAGCGGGCGCCGCAGCCCGCTTACGCCTTGCCCTTGGGCGTACAGGCCGCTGGCGGCGTGGTCCGAAACCCTTGCTGCGCAAGCTCGTGGCGCACGATATCCACGGCCTTGATCTGCGCGGCCTCGTCGTGGCGCGATGCCAGCCCCAGCACGACCAGCGCGCCAATG
The DNA here is from genome assembly GCF_002812705.1 of Achromobacter spanius. Taxonomy (NCBI): domain Bacteria; kingdom Pseudomonadati; phylum Pseudomonadota; class Betaproteobacteria; order Burkholderiales; family Alcaligenaceae; genus Achromobacter; species Achromobacter spanius. The sequence continues at coordinate 2,570,889 of NZ_CP025030.1, read as the reverse complement.
AAGGCGTCATCCGCATCGAATACCGGCACGGCCACCGACGCCATTTCAGCGACCCGCTCGGACCGGGTCATGGCGTAGCCGTTCTCATGGATGCTGTCCGCAAGCGGCGTAACGCCGCCGGTAAAGGCGCGCAGCACATGCGCCGATGACCCGCCGTCCTTCAGGCTGATGCGCTTGCCGACTTCAACGTGATGACGCACCTCGCGCGAGGTGTTTTCGCGGTACAGGCAGATGCGGTCTTCACCACTGCGCACGTACAGCGCCACCGTTTCGCCCGTCTGTTCCATGATGCTGCGCAACACCGGCTGCAAGCGCGAACCCAGGTCGAAGGTGTCGCGATAAAGCATGCCCATGTGCAAGAGCGCGGGCCCCAGCGCGTAGGTGCTGCTGTCAAAACGATGAATCATGCGCGCCTTGATGAACACGCCCAGCAGACGCAGCAAGGTGGCTTTGTCCAGCCCGGTGCGTTCGGCCAGGTCGCGCAGCGACAGGCGCAGATTGTTTTCATCGAAGCATTCCAGAACGGAGATGCCGCGTTCGAGCACGCCGGCGGGCGGCTTAGGGGAATTCTCGCTTGACACGGTTTCGGATGCTTCCTATAGTTTTGTTCAATAAAACCTATTTTAACCAATGAAACGAAAGACGGCTACCGGACCAGGGACCGCCGTCTGCGTTTCAACCAGGAGACCGCAAGCGCCGCAGCGTTACGCCCGGCCGTGCGAACCGTAGCATTATGCCCAATCAAAGTGATGCATTCGCCACGGCGCTGGGCGCCATCGTGGGCCCCGCGCAGGTACTGACCGCGGCGGCGGACACGGCCCGCTACACGTCCGACTGGCGCCGCAACTTCCCCGGCGCGGCGCGCGCCGTGGTGCGTCCGGCCACGACGCAGGAGGTGTCGCAGGTGGTGGCGCTGTGCGCCGCGCAAGGCGTGGCCGTGGTGCCGCAGGGCGGCAACACCGGGCTGGTCGGCGGATCCACGCCCGATGCCTCGGGCCGGGAACTGGTGCTCAGCCTGGACCGCATGACGGCAGTGCGCCGCGTGGACGCGCTGGACAACAGCATGACGCTGGAGGCCGGCTGCACGGTGCTTGCCGCGCAACAGGCGGCCGCGAACGTGGGCCGCTTGTTTGCCCTGTCGCTGGCCTCGGAAGGCAGCGCCACGGTGGGCGGTGTGGTGTCCACCAACGCGGGTGGCAAACAGGTGCTGCGCTACGGCAACACGCGCGACCTGACACTCGGCCTGGAAGTGGTGCTGGCCGACGGCAGCGTGCTGAATCAACTGGGCACGCTGCGCAAGGACAACACCGGCTACGACCTGAAGCAATGGTTCATCGGCGCCGAAGGCACGCTGGGCGTGGTGACCGCCGCGTCCTTCAAGCTGTACGCGCCGCCGCGCAAGGTGGTGACCGCCTGGGTGGCGGTGCCCACGCCGCAAGCGGCGGTGGATCTGCTGGCCCGGCTGACCGACGCCGTGGGCGAACGGGTCACGGCCTTTGAACTGATCGGCCAACAGACTTTGGCCCAAGTGCTTACGCACCCGCTGGATGGCATGCGCGACCCCCTGGCCCAGCCCGCGCCCTGGATGGTGCTGTTCGATGTGTCCGAGACATCCGCCTTGATGGACCCCGAGCCCGCCGTTCACGGCGTGCTGGAAGCGGCCATGGAAGACGGCGGCGTGACCAATGCGGTGATCGCGGCATCCCACCGCCAGGCACATGAACTATGGGCCCTGCGCGAACATGTGCCCGAAGCCCAGCGGCTGGACGGCCCGTCCATCAAGCACGACATTTCGGTGGCGGTATCCCGCATCCCCGAATTCATCGCCACCGCCGACAGCCGCTTGCAGGCGCTGATGCCCGGCATCCGCATCGTCTGCTTCGGCCATGTGGGCGACGGCAATCTTCACTACAACCAAAGCAAACCGCTGGCGATGGACGACGCGGCTTTCCGTGCCCAGGAAGACGCGGTACATGACATCGTGCACGAAGTCGCCGCCGCGCTGGGCGGTTCGATTTCCGCCGAGCACGGCATCGGCCGGCTCAAGCAGCAAGCGTTTCTGCAATTCAAACCCGCCGTGTCCGTCGAGCTCATGCAGCGCATCAAGCATGCGCTGGACCCGCTGGGCACCTTCAATCCGGGACGCCTGTTGCCGCGCCCCGCCCCCAAGCTTTCCTAATCACCAGGACCTTGCGCCATGCCCGTTTCCGTTTTCGATATGCAGTCGCTCCAGCATCTGTGGAGCACCGACGAACTGCGCGACATCTTCTCGGAAGAGAACCGCATCCAGAAGTGGCTGGACTTTGAAGCGGCGCTGGCCGAAGCGCAGGCCGAGCTGGGCATCATTCCAGAGGCCGCCGCCCGCGAGATCCGTGCCCAGGCCAATATTTCCAACATCGACATCACGCAGATGTCGGCCGAGATTCGCCGCATCAAGCATTCGCTGGTGCCCGCGCTGAAGCAATTGCAGGCACGTTGCGGACCGGATCATGGCGAATGGGTGCACTACGGCGCCACCACGCAAGACGTGGTGGATACCGGCGTGGCCTTGCAGCTTAAGCAGGTGCATGGCGTCATCCTGCGCGACGTGACCGCCGTGGGGCAGGAACTGGCGCGCCTGGCGCTGACGCATCGCGACACGCCCATGGCGGGGCGCACGCACGGCGTGCAGGCGCTGCCGATCACCTTCGGCCACAAATGCGCGGTCTGGCTGGACGAGCTGTCGCGCCATCACGACCGCCTGAAAGAATGCGAAGCGCGCATGCTCGTGGGCATGGTGGCCGGCGCGGTGGGCAGCCAGGCCTCGCTGGGCGAGCAGGCCGAAGAGGTCGAACGCCGCACGCTGGCCAAGCTGGGGCTGGCCGCGCCCGCCGTCAGTTGGGCGCCCGCGCGCGACCGCTTCACCGAGTACGCGCTGGTGCTGGCCATGCTGGGCGCCACCTTGTCGAAGATCGGCAACGAACTCTTCAACATGCAAAGAAACGAATTCGGCGAAGTGGAAGAGGCGTTCTCGGCGGGCAAGCTGGGCTCGTCGACCATGCCGCACAAGCGCAACCCCACGTCCGCCGAGAACCTGGCGGGCCTGTGCCGCCCCCTGCGCGCCAACGCGGCGCTGATGCTGGAAGGCATGGTGCAGGAAGGCGAGCGCGACGGCATTGCCTGGAAGATCGAATGGAAAGCCCTGCCCGAATGCTGCCTGATTGCCGGCGCCATGCTGTTCCAGGCCAAGAACCTGCTGGCCGGGTTGCGGGTGGACGCGGACGCCATGGCGTTGAACCTGGACCGCATGCGGGGCTACCTGCTGTCCGAACACGTGATGCTGGAACTGTCCGAGCGCGTGGGCAAGCAGACCGCCCACGAATGGATCTACGACGCATCCATGCATGGCATCACGCACAAGCTCGATTTCGCCCAGGCGCTGCGCCAGCATAAGGACCTGGCGGCGCTGCTGGGCGAAGCAGAGATCCTGCGCCTGACCGACCCCGCAGGTTACCTGGGGCAGTGCGCGGCATCGGTGGACAGGGTGGTGCAACAGCATCAGGCCGGGTGGCTCGACGCCTAGTCTTTCCCTGAAAAAAACAACACAGGAGACAAACACAATGGGCAATTCTTTCGCAAGCCGGTTTGTCCGGCAGTTTGGGGGCCGCGCCGCCGTGGTGGCGGGCCTGGGTTTGATCAGCTTGGCGGGCGGCACGGCGCAGGCCGCGTTTCCCGACCGCCCCATCACGCTGGTGGTGGGCTTTCCGCCGGGCGGCGGCGGCGACCTTTACGGACGCCTGATCGCCACCGCCATGGGTAAAGAGATCGGCCAGACCGTCATCGTTGAAAACCGGCCCGGCGCGGGCGGCAACATCGCCGCGGGCCTGGTCGCCAAGGCGCCGCCCGACGGCTACACCATCCTGCTGGCCATGAGCGGCAACCTGGCGGTGTCGCCTGCCTTGAAGCCCAAGACCCTGCCGTACAAAGTGCCGGAAGACTTTGCCCCCATCGGCTTGATCCTGGAAGCGCCGCACGGCCTGTTCGTGGCCACGCAGTCGCGCTTCAAGACCGCGCAGGAAGTGATCCAGGCCGCGAAGGCAAAGGAGCTGACCTTTGCCTCCACCGGCACGGGCGGGGCCGCCCACATCGGCATGGAAACCATCAAAGAGCTGGGACACCTGAAGCTGCTGCACGTGCCATACAAGGGATCCGGCCCGGCCATCACCGACATGATGGGCGGACAGATCGATATGTTCTTCGCCACCGCATCGCCCTTGGTGCCGCAGGTGCAGCAAGGCCAGTTGCGCGTGCTGGCCCTGACCGGCAGCAAGCGCAGCCCGATCCTGCCGGACGTACCCACATTCAAGGAGCTGGGCATCGACATGACAATGACGCAGTGGTACGGCCTGGCGGCGCCCGCCGGCACGCCGCCCGACGTGGTCAAGGTGCTGTCCGACAACCTTTCGCGCGCCTTGAAAGAACCGTCGGTGCAGAACGCCATCCGCAAGGACTCCGCCATGGAACACGACTTGCCGATGGACCAGTTCAAGCAGTACATCGTTGAAGACATCGCCAACTACCGTAAAGCCGCCACCCCCGCCCTGCTCAAGCAGATCGGGCAATAAGACCAGGAGCCTGACATGAGCAACACCTTGATCGGCGCGGCCGAGCTGCACCGCGCGCTGGCCCAGGCGGGGCGGGACGACATCGTGGTCCTGGACTGCGGCTTTGACCTGGCGGACCCGCAAGCGGGGCGTCGCCAGTATGAAGCGGGCCATCTGCCCGGCGCGGCCTACGTGCATCTGGACGACACGCTCAGCGGCGTGAAAACAGGCAAGAACGGACGCCATCCCCTGCCGGATCGCGCCGGGTTCGCCCGCGCGATGGCCGCGCTGGGCATCGGCAGCCAGACGCAGGTGGTCGCCTACGACAACGCGGGCGGCATGTTCGCCGCGCGCCTGTGGTGGCTGCTGCGCTGGATCGGGCACGACGCCGTGGCGGTGCTGGACGGCGGCGTCGCGGCATGGAAGGCCGCCGGCTACCCGCTCACCACGGAGGCGCCGCCCGAGCGAGCCGCCGGCCAACTGCCGGTGGGCGACAGCCTTCAGCCCACCATCGACTACCCGCAAATGCGCCAGGCGCTTAACGCAGGCAGGCACGTCGTGCTGGATGCGCGCGCGCCTGACCGCTATCGCGGTGAAAACGAAACGCTGGACGCGGTGGGCGGCCACATACCCGGCGCGCGCAATCGCTTCTTCCGCGACAACCTCGCGCCCGACGGCCGCTTTCTGTCGCCCGAACGACTGCGTCAGGAGTTCACGTCGCGCATGAACGGCCGCGCGCCGGCCGACGTCATCAACCAATGCGGTTCCGGCGTCACGGCCTGCCACAACCTGCTTGCCATGGAAGTCGCCGGACTGACAGGCGCGGCCCTGTACCCCGGCTCGTGGAGCGAATGGAGCGCGCAAGCCGGCGCGCCCATCGCCACCGGCCCTGAAGCGTAGATCCTCATGAACGACCCCGTCTTCCCGCCGGCCCGTCCGGACACCGACAGCAAGCCCCACAGCGCCCACTGGGGCGTGTTTTCCGCCGCCTGGAAAGACGGCGCGCTGAAGGTGCTGCCGTATCCCGGCGACCCGGACCCCAACCCGCTGATCCAGAACTTCACCAATGCGCTGGACCACCCCGTACGCGTTACCGCGCCCATGGTGCGGCGCGGTTGGCTGGAACGCGGGCCGGGGCCGGACGCCAGCCGGGGCCGCGACGACTACGTGCAGGTCAGTTGGGAGGATGCGCTGGACCTGTTGGCCGCTGAACTACAACGCGTCAAGAATCTGCATGGCGCGCAAGGCGTGTTCGGCGGGTCTTACGGCTGGTCCAGCGCGGGCCGTTTTCATCATGCCCAAAGCCAGGTGCACCGCTTCCTGAATACGGCGCTGGGCGGCTACGTGCGTTCGGTCAACAGCTACAGCGCGGGTGCGTCGGGCGTGATCCTGCCGCATATCCTGGGCAGCATGGACGACGTGGCGCGCCGCAACGTCACGTGGGAACAGATCGTGGCGCACACGGATGTGGTGCTGGCGTTCGGCGGCATGGCGTTGAAGAATTCACGCGTGGCCAGCGGCGGCATCAGCCGTCACATCGAACGCGAGTCCATGCGCCAGGCCGCCGCGCGCGGTTGCCGCTTTATCAACATCAGCCCCTTGGCCAGCGACTTTCCGGCGGACGCCGACGCGCAATGGGTGCAGGCCGTGCCCGGCACCGATGTGGCGCTGATGCTTGCGCTGGTGCATGACGTGGTCGCCAACGGCAGGCATGACCGAGCCTTCCTGGCCGAGTTCTGCGACGGCTGGGAAGGCTTTGAAGACTATCTGATGGGCCGCCAGGACGGGCAAGCCAAAGACGCGAACTGGGCCGCCCCCCTTTGCGGCCTGCCGGCGGCAAAGATCACTGAACTGGCGCGCCTGTTGCCCGGCAAGCGCGTGCTGGTGACCGTTTCGCATTCGTTGCAGCGCGCCGAACACGGCGAGCAGCCGGTCTGGATGGCCGCCGTGCTGGCGGCCGCCTTGGGCCAACTGGGTTTGCCTGGCGGGGGTTACGCCTATGCGCTGGGCACGCTGGCGCACTACGGCAAGCGCAGCAACGCCGTACCGGTGGCGTCATTGCCGCAAGGCATGAATGGGGTGAAGGACTTCATTCCGGTCGCGCGTATTTCCGACATGCTGCTGCATCCCGGCCAGCCCTTTGACTACAACGGCAAGCGCATGCGGTATCCCCACATCCGCCTGGCGTACTGGGCGGGCGGCAACCCCTTCCACCATCATCAAGACCTGAAGCGCCTGACCCGCGCGTTCGCCACGCTGGACACCTTCATCGTCCATGAAATCGGCTGGACCGCTACCGCGCGCCATGCCGACATCGTGCTGCCCTGCACGATGACGCTGGAACGTGAAGACATCGGCGGTTCGGCAACCGACCCGCTGCTGGTGGCCATGCACCGCATCGCCGCGCCCAATGGCCAGGCACGCGATGACTACGACATATTCACGGACCTGTCCGACCGCCTGGGCACGCGCGACGCATTTACCGAAGGGCGGACCAGCGGCGAATGGCTGCGCCACCTGTACGAAAAAACGCGCCTGGCATTGCAAGACCAGGGCCGGGACGCGCCCAGCTTCGAGCAGTTCTGGGAACGGGGCGAATTGCCGCTGCCCCAACAAGATGACGACGGCGGCATCTTGCGCGCGTTCCGCAACGACCCGGCCGGCAAGCCCTTGCCCACGCCTAGCGGCAAGGTGCAGATCAGTTCCCAGGTGATCGCGGGCTTTGGCTACGCGGACTGTCCGGGCCACCCGGCGTGGTTGCCACCCGAAGACGCGCCCACCGCTGACTACCCCTTGTTCCTGGTGGCCAATCAACCCGCTACCCGGCTGCATAGCCAACTGGACTTTGGCGCACACAGCGTGTCGCAAAAGCGGCAAGGCCGTGAAGTGTGCACGCTGCATCCGCAGGACGCCGCCGCGCGCGGCATTGCGGAAGGCGATATCGTGCGCCTGTTCAATGGACGTGGCGCCTGCCTGGCCAGCGCCACCCTCAGCACGGCCATCATGCCCGGCGTAGCGCAACTGCCCACCGGCGCCTGGTACGACCCCGTGACAGACGCCAGCGGCAACGTGGTGCTGTGCGGCCACGGCAACCCGAACATCCTGACGCGCGACGTCGGCACGTCGTCGCTGGCGCAGGGATGTAGCGGGCAACTGACGGCGGTGCAGGTTGAGCGCTATGACGGCGTGTTGCCGCCCATGCGGGCATTCGACGCGCCACGGGCGGTCTAGCCACGGGCGGTCTAGCCACGGGCGGTCAAGCCACGGGCGGTCAAAAGAAACACGTAGCGGGATCGCCCCGCTACGCCGCCCCACCCTGCCGCGCGCCCATCATCGAGCGCGACAGGCGGCTGGCCGTGGAAAGAATGGCCTCTTTATGGCTGAGCAGCACCGCTTCGTTCAAGCGCGAGATCGGGCCCGAGATGCAGATGGCGCCCAGCAAGGTCCAATTGATGCCATAGACCGGCGCCGAAATGCTGGATACCTCGGCGTCACGCTCGCCCAGCGAAATCATGTAGCCGGCGCGCCGCACGGCCTCGTACTCTTCACCGGCTTCGCCTGAAAACGCCAACAGCACGCGGCCCGGGCTGCCCAGGTTCAGCGGCAATGCCGCGCCCACGCGCACGTGATGGCGGATCGACTTCGGCCCTTCCACACGCGCCATGCAGATGCGCTGATTGCCCTCGCGCACATAGAACGTTGCGCTTTCCCCGGTGGCGCCCGACAGCTCTCGCAGTACGGGCTGCACCAATTCCTGCACGTTGAACGTGGCCTGATAGCACGCGCCCAGCCAGCCGGCCGCCCGCGCCAGACGCCACGTGCCATCCGAGCGCTGCGCCAGATAGTCATCCATGGCCAAGGTGCGCGCCAGGCGCAACACCGTGGACCGGTGGCAGCCCGTGCGGCGGCTCAGTTCCGCCAGCGACAGGTGCGCATCGTCAATGCCGAAGGCTTCCAGGATGCGCATCGCCCGCCTGACCGCGACCACGCCTTCCTCGGGGGCATCGTCCTCGGGGGCAACGTCTTCGGTCAAGCGCGCGTCATCCATGGCGTCATCCGTGGTGACTCCCCGCTTGGTTTTATCCACTTTGCCGCCTTTCTTGCTGCCGCTTTTGCCGTCTTTAGTATCGACCATGGTACGCAACATGTTTCGCTGTACGAACCTGGATTGTATTAGGCGGAACACGATCGCACAATGCGCGGATCAAAACAACGACTGGAGACAAACCATGAAAGTCATTGCGCGCGTGCTGTCTGGCTTGGCGCTTGTTTGCGTGGCGGGGTTGAGCGCCGCCCAGGGCTACCCCGACAAACCGATCCGCCTGATCGTGCCGTTCCCGCCCGGCGGCGGCACGGACGTGCTGGCCCGCGAGGCGGCGCTGAAGGTGGCAAAAAACACCGGCTGGAACATCGTCACCGAGAACCGCCCGGGCTCCGGGGGAAACATCGGCGTGGACAACGTAGCCAAGTCGGCGCCCGACGGTTATTCGCTGGTGCTGGGCCAGACCAGCAACCTGGCCATCAACCCCACCCTGTACGCCAAGCTGCCCTACGACCCCGAGAAAGACCTGACCGCCATCGGCCTGATCGCCGACGCGCCGCTGGTGTTGGTGGTGCCGGCCAATTCCCCGCTGAAATCGTTCGACGACATGATCGCGGCCGCCCGGGCCAAGCCGGAATTGCTGACCTACGCCAGCTCGGGCAACGGCACCGTGGCGCACCTGGCCGCCGTGCAATTGCAGAACGCGGCGGGCATCAAGCTCACCCACATCCCGTACAAGGGCGCGGCCCAAGCGTCCAACGATTTGATCGGCGGACAGATCGACATGTACCTGTCGTCGGTTCCCACGCTGATCGGCCACATCCGCAACGGCAAGATGCGCGCCCTGGCGGTTACCGCCGCGCAACGCGCGTCCGATCTGCCTGACGTGCCCACCATCGCCGAACGCGGCTATCCCGGGTTTGAAGCCGTGACCTGGTTCGGCCTGGCGGCGCCGGCCGGCGTGCCCAAGGAAATCGTGCAGCGCCTGAATGCGGAATTCAACAAGGCATTGCAGACCTCGGACCTGAGCCGGAAGTATCAGGAACAGGGCGCGCGCGTGCTGACCGGCACGCCTGAAGAATTCGCCAAGCTGATCCACGACGACCGCATCCGCTGGGGCAAGATCGTCAAGGATTCCGGCGCCCGCGTCGAGTAAGTCCGCATGTCCGCGCCCTTTCCCTACTCTGCCGGGCTGGCGTCCGCAGCCGTGGCCGTTCCCGACGGCGCCTGCGATTGCCACATCCACGCCTACGACGCGCGCTACCCCGCCGTGCCGGGCGCGCGGCTGTTGCCGCCCGACGCGACGATGCAGCAGTACCGCGCCATCCAGGCCAGGTTGGGCACGCAGCGCGCGGTGTTGGTGACGCCGTCCACCTATGGCGCGGACAACCGAAGCATGCTGTCGGCCCTGGCCGAACTGGGTGGGCAGGCGCGCGGCGTGGCCGTCATCGACGGCTTGGAGACCGATGCGCAACTGCAAGCGCTGCATGCGGCGGGCGTGCGTGGCATTCGGTTCAACCTGTCGCTGGGCGTGGTGAATGCCGTTGCGCAGATCGGACCATTGGCCGCGCGCGTGGCGCCGCTGGGCTGGCATGTCCAGCTACTGATGCCGCCAGACCAACTGGTGCAGATCAGCGATGTGCTGGCGCGCCTGCCCACCCCGCTGGTCTTTGACCACATGGCGCGCATTGCGCCGAACCAGGCTGGCGCGCACCCGGCCCACGCCCTGGTCCTGCAATGGCTGGGCGCGGGCCGTGCCTGGGTGAAGCTGTCGGGCGGCTACCTCGTCAGTGAGCAGCGCTCGGTGCAAGACCCTGCGCTTGACGACCTGGCCCGCTCCTTCATCGACGCCAATCCCGATCGCGTGATCTGGGGCAGCGACTGGCCACACGCCTCGGCATCGGCCGGTATGCAGCCCATGCCCGATGACGCGCGCCAGCTTGAGCGATTGGCCGAATGGACCCAAACGGACGCCACGCTGCAACGCGTTCTTGTGCAGAACCCGGCGGCCCTCTACGGCTTTCCGGCATGAAAAAAATATTCAGGAGACAACCATGACATCGATTGATACCCCCTCGCCTGCGCGCCGCCGCTTCCTGGCGCTGAGCGCCACCCTGGCCGCCGGCGCCGCGTTCGGCGTGCGCGCCGCGCAAGACTGGCCCGCCGGCCAGACCATTACCTGGGTCGTGCCTTACCCGGCCGGCGGCAGCACCGACGTGCTGGGACGCGCGGTGGCCCAACAACTGGACGCGCTGCTTGCCACGCGCGTCATCGTCGACAACCGGCCCGGCGCAACGGGCACCATCGGCGCCGCGCGTGTGGCGCGCGCCGCGCCCGATGGCCTCACGTTGCTGGGCACCTCGATCGGGCCGCAGGCCATCGCCCCCCATGTGATGGGCAAGCTGACCTATGACCCCGTGGCCGACTTCGCGCCCGTCATCATGATCGGCACCATCGCCCACTTGTTGGTCGTGGGGGCTGCGCAGCCCTACCGGTCCGTGTCCGATCTGCTGGCCGCCGCGAAGGCCGCGCCGCAAGGCCTGGCCTACGCCTCGGGTGGCACCGGCACCATCCTGCACATGCAGGGCGAACTGCTGCAACAGAAGACCGGCGCGCGCTTTCTGCACGTGCCCTACAAGGGCGACACGCCCGCGCTGCAAGACACGCTTGCGGGCCAGGTCCAGTTTGCTTTTCTGCCGGCAGCCGCCGCGCTGCCGCATGTGCAGTCGGGCGCGCTGCGCGCCCTGGCGGCCACCTCCGCGCAGCGCCTGCCGGTTCTGCCTGATGTGCCGACCATGCAAGAGGCCGGCATTCCAGACTTCGTGGCCGAGCAATGGCAGGCCGTCTTCGCGCCGGCCGGCACGCCCGCGCCCGTGATCGAACGGCTGAACACCAGCATCGGCAAGGCGCTGCAAAGCCCTGCCTTGACGGAACTGGCGCAGCAGTTGGGCATCACGCTGGTCGGCGGCACGCCGCAGGCGCTGGACCAAACCCGCAAGGCCGACTTCCAGAAGTGGGGCAAGGTCATTCGCGATTCCGGCATCCAGCCCACCTGACAAATTCCCATCCCCGCATTCTTTACACAGGAGCCGTCATGGCAAACCAGGACATCATCAAAGACTTTCCCCGCGTCGACGCCGATGTCGTGCGCCGCGCCGCGCAATTGCAACCCGCCATCCTCGCCGATGTGGCCGGCCGACGCGGCGCGCTGCATGGCCGGATCCGACCGCTGGACCCCGGCATGAAGCTGGCCGGCCCCGCGTTTACCGTTGAAGTGCGGCCCGGCGACAACCTGATGATTCACGCCGCGATATCGCTGGCCAAACCGGGTGACGTGCTGGTGATCGATGGCAAGGGCGATCTGAGCGCCGCGCTGATGGGCACCATCATGATGAACGCCTGCCGTCAGTTGGGACTGGCCGGCGTGGTGATCGACGGCGCGGCGCGCGACACCACTGAAATCATCGAGATGGGCTACCCGGTGTTCGCGGCCGGCGCCAACCCCAATGGCCCCACCAAGAACGTGCCCGGCCGCATCGGCCACCCCGTGTCGGTAGGCGGCGTCACCGTCAACGCCGGCGACTTCATCATCGGCGACGCCGACGGCCTGGTGGTCGTGGAACGCGAAAAAATCGAAGGCCTGCTGCCCGCCGCCGAAAAGAAGGTGCGCGACGAAGCCGCCCGCATCGCCGCCATCCAGGCCGGCGACACCGAAGCCAAGTGGCTGACGGCCGCCCTGCGCAGCGCCGGCGTGTTGAAGGAAGGAGAGTCGCTGTGAACCACGCTGCCGCCCCAAAGCCGGCGTTGCTCGTCACCGCCGCCGACCTGGCCCCCGAGGCCCTGGCGCTGTTGGAGGGCTTCAACATCGTCTATGCGGGCAAGACACCCACCGAAGACGACATCGTTACCCTGTGCCGCCAGCACGACCCCGTGGCCATCATCGTGCGCTACAGCAAGGTCGGCACCGCCGCGATGGACGCCGCGCCGTCCTTGCGCGTGATCTCCAAACACGGCAGCGGCACCGACACCATCGACAAGGCCGCCGCCGCGCAACGCGGCATCGAAGTCGTCGCGGCGGCGGGCGCCAATGCCGCCGCAGTGGCCGAACAAGCGCTGGCGCTGCTGTTGGGCTGCGCCAAGTCGCTGGTGACGCTGGACGCGCGCATGCGCGACGGCCATTGGGACAAGTCCACGCACAAGAGCATGGAGCTGGACGGCAAGACCATCGGCTTGATCGGGCTGGGCGCCATCGGCCGGCGCTTCGCGGCCATGGCGCACGGCATGAACATGCGGGTCATCGGCCATGATCCCTATGCGCAAGACCTGCCCGCCTACATCGACGCGGTGCCCTTGCAACAGCTCTGGCAGGAAGCCGACGCCATCTCGCTGCATTGCCCGCTAACCGATGAGAACCGTGGCCTGCTCAACGCCGACACGCTGGCGCAGTGCCGGCCCGGCGTCATCCTGGTGAACACCGCCCGAGGCGGTCTGGTGGACGAAGGCGCGCTGCTGGCCGCCGTGCGTTCCGGCCAGGTGGCCGCCGCCGGCCTGGACAGCTTCGCCGTCGAACCCATGGCAGCGGGCCACCCCTTCCAAGAGGAAGCGCGCATCATCCTCAGCCCGCACATCGGCGGGGTGACCCGCGCCGCCTACGTCAACATGGGCGTGGCGGCGGCGCGCAATGTGCTGGCGGTGTTGGCCCGCAGCACCAGCGCAGCCTAAGGAGCCGCATCATGCCGCAACGATGGAAGCACGCGCCGGACGGCAGCAATTGGGGCGAATTCGGCCCGGACGACCAGCGCGGCCGCATGAACCTGGTGACGCGCGCCAAAGTCCTGCAAGGCATTGCCGAAGTTCAGGAGGGAAGAACATTCTGCCTGTCGCTACCGCTCGACTTGCCGGGCGGCATGGCGCTGAATCCCAGACGACTGCCCCCGCAGCGCTACGCCACGTTGCGCGACGGTAAGAGCGCCGGCGCGCAGGGCTACTGCTGGTCCTACGCATCTGAAGACCCGCTGCTTACCGACGTGGTTTGCGATGACGTGCTGCTGATGAACACGCAGTACTCCACCCAGTGGGACAGCTTGGCGCATATGGGCAGCCGCTTCGATGCCGATGGCGACGGCCAGGCCGAGGCCGTGTTCTACAACGGCTTTCGGGCCGGAGTGGAAATCACGGCAGCGTCCCCCGACCCGCATGCAAGCGCTGACTGGGCCCGCTATCCCGGCCCGAACGCCAGTGCGCTGGGCATTGAGAACCTGGCCGAGCACGGCGTTCAGGGCCGTGCGGTGCTGATCGATCTGGAAGCGCATGTCGGCCGCGAACGCACCGCCGTCGGGTATGAGCGACTCATGCGCATCATGCAGGCCGATGGCGTCGTGATCGAACCCGGCGACATGGTGTGCCTGCACACCGGTTTCGCCGACATGCTGATGGCCATGGCCGGGCAACCGGATGTCGCGCGCCTGCACGCAAGCGGCACCGGCCTGGACGGCAATGACCCCCGACTGCTGGATTGGATCGTCGATTCGCGCCTGGCCTGCTTGATCGCGGACAACCCTGCGGTGGAGCTGGTGCAAGCGGTGAACCTGAGTGGGGCCTCCACGCCCTTGCGCCGCCCCCGACTACCGCTGCATGAACACTGCCTGTTCAAGAACGGCATTCATCTAGGTGAACTGTGGTGGCTGACGCCGCTTGCGCGATGGTTGCGTGCACACCGCCGCCATCGCTTCCTGCTTACCGCCCCCCCGCTGCGCCTGCCCGGCGCGGCAGGTTCCCCCGCAACCCCCATCGCCACCGTCTGATCTCACCATTTTCTTACCAGGCACAGCGGCCGGCACAGGACGCAAGCCAACCATGCACGAAGGAGACAACTCGTGAATACGATCCGTACGCTTATCCGTACCCCTGCCCTTGCGCTTTTTTCGGCCGCCCTGACGCTAGGCACCAGCACCGCCTTGGCGCAGTACCCGGAACGCCCCGTAAAACTGGTGGTGCCCTATTCCGCGGGCGGCGCCGCCGACGCACAGGCGCGCCTGGTTGCGGTAAAGCTGGGCGCACGCCTGGGCCAAACCGTCGTAGTGGAAAACCGCCCCGGTGCCAGCGGCACCATCGGCGCAGCCAATGTCGCGCATGCCCCCGCCGATGGCTACACGCTGCTCTACGACGCCACGGCCTTCGCCATCAACCCGTCCGTTTACAGGACGCTGAGCTATGACAGCAAGCGCGACTTTCAAGCAATTTCGTTAGTGAGCCTGACGCCAACTCTGCTGGTCGTGCCGGTCAAGGCGCCGTATCAACGCATTGAAGAACTGACCGACGCGGCCCGCTCGGGTCACCTGACCTATGCCACGCCCGGCCAGGGCACGGCCCAGCACATTGCGGCAGCCTGGTTTGCGCAGGGCAACCGGATTGCGCTGACGCACATTCCGTACAAGGGCGGCGCACCCGCGCTCACCGATCTGATGGGTGGCCAGACGGACATGATGTTCAGCAACATGGCGGCGTCCTACCCCTTGGTCAAGGCCGGCAAGCTACGCGCGTTGGCGGTGACCTCTACCGAGCGCGTCGCCGCGCTGCCCGACGTTCCCACCGTGGCCGAAAGCGGCATAGCGCAGTACGCGGTCTATGAATGGAACGGCGTACTCGCACCCGCGGGACTTCCTGCCGAGGTAGCCGCGCGTATCGAGCAGGAACTTCGCGCCACGCTTCAGGACCCTGGCGTACGCCGCAGCCTGGAAGACCTGGGCGCACGGCCGGTGGGCTCGTCAAGTGGCGAGTTCCGCACCTTTCTGGACGAACAGATGCAACGCTCGGCCAGCATTTTGGCCAAAGCCGGCATCACCAAGGAATAACCCGGCGCGCCCCCACGCCCCGTTAGCACAAGGAAGTTCTCATGAACAAGACCTTTGTCAGCCTCTCGCTTGCTGTTGCGGCGACCTTCGCCCAACCCTCCCAAACCGCCCACGCCGCCTATCCCGATCGCCCGGTGCGTATCGTTGTCGGCTTTTCCCCCGGCGGGCCGACCGACGTCGTCGCGCGCGCCTTCGCCGCCTATGCCGCGCAGGCACTGGGACAGAGTTTCGTGGTGGAAAACAAACCCGGCGCCAACACCATTCTTGCCGCCGAAGCCGTGACCAAAGCCGCGCCTGACGGCTACACGCTGCTGGTGGGCGCAACCAACCACACCATGATCCCCGCCTTATACAGCAGTCGCGTCAAATTTGACGCCTTGCGCTCGTTCACCCCCGTCTGCGCGGTAGCGGTCAGCCCGACGGTACTGGTCGTGGGTCCCGCCCTGCCCGTCAAGACACTGGACGCATTTCTGGCAAAGGTGCGCGCGGAGCCTGGCCGCATTACGTACGCCACGCCGGGCGCCGGCAGTTCGGGGCATTTCGCCACGGCGCAATTCCTGAACCTGACGCAGACGTCCATGAACCACATCCCCTACAAGGGCGCGTCGCAGGCCATTGCCGACCTGCTGGGAGGACAAGTCGATAGCTCGCTGGCCACGCTGGGTTCGGTACTGCCGCAAGTGGAATCCGGCAAGCTGACCGCGCTGGCGGTGGCCGCGCCCCAACGCCTGCCACAGCTACCGCAAGTGCCCACCTTCGACGAGGCGGGCGTCCACGGGTACACCGCCGACGCATGGTATGGCGTGCTTGCGCCGGCAGGCCTGCCGCAAGATGTACGCGAAAAGTTGGAGCAAGTGGCCCGGGATTTCGCCCGCGCGCCCGCCACCGCCAAGAGTCTGGACGCGCTAGGCATGCAGGCACGCCAAACTTGCGGCAACGACTTCAACGCGCAACTGGCCAGCGAGATCGATGCGAATCGCAAGCTGGCCGAGAACCTGGGGCTGAAGGCAGATTGAGCCATGCCCAGCCATCGAAAATACACAAGTAAAAAACATACATTCGGAGGAAGACAAATGACATTTCTTACCCACCCCTACGCGCGTCGCAAGACCGCGGCATTGATCATGGCCTTCGCCGCCCCGCTGCTGGGCGCGTCCGTCTCGCACGCGGCCGACGCCTGGCCTAACCGGCCGGTGCGCATCGTGGTGCCGTACGGGCCGGGCGGCGCGGTTGATGTGGCCACGCGCAAGA
Organism: Achromobacter spanius; assembly: GCF_002812705.1. Lineage (NCBI taxonomy): Bacteria > Pseudomonadati > Pseudomonadota > Betaproteobacteria > Burkholderiales > Alcaligenaceae > Achromobacter > Achromobacter spanius. Next base: position 2,554,159 of record NZ_CP025030.1, on the reverse strand, counting down.
TGGCGCAAATGCTGTCCAGCCAGACCGGGCAGAGCTTCGTTGTGGAAAACAAGCCCGGCGCCACCGGCACCATCGGCGTGAGCCAGGTCGCGCGCGCAACGCCAGACGGCTACACGCTGGTGGCCAACGACACCACGTACTCCCTGCTGCCGTACATCTTCAAGAAACTGCCGTTTGATCCCGCAGAGGATCTGCAACCCGTGTCGGCCTTTGTCTTCGCCCCCATGGCCTTGGCCGTGTCGGCCGACAGCACCAGCCGCACACTGGGCGACCTGATCGCGCAAGCCCGCGCCAAACCCAACATGATTACGTACGGATCGGGCGGGCCAGGCACCACCCCGCATTTCGCGGCGGAAGCGCTGGGCCTGGCAACCGGCGTGAAGTTCATGCACGTGCCGTTCAAGGGCGCGGCCGAGGCCACCCAGGCCGTGCTGGGCAAGGTGATTGATTTTCAGTTTGCGTCCACCACCGGCGTCATGGGACCGGTGCAAGGCGGCCAGCTAAAGCTCTTGGCCGTCAGCGGCGACAAGCGCCTGCCGGTGTTGCCCGACGTGCCCACCTTTGCCGAGGCGGGCGTGAAGGACTTTGGCGTGGTCAACTGGACCGGCCTGTGGGTGCCGAAGGGCACGCCCCCGGAAGTCACCGAGCGACTGCAACGCGAGATCGCTACCGCCATGGCCTCGGAAGAGATGAAGACGTTCGCTACCAAGATGGGCGCGGAGCCACGCGCCGCCAACGCCACGGAGTTCCGCGGCATCCTGGCCGATAGCGGCCAGATGTGGGGCAAGGTGGTCCGCAGCATCGGCTTCGACGCCAAGTAAACCCAGGAGGATTCGCCATGTTCTGCTTGCACGCCCCCGAAGTCGTTGACCTTCAGGTCTGGTCGGCCATGCCCGATCACTTGCGCCGCCCCCGCCGCAGCGCCTGGGCAGACGCCAATCGCGGCGGCATGCCGGTCGACTCCTTTCTTGAAGGGCCGGTCTTTGACGAGTCCGGCAACCTGTACGTCACGGACATCCCCTGGGGCCGCGTGTTCCGGATCACGCCAGACCGTGAATGGTCGTTGGTGGCCGAGTACGACGGCGAACCCAACGGCATGAAGTTTCTTGACGCTGGCCGCCTGCTCATCACCGACTACAAGAACGGGCTGATGGCGCTGGACATCGCGACCGGCGCCGTCACGCCCTATCTGGAACGCCGCAACAGCGAACGCTTCAAGGGCGTCAATGACCTGATCTTCGACACACAGGGCAACCTGTACTTCACCGACCAGGGCCAAAGCGGGCTGCATGATCCCGGCGGCCGGCTGTACCGACTGCGGCCCAACGGCCAGCTAGACCAATTGTTGGATAACGTACCCAGCCCGAATGGCGTGGCGTTGTCCCCTGACGAGCGCGTGCTGTACCTGGCGGTCACGCGTGGCAATTGCGTATGGCGCGTGCCCTTGCTGCCCGATGGCAGCGTCAGCAAGGTCAGCCAGTTCTTTACGTCTTACGGCCCCAGCGGCCCCGATGGCCTGGCCGTCGACACCGAAGGCAACCTGCTAGTCTGCAACCCCGGGCTGGGCTACGTCTGGCTGTTGAATCATCGCGCCGAACCCAGCATCGTCTGGCGCAGCGTCACGGGCGCGTCCACCACCAATCTTGCCTTTGGCGGCGAAGACAGACGCACGCTGTTCTGCACGGAATCGACCAGCGGCTCAATCCTGTTCGCGTCCGCGCCGCACGCGGGCCTGGCTCTGGCGCGCAAGGCCTGACAGCGCCAAGCAAAAAAAGCGCGGCCGCCGCGTGAATTGACAGTGTAAAACGACCGTTTTACATTGGACGCATGGATACCAAGACACAACTGATCTCCACGGCGGAGCAGCTTTTCAACCGACACGGCTTCACGGCCACCGGCATGGACCAATTGACCCAGGGTGCCGGCATGTCAAGCCGAACGCTCTACAAGCATGTCGGCAGCAAAACGGCGCTGATCGCCGCCGTGCTCACCGAGCGCGACAAACGGTTCTTTGCGCAGATCCAAGCGGCAAGCAGCGTCGACGCGATCTTCAAGGCGCTGGAAAACTGGATGAAAACCGAGGACAACCTGGGTTGTCTGTTCTTGCGTGCCTACGCGGAAACCGGTGGCGACACGCCGGAAATTGCCGATGCGGTGTCCGCGCACAAGGCCGCGTTCTGGCGAAAAATTCGGGAAGTCGTCTCGGCGGAAATCGGGGGCCGCAGCGACCCGGTGCTGGCCGAACAGATCCTGGTGTTGTTCGAGGGCGCGACAGCCGCCGCCATCTATCGCGGCGCAAAATCCGTGAAGGCCGCACGTTTGGCCGCCATCGCCCTGGTTGAACGGGCACGGCAATGAGTCTTGCGCTGAGTCCCGCCGCTACCCTGGGCGCAACGGGCTTTGCGCTGATCGCCGTCTGCTACGGCTTTGCCCGTTTCGCCTTCGGCTTGTTCCTGCCGCAGGTCGACGCTGAACTGTCTTTGTCGTCAACGTTAAGCGGCTTGATCTCGGGCGGGGCTTTTCTGGGCTATTGCATCGCTATCGCGCTGTCGGCCTATCTGACCGAGCGCGTCGGCCCCCGCGCTGTCGCCATCGTCGCGGCCCTGATCGCGGCGGCGGGCATGGCCGGCATCGCCGCCGCGCCCTCGGCACCCTGGCTGGCGGGCGCGGTGATGCTGGCTGGGTCCAGCACGGGACTGGCCTCGCCCCCCTTGGCCGCGGCCGTGACGGCAGCGGTCAAGCCGGACCGGCAGAACGCCACCAACACCGTCATCAACGCCGGGACAGGCGCGGGCGTGGTGCTGTCCGGCCCCGTGGCGCTGATGATGGGAGATCAATGGCGCCTGGCTTACTCGGGCTTTGCGGTCGCGGCGGTCGGCCTGGCGTTCGCGGCGGCGCTTACCCTGCCGCGAGGTTCCCAGACAGTCACGAACAATACCCATGGCTTACCGTCCCTTAACGGCGAGCTGCGGCGTTTGATCGCCGCCGCCTTCCTGACCGGCGCGGCCAGCACCGCGATCTGGTCCTTCGGGGCACAGCTTGTCGCGCTACGGCTCGACTGGAACAGCGCGGGCGCGGGCCTGCTGTGGATCGCCATTGGAGCAGCCGGTATCGCGGGCGCGAGCGCAGGGCATCTGATTGCGCGCTTCGGCATGGACCGCGTCCACCACGTATTCCTGGCGGCCATGGCAGCAGGCATTCTCATGATCGGCATCGCAGACACCTCGGCGGCCCTGACCCTTGGCGGCGGCCTTCTGTTTGGCGCGGCCTACATCATGCTTACCGGCGTCTATCTGCTATGGGGCGTCCAGGCGCTGCCCGACCGGCCCGCCACGGGCGTGACGATCGCCTTCCTGGCGCTTGCGATCGGTCAGACCGCCGGGGCCGCCGTCTTCGGACTGTTGATGGAGCATCTGACCGCCAATTACGCGGTGGCTATTTTTGCCTGCCTTGCCCTGACGGCGGGGATCGCGCGGGCTGAAGCGGCAAATCCACGACCGTGTGTGGCGGGGCGATAGCGGGCAGCGCGGGTTGATTGCGTGCTGCTGTTTCAGGTTGCCAGCCCCACAGGGCAGCCTCGCGCTCAGCGCTTTCAAGACGAAAGAATCTACAACATGACTTGCATGAGCCGCTGCTTTTTTCACTGAATCCACGCCTTTCAACATTTGTTGAAAGGCGCACTTTCACTGAAACTAATGTGCAGCATCCAATCAGCTCTTCACCTCGCAGCCCGCGTGTTAACGTAGCCGCCACCCCACAGCCCCACCCTACTCATGCAAAGCCGCTCCCTGCGCGCTTTCCTGGCGCTACACCAATTCGGCACCGTGACCGCCGCCGCGCAGGCCGTGCATTTGTCGCCCGCGGCCGTCAGCGTTCAGCTTCGGAACCTGGAAGAAGAACTGGGTGTCGAGCTATTCGTACGCACCGGCCGCTCCATCCTGTTGAACGATCGCGCGCATCAGCTCCTGCCGCTTGCCCGACGGGTCCTGGACCTGGAAAGCGAGATGGCGTCGCTGGGCAATTCCAGCCGTCTCAAGGGCAGGCTGGCGCTGGGCATCATCACCAGCACATTGAGTGGGGGCTTGCCGGATGTGCTCAAGCGGCTGGGGGCCGAACATCCCTCCCTGGAATTGCGCATTACCGCGAAACGGTCGCCGGATCTTGCGTTGCAGGTGGAAGCGGGCTTGCTGGATGCGGCGGTGATTTCGATGCCGCCACCGCATTTCTCCACGACGCTGTGCTTTCACGAGCTGTATACCGAACCCTTGGCGCTGGTCATGAGCGCCAAGCGCAATTTCACCAACGTCAAAGCCGCGTTGGAGGAATATCCCTATATCGCGTTCGACAAAACCACCTGGATTGGCAAGCAGATCGATTCGTTCATCCAGGACAGCGGCGTCTCGGTCCGGCCCGCGATGGAGCTGGACTCGCATGACGCTGTGTTGTCCATCGTGCGCCATGACATCGGCGTCACCGTCCTGCCCGTGCTGAAAGGCCCCGCGCGCAGCGACGGCGCGTTGAAGTTCATTGACCTGCCGGGCTTGTACCGCACCGTGTGCCTGGCCGTGCGCCACGCCAACAACGACAGCCGGACCACGCAGGTGCTGGTGAACTGCTTCCGGGAATTCGGGGAATCTTCTCCGCTGGCGAAATAGCCGTCGTGTTTGTCATCCCACGAGCATCGCATTTACCGATGCTCAGATGTAAAAAAATTAGCTTTTGATAAATCTCTCGCCTTCTTAGTATGGATCTTGGCATCGTGCATGGGCCGGATCACAGCAAGCGGCCAGTGCCGTCGGAAGGAGGAGTTTTTGAACATCGTCGTGACTGAATTCATGGACGCACCCGCGGTCGACCGGCTACGGGAAAAAGCAGACGTCACCTACAACCCGAAGCTGGTCGACGACCTGCCGCGCCTGTGTGAACTGGCGACCACTTGCGACGCACTGATTGTGCGCAACCGCACGCAGGTGCGCGGCGAACTGCTGGCGTCGCTCAAGCGGTGCAAGGTGGTGGGACGGCTGGGTGTCGGCCTGGACAACATCGACCTGGCGGGCTGCGAACAACAAGGCATACAGGTGTTTCCCGCCACCGGCGCAAACGCCAACAGCGTTGCCGAATACGTGATCGCGACCGCGATGGTGCTGCTGCGCGGCTCTTATGCATCCTCGGCGGCGGTCGCGGCGGGCGAATGGCCGCGCGATGCGCTGTCCAAAGGCCGCGAGATCTCGGGCAAGACCCTGGGCTTGCTGGGCTTTGGATCGATCGGACAACTAACCGCGCGGCTGGCCAAGGCGCTCGGCATGTCGGTGGTCGCGTTTGACCCGGCACTGGCGCATGGCGACCCGCTGTTCGCGAAGCTGGGCGCAGCCCCCGCCAGCCTGGACAATGTGCTGGCGCAGGCGGACGTGCTCAGCTTGCACATGCCGCTATTGGAATCGACGCGCAATTTGCTCAATGCCACACGCATTCAAGCCATGCGGCCGGGCGCCATCCTCATCAACACCGCGCGTGGCGGCATTGTTGACGAGGCCGCCGTGGCCAGCGCCCTGCGCGGCGGACAGCTTGGCGGCGCCGCCCTGGACGTCTTCGACGTCGAGCCGCTTGCCCCGGCGCCGCATTTCCAGGGGTGCCCAAACCTGATCCTCACGCCCCACACAGCAGGCTTGACCACCGAATCCAACCAACGGGTAAGCAGCCTGGTTGCCGATAAGGTGCTGGCGGCGCTGGCCTGATTTCGCAACACCGCATTGGCAACACCGACCTTGCAACACCATAAAAAAATACACGGAGAGGAGACCACATGATTACCAGAAGAATGTTGCTGGCTTCGGCCTTAGCGCTTGCCGCCATCGCCCCCGCCGCCGGGGTACAAGCACAATCACAAGCACCCGCCGCCGACTACCCCGCCAAAGGCAGCGTGTTGAAATACGTCGTGCCCTTCCCGCCGGGCGGATTGACGGACGTCATGGCTCGCCTGGTGGGCCAACAACTCGGCGAGCGCCTGGGCGTGACCGTGGTGGTGGAAAACCGCCCGGGCGCGGGCGCGATGATCGGCGCCGAACAGGTGTCGCGCGCGGCGCCCGATGGCAATACGCTGCTGGCCATCACCATGACGCACTCGGTGAACGCCACCTTGCTGCGCGACCGAAGCCGCTTCGACATCACCAAAGACCTGAAGCCCGTCGCGCTATTGGCCTCGACACCGATCCTGGTCGTGGTGCCGGCCAACAGCACCATCCGCACGCTGGACGACCTGGCCAAGGCGGCGAAGGGCAAGGCATTGAATGCCGGGTCCAGCGGCGTGGGCACGCCATCGCATTTGTCCCTGGCCTTGTTCAACCAGATCAATGGCACCAACATCCTGCACATCCCCTATGCCGGCGGCGCGCCGTCATTGACGGACCTGATGGGCGGGCAGCTTGATGTGATCTTCAGCAACTACGCCGAGTCCCTGCCCTACGTCCAGTCGGGCAAGCTGCGCGCCATTGCCATTGCCAGCGCGGCGCGCAACCCGCAAGTGCCGAATGTGCCGACTTCCGCCGAGGCAGGCATGCCGAAGCTGAACGTCGAACAATGGACCGCCGTCATGCTGCCCGCTGCAACCCCGGACGCCATCGTCCAACGCCTGGGCAAAGAGCTCGTCAGCATCATGGCGCGGCCCGAGGTCGCGGAGAAAACGCGCTCGCTAGGCTTTAGCGTCGATGCGCGCGGGCCGGCGGAATTCGCGCCCTTCTGGAACAGCGAAGTGCAACGTTGGCGGGCGCTGATCGAGTCGGCAAAGATCACCGCGCAATAGCATCCCTACGCGCGGACGAACGGGTTTTTCGCGCAGACACGGGTCCAGGCCGCATACAGGCCAAGGCGTAAAGGACGGCCACAAAGGACGGCCACAAAGGACGGCCACAAGGACGACCACAAAGGACGGCGGCAAAGGCCCAGGCCGAAACAATGGCAACAATAAATTTCCAAACCCGCCATTCGGCTTGACCTGGGTCCAGCTGGCAATCCGAGCCCCCAACAGGGCCGCAACCCTCGCCATTTCAGGATTCCCGCCACGAACCGCCCGCGCAGGCAAGCACCGCCCGCCCGGGGGTTCGCGCCCACCCGGCCTGCGCCATGTTTCAGGCCACCATCCGGGTATTGCAGCGCCATCCCAATTCAGTAGCATGCGCGGTCACTCACCCGACTCAGCCCCTTCAAAGGACCGATCCCATGACGCTGCCGCGACCGCGCGTTGCCCTTTCCGCCCTGACGCTTGCCCTGGCCTTGTCGGGCTGCGTGCACGTGCCGGATTACAACGGCGAAGGCAGCATGGACGACCCGCGCTACGCGCAACTGCTGGACCTGATCGGCGAGGCCCTGAAGGCCGACATGGCCGTGGTGCTGGTGGCCGACGTGATGCCGCACGCCAGCTTGAACGACGCGGAGTCGATGACCAAGTGGACCGGCAACACAGTCTGGATGCACGAACAGCAGCCGAAGATCACCTTTGGCCGCAAGTTCCAGAACAATTCCCTGCAACGGGACAAGCAGGCCACCTACCTGTTCAAGGCCTTTGAAGTGCATATCCTGCCGCCCGGCAAATACCTGCTGACCGGTGGCGACGACTACAAGCTGAATGCCTTGCTGGACCAGGTGGGCGCGCGCCCCGGTCCGGTGGGCTCGGGCCGGGGCGCCAACGGCACCACCTATCTATCGCCGGAGCTTTATCGCGAGTTCTACAAGGAAACCAACTGGCACGAAGGCACCACCGGCACCCAGCTCAAGACGCGCACGGTGTGCACGGCCGTGCACCGGGCATCGGGCAACTGCGTCAGTTGGGGCGAAGAGCAATACACCGAAACCACGCAGGGATCCCGCGCCGGCTACTACGAGCAAACGGATTCGCGCGATATCCCCGCCATCAAAGTGCAGTCGCGCGTGCCGCCGAAGCTGGCCTTGGCCAGCTTTACCCTCAAGGGCGGCCAACTGGTGCTGAGCCAGCGCATGCACATGAAGACGCCCAGCTACAAGTACAAGCAATCGGGCTGCCGCGCGGTCGACCCCAAGATGATCGAATGCCCGCTAGAAGACTTCACGGTCTACACGCGCCCGGCACCAATGGATTTCACGCAGAAGCTCATCGCGCAGCGCCACAGCTTGAGCGACGCGCACCGGCAGTTGCTGTCCACGCTACAACCCATGCAGATCACGCCGCTGGGCAAGCAAGGCATGGAAGATCCGATCTGGGGGGTGCCGCTGTCGATGGGTAAGGCAAAATAGCGCATGACCCCACGCCAGCTCCGCTATTTTCTGGAAATCGCCCGCAGCGGCAGCTTGTCGCTGGCCTCGGCCGCGTTGCGCATCGCGCAGCCCGCGCTTAGCCAGCACGTGGCGGCGTTGGAAGCCGAGTTGGGCGTGGCCTTGTTTGAACGGCATGCCAAGGGCGTGACACTTACCGCCGAAGGCAAGCGCCTGCAGCAACGCGCCACGTCGATTCTGGAGCAATTGGAATCGCTGAAGACCGACGTGCTGGCCCCCACGGGCAAGCCACGCGGGCCGGTTCGGGTATGCCTGGCCCGGTCCTTGGCCCAGGTGCTTGCCGCGCCGCTCGTGCGGTACGTCGAACAGAACTACCCCGACGTCCGGCTGTTGTTGTCGTCGGCCTTGTCCAGCGAAGTGCGCGTGGCGCTGCAAACGCGGCAACTGGACGTGGCGCTCATGCCCAACGCCTTCGAATTGCCGGGGCTGTATTGCAAGCCGGTCTATGAAGAACAGTTTTCGTTGTTCGGACTGGAATCGCTATTCGATCGGCCGGGAAAGACGATGGCGTTTTCCGCGATCGGGTCGCGTCCGCTGGTGGCGCCTGACCGTGACCACGATTTGCGCCGCCTGATCGAACGCACGGCGCTGGATCTGGATTGCCCGCTGAACGTGAAGTACGAGATCAACGACCCCGAACTGAATTTTGCCTTGGTGCGCGACGGCGTGGCGTTTGCGATCCTGCCCGACAGCGCTGGCCTGGAACTGGCGCGTGGCAACAAGGCCATGGGGGAACGGCGCCTGGTCCGACCGCCCATTGCGCGTATGCAATCCATTGTGCGCGTGGCCGAAGGCGCGCCAGACAGCACGACGCTGGCCATGGAACACGCGCTGGAAACCGTCTTGCGCACGCTGGTCGCACGCAAGGTGCTGCGCGGAAAACTGGCATAAGAAAAAACTTATATAAAACACAGATAAATAATATTTGTCTTCAGGTCTGACGCAGCCGTACGCTACTCCAAAAATGGCGCATCAAAAGCGCCGATACGGAGACAAGCATGCACGTACGACGCAGACAGTTCCTGGGCGCCATGGGCGCCGCCGTGTGCTGTAGCGCGCTGCCGATCAGGCAGCTACAGGCCAGCCCCCCTTACGCATGCTGGTGGGTTTTGCCCCGGGCGGCGCGGCCGACCTGGTGGCCCGTGCGCTGGCCGAAGGCATGCGGGCATCGGGCTACACCCTCATCGTTGAAAACAAGGCCGGCGCGGGAGGCCGCATCGCGGTCGACTCGTTGCTGGCGGCGGGCGGCAATGGCAATGGCACGGGCAATGCCGTGCTGTTCACCCCCTCCACGAACCTGACGCTGTATCCGCATCTATACAAAGACCTGCGCTACACCCCCGCGGACTTTACGCCGCTGGGCACCGCCAGCCAGTTTGATTTTGGATTCGCGGTGGGCGCCGACAGCCCGGCGAAAACGTTGCAAGAGTTCCTGGCGCTGGCGCAAAAGGACCCGCGCATGGCGGTCTACGGCACGCCCGGCGCGGGCACCGTCATGCACTTCCTGGGCGTCATGCTGGCGAACGCCAGCAAGGTTCCCTTGACGCCGATTCCATACAAGGGCGGTTCACTGGCGCTGACGGACACCGTGGGCGGCGTCCTGCCCGCGCTGATCACCACGCTGCCCAACCTGATTCCCATGCACAAGGCCGGCAAGATCCGCATCCTGGCCATGACCGGTTCGGCGCCGTCGTCCGCGCTGCCCGACGTGCCCACGTTCGCCACAGCGGGCTATCCGTCGCTGACGGTGGCCGAGTACTTCACGCTGATCGGCAACAAGAGCTTGCCCGCCGACCAGGCACAGGCATTGGCGGGGGCCGTGGCCGATGCCGTGCGTTCGCCTGCGTTTGCAAAAGTCATGCAGCAGCAATTCTTCGACCCCAAAGTCACCGCGCCCGCCGCCTTGAAACGACAGATGGAACGCGAAGATGCGTTCTGGGCCCGGGTCGTCAAGGACAGCGGCTACACCCCCGAGGCCTGACGCGCCGCGCGCGTGGCCTGGCTATATCCAGGAAGCACTATGAAAGGCAAAAACATCGTCGTCATCATGTCCGATGAACACAATCCCGCGTTCATGGGTTGTTCCGGACATCCGTTCATCAAGACGCCAAACCTGGACGCGCTTGCCGCGCGTGGCGCACGCTTTCCGAACGCCTACACGCCCAGCCCGATCTGCGTGCCGGCGCGCGCGGCGTTCGCCACCGGCTATCGCGTGCACCAGACCCGGCATTGGGATAACGCCATGCCGTACGTGGGTGATCCGCAAGGCTGGGGCCATGTGTTGCAGCAGCAGGGCATCAACGTTGAAAGCATCGGCAAGCTGCACTATCGCAATGAAGAAGACCCGGTCGGCTTCGATGCGGAACATATCCCCATGCACGTGGTGGGCGGGCACGGCATGGTGTGGGCATCCATCCGGGACCCTTACTTGCCGGTGGCAGGACGCAAGCGCATGTTGGGCGATCGCATCGGCATGGGCGAATCGCCTTATACGTCCTATGACAGGTCCGTTACCGACCGCACCCTGGAGTGGCTGCGCGCGGCGGCCGATCGCGGTGAACCATTCGTGTTGTACGTGGGCCTGGTGGCGCCGCACTTCCCGCTGATCGCGCCTCGGGAGTTCTTTGACCTGTACGACGCCCGGCAGATCCCCGACGCCAAGCTGCATCCCAAAGACGGCTACGAACGCCATCCCTGGGTGCAGGCCTACGCGGAATTCGAGCGCAGCGAAGACACCTTCGAAAGCGAAGACGAGCGCGTCAATGCGTTCCTGGCGTACTACGGGCTATGCAGCTTTCTGGACAGCAACGTGGGCCGCATCGTGGACGCACTGGGCGCGCTCGGCCTGGCTGATTCCACGCACGTGGTCTATACGTCGGACCACGGCGACAACGTGGGCGCCCGTGGGCTATGGGGAAAATCCACGCTCTACCAGGAAAGCGTCGGCATCCCGATGATCCTGGCCGGCCCCGACGTCTCGCCTTCCGTCTGCGATACCGCGGTGGACCTGCTGGACCTGTATCCGACGATCTTGCAGGCAGTAGGTGTGGACCCGACGCCGCACATGGGCACGCGGGCGGGGCAATCGCTATTCGATATTGCGCGGCAACCCGTCGACGACGACCGCGCCATCCTCAGCGAATATCATGCGGCCGGCAGCAACACCGCGGGTTTCATGCTGCGCAAGGGGCCTTGGAAGTATCACCACTACGTGCGCTGTCAGCCGGAACTGTTCAACCTGGAGTCGGACCCCGGCGAACTGCACGACCTGGCAGGCGAACCCGCTTATGCCGCCGTGCTGGCGGGAATGAAGGCCGCGCTGTACGCGATCTGCAATCCGGAAGAGGTGGACCGGCAGGCCAAGGCCGACCAGGCCGCGTTGATTGAACGCATGGGTGGACCGGAAGCCGCCTCGACGATGGGCTCAAGCGGCGCAACGCCCGCCCCCAAGGTGGAGCAAGCGGCATGAATGGAGATGAACGGCCTGTGGATGAGCGATACCTGCACGACTGGAGCGGCCTGACGCGGGGCGTGCCCAGCGTCGTGCACCGGCCTACTACCACCGACGAGGTGGCGGCCCTGGTACGCGATGCGGATCGGCATGGCCGCAAGATCACCATCCAGGGCGGCTTGACCGGGCTGGCGGGTGGCGCGGTGCCCGCCGACGGCGATGTGGTCATCAATATGGAACGCATGAACCGCATCGAATCCATCGATGCGGTCGAAGGCGTCATGCAGGTGCAGGCGGGCGCAACCTTGCAACAGGTGCAGGAAGCCGCGCTTGAAGCCGGTTGGTTCTTCCCGGTGGACATGGGCGCGCGCGGCAGTTGCCAGGTTGGCGGCAATGCCGCCACGAATGCCGGCGGCACGCAGGTGGTGCGCTACGGCACCATGCGCGACTCGGTGCTGGGGCTGGAAGCGGTCATGCCCGATGGGTCTGTGGTGACATCGTTGACGCGCCTGGTCAAGAACAGCGCTGGCCTGGATTTGCGGTTTCTGTTCATCGGGTCCGAAGGCACGCTGGGCGTGATCACCCGCCTGACCTTGCGCTTGCAGCCCGATCCCGGCGCGCCCGCCACGGCGCTGGTGCAGGTGCCGGACACGCAATCCATGGCCTTGCTGCTGCGCCATCTTAAAAAAACCCTGGGCCCGCAACTGAGCGCTTATGAATTCATGTCGGCGCAGTTCCTGCAACGTGCCAGCGAGCTGGCGGGCGTGCCCTTGCCATTGCCGGGCAACGCGCCCTGGAGCGTACTGATCCAGGCCAGCGGCCTGGCTGGCATGGCCCCCCAGGCAGCCCTGGAGAACGCGCTGGAGGGCGCGCTGGAAGCGGAGTTGATCAGTGACTGCGCGGTGGCGTCCAGCCTGTCGGACGCCCAGAAGTTCTGGCGCTTGCGGGAGTGCATCCCTGAGTTGCTGACCGCGTTGAAACCCACGGTGAACTTCGACTGCGGCCTGCCTTGGGCTGAAATGCCGACGTATGTGGCCGAAGTCGAGGCCACGCTGAAACAGAAATACCCCGACGCGACGCATTTGTTCATGGGGCATCTGGGCGACAACAACATCCACATCCTGACCGGCCCCCACGCGCAAAGCGAATGGCTGGGCGTGGAAGAGATTGTGTACAGCGCATTGCGTGGCCGGCAAGGCACGATCAGCGCCGAACACGGCATCGGTTTCCTGAAGAAGCCATTCTTGGGCTACACGCGCAGCGACGGTGAAATCGCGCTGCTCAAGCGGTTGAAGCGCGCGCTGGATCCCAACGACACGTTGAACCCGGGCCGCATCGTCGATTGACGCTCACACGCCGCGACGTTATGTGGCGGCCTACCCTCTGTGAACGCGTGACGAGCGGTGCTCAAGTCCCCGCAATCTGCTTCAGCACCGCCGCCACAATCGCTTCGGGCCGATCTTCCTGAACAAGATGGCCGGCATGCGCAATCGGCATACACGGCGCGCCCGAAATCAGCGCCGCCAAGGCTTCGCCTTTCGCGTGCGGAATCCAGTTGTCGTTCTCGCCCCATAGCACCTGCACGGGGCAGTCCATCCGCCCATACATGCCCTGGACCTCGTCGGTGTACTTCTGATCCATCTGCGCAATTTGCCGGTAAAAGGCGGGTTGGCCGATCTCGCCCAGCCACGGCCGGCTATACACATCCAGCGCTTCATCCGAGAGCGGTTGGCTGGCCGCCGTCTGTAGATATGCGTGCAGCAGCGCGCGATGCATATAGTCGGGCATTCCCGCGAACGCGCCTTCGTGCTTGCGCACGTGCTGCACGAAAGGCGAGCCCCACGGGGCCAGCGCCACGGCGTCAAAGATCGTCAAGGAGCCGTAGCGCAAGCCGTCCAGATAGTAGGCACGCAACGCGGTGGCTCCGCCAAAGTCATGCGCCAGGACGTCCGGGCGATCAAGCTCCCATTCCTTGAACAAGGCCGCCAGCACCTTGTTCTGCACCGCCAGCGACACGTCTTGCCCATCGCGCATTTCAGACTGCCCGTAACCCACCAGGTCAAAGACATAAACCGTTCTGCGATCCGCGAACGCCGGCACGATCCTGCGCCATACCTGCGAGGAAAACGGCGTGCCATGGATAGCCACCAACGGCGGCCCTTCGCCGCACGTTCCCCACCTGACGGCGTTTCCTTCGATGATCGATGTGTTCGGCAAATGCAGCACAGTGATCTCCCTTTTCATATCGCCAATCAACGGCAGTTTACGGTGCCGGGATCGTTCGCGGTCAGGTGTGTTCCCGCATGGTCTCGCACAGCTTGCGGATCGCCGCGATGTCGCCTTGCCTGGCCATGCGCCGCAGTTGTTCGCTGAAATCCTTGAACGCCGCATCGCGCGCCTGCAATGCCTGCGCCCAATCGATCAGGTCCGAGATGGCGCCGCTTTCCAGCAGCAATTGCACCTGCGCCAGCTCGGCGTCGGACAGATGCGCCGTCTGCGGTGGGGCCGAGTCCATCTCGTTGCTTGAGGGTTTGATCGACAGATTCAACAGCCTGCCCAGCACATGGCGAAGCTCAACCAGGTTGATGGGCTTGAGCAAGCTGGCGTCGTAGCCCGCGCCGCCCAAGGCCTGCGTGTCGTGGGGCGTTGCCGACACCGCGACGACGGGCAGGTCCGGCCAGCGCGCGCGGGCGGCTGCCAGCACGGCCGAGCCGTCGACGCCGTCCATGCGGTGGTCCGTCAGGATCAGGTCGGGACGGCGGGCGTCGTCTGCCTGGATGCGCGCCACCATGCCCTGGCCACCGGCCTCGCTATCCACCTGAAAGCCCATGCTGGCCAGTTCCTCGACCAGGAACTCCCGAATCTCCGGCGTGTCCTCGGCCAGCCACAGGTGCTTGCCGGATCCGTCCAGCATCGGCAGCACATGCGGCGCGGCGGCAATGTAGTGATGCGAGATGCGGGACTCGTCCATCTTCCTGACCGGCAGCGTGACGCTGACCCGCGTCCCCTGCCCCACCTCGCTGTCGATGCTGATCGCGCCTTTCATGCGCTGCACCCATTGCTGCACGATGGGCAGGCCCAGTCCCACCCCCGGCTGGTTCTCGGCGGAAGCCAGCCGCTGGAAGGGTTCGAAGATGCGCTGCCGGTCTTCCGGCGCAATGCCGCAGCCGGTGTCGCGCACCGACAGTGCGAGCCGTCCCGCACCCTCGATCGCGTCGCCCGAATCGGGCGCGATGTAGTCGGCGGTCAAGGTCAGGACGCCGCCGCGCGTGAACTTGGCGGCGTTGTCGATCAGGTTGGACAGCACCTGCCGCACGCGCTTGCCATCCATTTCCAACACGGCAGGTACCGACTCCGACACCCGCAACACGAATTGGTTGTTCTGCCGGGCGGCGATCGGCGCGGATTCCTTGGCGACGGCGTCCAGCAAGGCGTGCACGTATTCAGGAGACACGCGCAGCGCCTGGCCGCCCGCGCCGGCGGCGTAATCGATCAGGTCATTCACCATGCTCAGCATGTGATCGGCGCTGCGACGAATGATCGCCCCGCGCGGCGCGTCGTCGCGGCCGCCCGCCTGGATCAGGTCCGCGAAGCCGATGATGGACGTCAGCGGCGTGCGCAGGTCATGGCTGATTCGGGCCAGGAAGTCCTGGCGCACGCGGCCGGCTTCGTCAGCCCGAATCAACGCCGCCTGCAACGCCCGCGTGCGCGCCTTGACGGCCTGGTCCAGCCGCAGATGTTCGCGTTCGCGCGCTTGCGTCAGTTCCTGCTGGACCGCCAGTTTTTCCTGACGATGCTGGCGCGTGCGGCCATGCACCAGCACGGCCAGCATCAGCGACACCGACAACAGGTCCCAAGCCACCTCGGGCCCACCTTCCCACCGGCCGGGCAGCAGCCCGTTGATGAAGGCCAGCCGCAAGAAGAGCAAGGCGCAATACACCGCGAAGGACAGCAGGAAGATCCGCGCATTGGCGTGCCCGCGCCGCCAGCCATCGGCCATGGAAACCGGCCATACCAGCCCCCACAGGAAGACCAGTCCGACCACGGCCTGCGCGCTGGCGCGATACTCGCCCAGCGCCGCCCAGACCGAGCCCGCCAGGCCCAGGGCGATCAGCACGCCATACACCCAGCGCCAGAGCCGCACACGATGCAAGTCCGCGAACCGCATCACGGTATAGCCGAACACCGTGGCCGCCAGCGTCCCCAGCACACTGGGCGCGCGCAACACCGTTTCACCGCCGCCCGTCAGTACGTAGCGGTACAGCAAACCCTGAAACGACAGGCTGTAGAGAATTTCGATGATGATGGCGGCGGCCAGAAACAGGAACACCTGATCGCGCTGGGCCACGCCCAGCACGCCGGTGTAGATCGCCACCATCAGCAGCGCGCCGATCAGCAGCGCCAGGACCACCGTGCCGCGCTGCGCCGCGTCCACGAATGCCGCCGGCGTCCACAAGGTGGGTTCCATGCTGATGGCCGAGCGGCTCTGCACCCTGACCAGCACCGTCACGCGTTCACCCGGCATCAGCAGCAGCGAGGCCACCGACACGGAAGACGGCACTTCGCGCGAGGCGAGCGGCTCGCGGTTGCCCGCCAGCACCACTTTGAAGGGTTCTCGCTCACCGTCGTGATACAGGTAGAAGCGCACGTCTTCCAGCCTGGGTACGCCAAAGGACAACCAGCGTTCCAGGAAGCGATAGGTGGGGTTGTGCACGTCCAGCTTCAGCCAGTACACGGATGGCGAAAAGCCCCGGTTCAACCAGGCGGGCGTGACGGGCTGCCAGGGGCCGTCCAGGATCTGGCTGGGTTCCAGCGTGCCGGCCGAGTCTTCCACGCCCAGCAGTTCGTGGTTCAGCGGCAATTTGCCGGTGACGGCGCTCAGGTCCACCGGCGGCGGCGCGGCCTGCGCTTGCACGGGCAGCAGCAGGCAAGCCATGGCCAACAACGTCGACAACAACAACGACAACAACGGCAGCCAACCCGGCAAGCCCAGGCGGCGCTCACGCATGGGGATCCAGTTCCTGGCGCAAGGCCGTGGGCGGCATGCCGAAGCGTTCGCGAAAAGCCGTAGAGAAATTGCCACGGTTGCCATACCCCACCGCCTGCGAAATGGCCTGGATATCCAGGCTGGTTTCGCACAGCAGGCGGCGCGCCTCGCGCATGCGCTCTTCGCGCAGGAACTCGAACACGGTCGTGCCCGCGCAGCGCCGGAACGCCTGGTTCAGCCGCCGCGCGTTGGTATTCAGCGCCTGGGCCAGCGCCATCAGTTCGGGCGTGTGATCCAGCCGTTCGCGCAGCAGCTTGCGCGCCGCGCGAAACAACACGCCGTCCAGCGTGGCCCCGGCGGCGGCAGCGGATGTGCCGTCTTCCGCGCTGGCCTCGGCCACGGCCGGCGACGATGCGGGCACCGGCATGGGCGTTGCAGCCACCCGCAGATGAATCAGCAGGCGCAGGCGCACTTCCTCGAAATCAAACGGCTTGGCCACGTAATCGACGGCGCCCGCCGACAGCCCCGCCACCCGTTCGCCGGGCAGGCAAGCCGCGGTCAGGAAGATGAGGGGAATGGCGCGCGTGGCCTGGTCGGCTTTCAGCAGGCGGCAGGCGGCAAGGCCGTCGCAGACCGGCATGTTCACGTCCATCAGGATGATGTCCGGCTGCACCAGTTGCGCCTTGCGGTAGCCGTCGTTGCCGTCCTCGGCCACATAGACCCGGCAGTCCTGACTGGTCAGGAAATCCACGAGCAGCATGCGGTCTTCGGGGCGATCCTCGACCACCAATACGCGCAAACCGGCGAGCTGGCCCGGAGCCAGCGGAAAGAAGGCATCGTTCATGCCGCGCATTCTTTCATGCCGGCCGACGTTGACGTTGGTAACAAGAGACAAAACCGAGGCCCCGGTTCGAATAATTTTCCTTGCGGCAAACCTACCTGACATTCCAGCAAACCTCGGTAATGGAATATTTGCGTACTTACGATAATGTTTGTTACAGCGCGAAACTGGTCAGATCACCCGAGATTCCGGCGCTTTGTGGTGTCGCCGCCACAGGCTGATGGAATCTGAATTTCCCTTTGTTTTCCGGTATCTACCCAATGACGGCGTCACGAGCGAAGGCATATCTGAGCGCTTGGCGGTTGCAAAAATGTTGTGTACCCAAGCGTGAGTTATATGTCAAATAGCATCTATCAATTCCAAATGTAACAAGCCGCCGTTCGATTCCCCCATGCGCCGCCTATCTCGATTCTGCCGTCCCGTTGTCCTCTGTCTGACCCCCATTTCCTTGCATATCGGCCTTGCGACTACGGCCCTGGCGCTGGCCGCCGGACCGGTCATGGCGCAAAGCGTGCGTCCGCAATTGCCGTCGGCCGCCGAGCCGGGCCGCGCCCTGCCGCAACCGGCCATGCCCGAAAGCACGACCGGCGCGCCCCAGGTGACGGTGCAGCAAGGCAGCGCGTCCGAGGCGCCGGCCGGCGCCGACAAGCTGAACTTCACGCTGAGCAACATGCGCGTGGACGGCGTGACCCACTATTCCCCCGAAAAGATCAGCGCGTTCTATCAGGGGCTGGTGGGCAAGACGATCACGGTGGCCGACGCCTTCAAGGTGGCCAACGACATCGAACTGCTCTACCGCAACGACGGCTACGTGACCACGCGCGTCATCGTGCCGGAGCAGACGGTCGACGGCGGGGTCTTCCGCATCGTGGTGGTCGAAGGCTATGTATCGGACGTGAAGTACGACGGCGATATCGGCCCCGCGCAAGCGGCGGTTGAAAAGCTGGTGCAGCGCCTGCGCGGCGTGCGCCCGATCAATGTGGCCGAGGTCGAACGCCAACTGCTGTTGGCCAATGATCTGAGCGGCATGGTCGTGCGCGCCTCGCTGGAAGCCTCGCCCAAGGAAGTAGGCGGCTCGGTGCTGGTGGTGCATAGCGAACGCAAGCCCGTCGATGCGCGCCTGGGCTTCGACAACCGTGGCTCGCCCTACCTGGGCTGGAGCGAAATGACCGGTCAGGTCACGCTGAATTCGTTCGGCGCGCGCGCCGACACCTTCACGCTGAGCGGGCGTCTGGGCTTTCCGGCCTACCGCAGCCAGGCCGTGGCCGGCAATTACGACATGCTGGTTTCCGACAGCGGCATGACTTTCGGCCTGGCCGCCAGCTATGCCAAGAGCGAGCCGGGCCGCGACCTGGCCCCGCTGAACGTCGCCAGCGACGTGCAGGCCTACACCGCCACACTGACCTATCCGCTGATCCGCTCGCGCCTGGAAAACCTGCGCGCCTTCGGCATGTTCGACGTGCGCAACGTGGCCACCGACATCACCGAAACCCCCTTCACGCGCGACCGCCTGCGTGTGCTGCGCGCGGGCCTGAGCTATGACCGCACCGACAGCTGGAACGGCATCACCGCCATCCGCGGCACCGTGCACCAGGGCCTGGACGCAATGGGCGCCACGCAAGAAGGCTCCGAACTGGCCTCGCGCGCCAAGGGCCGTTCGGATTTCCTGAAGCTCACCGCCGAACTGACCCGTCTGCAACAGCTCACCGAACGCCTGTCGTTCGTGGCCACCTTCGCCGGCCAATACAGCGCCAGCCCGCTTTTGGCCAGCGAGGAATTCGCGCTGGGCGGCCCCAACTTCGGCCGCGGTTACGACGACGGCGAAATGTCCGCCGACTCCGGCCTGGCCGGCTCGCTGGAACTGCGCTATGCGGTGTCCACCGACAACTTCCTGCCGCACGGCGCGCACGTCTATTCGTTCATTGATGGCGGCCGCATCTGGTCGCGCAGCGAAAGCGCGCCCTTGACGCGCGCCAACGTGTCCTCCATCGGGGCGGGCATGCGCGCCAACCTCAGCAAGAGCCTGTACGCCACGCTTGAAGTGGCCAAGCCCACCAGCACGGACGTGCTGACCCAGGGCAACAAGAATCCCCGCGTGTTCTTCAGCATTTCGGCGCAGTACTAAGCAGCGAACGACAAGAGACCGACCATGAATCGCAATTCCCGCAGCCTCGCCCCATCCGCTCGCCGCTCGCGCTCGAAGAAAGACGCCGCCCTGCCCGCCCTCAGCACGCTGGCCGTGCTGATCGGCTCGCTTGCCTCAAGCGGCGCGCACGCCAACCCCACCGGCGGCAACGTGGTTGGGGGCTCGGCCACCATCGTCGACCGTGGCAACGGCACGCTGGACATCAACCAGTCGACCGGCAAGGCCATCATCAACTGGAAAGACTTCAACATCGGCGCCAACGAGACGGTCAACTTCCGTCAGCCCGGCGGCAAGAGCGTCACGCTGAACCGCGTGGTCGGCAATGACCCCTCGGCGATCTTCGGCAGATTGAACGCCAACGGCACGGTAATGCTGGTGAACCCGAACGGCGTGGTGTTCGGCAAGGGTGCGCGCATCGACGTGGGCGGCCTCGTCGCCACCACGGCGAACATCAGCGACAAGGACTTCCTGGCCGGCAACTACAAGTTCAACCAGGCCTCGTCCAAGGCCAATGCCATGATCGTGAACGAAGGCACGATCAGCATCAAGGACAGCGGCCTGGCCGCGCTGGTGGCGCCGTCGGTACGCAACTCGGGCGTGATCCAGGCCAAGCTGGGCCGCGTGGCCCTGGCCGGCGCCAACACCGTCACCGTCGACTTCCAGGGCGACGGGCTGCTCAGCTTCGACGCCACCTCCACCGTCAACGAACTGCCCAAGGACGCCAACGGCAAACCGGTATCGGCGCTGGTGACCAACAGCGGCGTCATCCGCGCCGACGGCGGCACGGTGCTGCTGACGGCACGCGCCGTCAAGGGCGTGATCGACAACGTGGTCAACACCGACGGCATCATCAGCGCCCAATCGGTGGGCATGCAGAACGGCAAGATCGTGCTGTCCGGCGGCGATGCCGGCACCGTGAAGATCGCCGGCAAGGTGGACGCCACGGGCGTGGGCGCGGGCCGGCAAGGCGGCAAGGTCGTCGTCACCGGCGAACACGTGGACGTGACACGCAGCGCGGCCATCGACGTCTCGGGCGCCGCGGGCGGCGGCGAGATTGCATTGGGCAGCCTGGGCGTGGCCCCGGACAATGGCTCGGCCGCGTTCAGCGGCAAGTCGTCCACCGTCAAGGTGGCGGCGGGCGCCACGCTCAAGGCCGATGCGCTTGTGAAGGGCAACGGCGGCAACGTCACGATGTGGTCCAACGACGCCACGGCGTTTGCCGGCAGCCTGTCGGCGCGTGGCGGTGAACAAGGCGGTGACGGCGGCTTTGCCGAAGTCTCCAGCAAGAAGAACATCGGCCTGACCGGTTCGGTGGACATGCGCGCGCCCAAGGGCAAGACGGGCCTGCTGCTGATCGACCCGACCGATCTGCGCATCGTCGATTCCGGCAGCGGATCGGGCGCGCTGGACGGCAGCGCCGGTGACGGCACCGTCAACGGCGGCGACGCCAACGCGGCCAACAACACCGTGTCGCGCGGCCTGTTGGAAAGCCTGGCCGGCACCACCAACATCAAGCTGGAAGCCACCGGCCAGATCACCATCGCGGACATGGCCGCGATCAATCTGCAAACCACCTCGGGCAACAGCTTCACGCTGCGCTCGACGCAAACGGGCGGCATCCGCTTCGAGAATTCGAATACGGAAATCAGCACCCAGGGCGGCGCCATCACGCTGGAAGCGCTGGGCGTGGGCAGCACGCTGAACAACATCGGCAAGCTGACCAGCCGGGGCGGCACGATCACGCTGAACGCCACCGGCGACATCAACCTGGCCAACGTCATTGATGCCGGCAGCGGCGCGGCGCTGGTCCGCACCAGCGCGGGCACCATCCGCAACGTGGGTGGCGCCAACCAGGTGGTGACGGGCAACACCGTCACGCTGGACGCCAGCGGCGGCAGCATCGGTGAAGCCGGCAACGCGGTCAACACCCAGACCACGCGGCTGGCGCTCGCCACCGGCGGCAACCTGGCCGTGGCCAACCGCTCGGTGCTGAACACGCTGGACATCACCAGCCGCCACGCGCAACCCGGCGTCAACAACACCTACGAACTGGCATCCAGCGGATTGAATTTCTCGCTGACGGACAACGGCAGCTACCAACTGAACACGGTCAACCAGGCCGGCCTGAACTTCTCGTTCACCGGCGACCGCACGATCAACGTCGGCAACATTGCGCTGGGCACGGGCGCGCTGGCGCTGACGTCCACGGCCGGTGACATCCAGGCGCGCAACAGCCTCGGCAGCATCACTGCCGGCAGCATCGCGCTGAAGGCCACGGGCAGCACCGGCAACAACGGCGCCATCGGCTCCTCGGGCCTGGCGTTGACCACAAACACGGGCGCGCTGACAGCCGCAAGCGGCTCAGGCGGCGTGTATGTGAACAACCTGGGCGACCTGGCCCTGCGTTCGATCGACACCACCGGCGCGCTGTCCGTCTGGGCGGGCGGCCACTTGACCCTGGGCGCCATCAAGGCGGGCGCGTCCGCGTCGCTGACGTCGGGCTCGGGCAACATCCTCGACGACGGTGATGACGCCACCTCGATCGCCACCAGCGCGCTCACGCTGTCGGCGCAGAACGGCGGCATCGGCGCCGCGTCGCGCGCCTTGAAGACCAACGCCAGCACCGTGTCCGCCACATCGGGCGCGGGCGGCGTGTACCTGGACAGCACCAGCAACGGCCTGACCATCACCCAGGCGCAGGCCAACAACGCCGCGGTCGTGATCAACGGCGCGGGCTCGGTGTCGGCCAATAACGTCAGTTCTTCGGGCGGCGCGGTCAACCTGACCGGCAACAGCATCTTCGCCGGCCAGGTCAACGCGGGTTCGGGCAACGTCACGCTGACCGCGCGCGCGGGCAGCATCACGGGATCGTCGGCATCGCTGATCACCGGCAACGTCGTCACCCTGCTGGCCCCGGCCTCCAACAGCAACTACACCGTGGGCACGTCGGGCACCTACCTGCGCACGGCGGCCGGTGAACTGCGCGCCACGGGCGGCAGCATCTACCTCAACCAGGCCCAGGGCTCGGTGCTGCTGGATGACCTGAAAGCCTACAACGGCATTTCGGTCATCGGCGTGGCCGACCTGACCGCCAACAAGCTGGACGCCGGCACCGGCACCTTGTGGCTGAACGCCCAGGGCGGCAACATCCTGCGCGCCAATGCCAACAGCGAACTGCTGGGTAACGCCGTCAACCTGCAAGCACAGCAGCACATCGGCACGGCCGGCGATCACATCAAGACTTCCACGACCAGCCTGACCTTGGGTAGTGGCGGCGACATCTACGTCGACAACCCCGGCAAGACGCTGACGTACCTGTCGGTCAGCAATTCACACTCCGACCCGCTCAGAAAGAACGCCCTGCTGGTGTCCGCGCCCTTCCTGGCGTTCGACGTCAACGACGACCTGGGCAACGCCTACGACCTGAAGCAGGTCTACAGCTCGTTGCTGAACCAGTTCATCTTCAGCGGCGACCAGACCCTGAAACTGGGCAACATCCGCGCGGGCAGCAGCGTTACGCTGACGTCCACGCAAGGCAGCATCCTGGACGATGGCCTTGCGAATACGCGTGTCACGGCCAGCTCCGTCAGCCTTGTCGCCAACCAGGACATCGGCACCAGCACCGACTTCGTCTCGGTCAACGCCCCGAACCTGTCGCTGGACACGCGCGGCAACCTGTACGCCACCAACATCGCGGATCTCAATTCCCTGACGGTGGCCGCTCGCCACAAGGGCGAGGACGACCGCTACGTGCTGGACGTGCGCGCGCCGTCGCTGCTGTTCAACATCACCGACGATGTGACCGGTCACACCATTCACGAGGTGCGCGACAGCAACTCGGTGAACTTCAGCTTCCTCAGCGACCGCGACGTCACGGTCGGCAGTATCGATGCGGGTTATGGCGGCTCCATCACGCTGAACTCCGCCGGCGCGATCAGCGACGACGGCAACAAGAACACCCTGCTGCTGGCCAACTCGGTGTACCTGTATGCCGGCCGTGCCATCGGCGCCACCGGCACGGGCTATCTGGACATCCTCACCAGCAACCTGTCCGGTTCCGCCAACAGTGGCGGCTTCTACGCTCAGCTGCCCAAGCCCACCGGCTCCGGCAACACCACCGGCATCATCACACTGGGCAACATCACGGCAAGCGACGTGGTGCAGATCGACGCGCGCCAGGGCGACCTGCTGCTGACCGGCACGGTGCGAAGCTGGAACGACGACGTCACGCTGAACGCGGCCAACGGCTCCATCCTGGGCACCGGCTCGGGCAACGTCTACGCGGGCGGCGGCGACATCTCGCTGACGGCCACGGGCGCTATCGGCGGCATGTACGCGGGCAGCGTGCGCTATGTGGGCGTGGGCGGCGCAGGCCAGGTCAACGTACAGGCCAACGCCGGCGGCGACCTTTACCTGAACGGCACCACCGGCGACATCAAGCTGGCGTCGCTTGCGGCAGGTGGCCAGCTTGGCTACACCCAGTATTCCGGCACGACCACGGTCGGCAGCGTGCAGGCCGCTGGCCCCGCAGCGCTGGCCAACAGCGCCGGTTCGATCCTTGACGACGGCGACGCCGCCACGAAGATCCAGGCCAGCAGCATCGCGCTGTCGGCCGCTGGCACGCTGGGCACGGCAGGCGCCGCGCTGACCCTGCGGGCCCCCGACGTCAGCCTGATCAGCGGCGGCGACATCACCGTCAACAACGAGACCGGCCTGACGCGCCTGGCCATCACGCGCAACGGCTCGGCCTACGGCTCGTACGCTATCACCGCGCACAATCTGTCGGCCTTCACGCTGACGGACGACGCCAACGGCATTCATCTGAAAGACATCGCCAGCTCGAGCGATCTGGACTTCGCATTCTCGGCCAACGGCAAGCACCTGCTGGTCGGTAATGTTGATGCCGGCGCGGCCGGCAAGGTCAGCCTGGTGTCGGCCGGCAACATCGCCAACGACGATCTGGCCAACCCCGGCGCGATCCGCGCGGCCACGGTCTCGCTGACGGCGGGATCAAGCGGTTCGATCGGCTCGTCGGCCACCGGCGGCACGCTGGCCCTGAATGGCACGTCGGCGCTGAGCCTGACGGGCAACAATTTCTATGTGGGCAGCGACACCGTTCTGAACAAGCTGGCCATCAACAGCCTGCGCGCGGCGGGTAGCACCAGCACCATCGCCATCGGCGGCGGCGCGGGCCAGACCATCCGCATCACCGACGATGGCACCACCCAGTACCTGGAACAGATCACGGGCGGGCTGACGGACTTCAGCTTCACCGGCCGCAAGAACATCCAGGTGGGCGCCATCACCGCCAGCAACGCGGTCAGCCTGGCCACGGCCAACGGCGGCGTCAATTCCAGCATCACCAGCGATGCCGGCAGCGGCCGCATCACGGCCGGCACGGTCAAACTGTCGGCCATCGGTAGCGACAGCTACACCGCGCGCGACGCGAACACCGGCGCCATCGGCAGCAGCGGCCGCGCGCTGCGCACCCTGACCGACAATCTGGTGATCGCCAACAACGGCGACATCACCCTGCACAATGGCGGTCGGGCGCTCGACAGCATTGATCTGAACCTGACGCGCCGCGATGCGTCCAGCACCGCCAACTTCGACACCAACGCCTATTCCTTCGGCGGGCTGGGCAGCCAATCGCTGTCGATCACCGGTGGCACGAACCTGACGATCGCCGCCAACATGAACGGCGCCGCGCTGGCCGTCAACACCGACACCGCCATCACCGCCGGCACGATCAATACCGGCACGACGGGCTCGGTGACGCTGACCACGCGCTACGCGAACAACACGTTCAACCCCACCATCGGTGGATCCGGCCTGATCACCGGCAACAACGTCAACCTGAATGCCCTGAACACGAACGGCAGCGTCACGGCATCGACCAGCGCCAACAACCTGTCGATCGGGTCAGCGGGCAACGTCTCTGTCTCGAACAACAAGCAACTGACGTCGCTGGCGCTGACCGCGAACCACAACACCAGCGGCGCGCAGACCCATTCGTACAGCATCTCCGCCACCGGCCTGACCTTCTCGCTGACGGATTCGACCGGCACCTCGGGCCTGACGCTCAACAACGTCTCCACCGCGAGCAACCTGGCGCTGTCCCTGTCGTCTGACCGCACGCTGACGGTCAATAACGTCGCGACCGGCGCGGGCGGCTCCGTCACGCTGGGCAGCAGCAGCAACATCTACGGCAACAGCAATAGCGCCAGCAACCCCAACATCAGCACGGGCGAGCTGACGTTGAACGCCGGCTCGGTCACGGGCACCTACAACACCAACCAAGCGCTGTATGTCAGCGTCGACAAGCTGTCGTCGAACCTGCGCGGCAGCCTGTGGATCTCGAACAACAAGAACTTGACGCTGGGCAACAACAACGTCGCCAGCTCCGCGCAAGTCAACGTCAGCAATGGGTCGATCATTCAAGGCGCGGGCAGCAACTTCGTCGCCCCTTCCTTGACGCTGACCGCCACGGGGTCCATCGGCACCTCCGGCAACGTGGTGCAAACCGATACCCGTCAACTGACCACGCAGACCAGCGGCAACCTGTACCTGAACAACGCGTCGAACCTGTTCAGCCTGAACGTCACCGCCAACCACGCGGATCAGGGCGTGAACAACACCGTCCAGGTTGCGGCCCAGGGCTTGACGTTCAACGTCACGGATACCAACGACGGCTACAAGCTGTTCGACGTGCGCGACTCCACCGGCCTGAACTTCTCGTTCTCGGGCGACCGCACGCTGAACATCGGCACCATCGACACGGGCCCCGCCCACAGCGTCAGCCTGGCCGCCACGGGCGCCGGCAGCACCCTCGTCAACCTGTCGCCCACCTCGCACGTCACAGGCGATTCGGTATCGCTGTTCGCCACCGGCCAGATCGGCGCGAGTCCGGCCGACAAGATCAACACGACAACCAGCGAGCTCTACCTGACGGGCGGCAGCCACGTCTACGTGAACAACGACCAAGACCTGGCCAGCCTGTCGCTGTACGCGACCGGAGGATCGCCCGCCACCTACGACATCACCTCGAACGAGCTGCAGTTCAACGTGGTCCACGACGGCCGTCTGCAAGTCAACGAAGTCCGTGATAACACCGGCCTGAATCTGTCGCTGGCGAGCAGCGTGGGCCAGGACATCGGCATCATCGATACACAGACCACCGGCACGGTGCGCCTGTCCAGCAACAACAGCATCCTGGGCAGCGCCGACGACAGCAAGCGCATCACCGCCGGCCAGGTGTCGCTGACCACCCAAGGCACGGGCGGCATCGGCGACGCAGGCCGCGAAATCAATCTCTCCGCCCCGGTGCTGAACATCCAGAACACCGGCGACGTCTACATCGATTCCGACACGCACATCGATGCGCTGTCACTGTACTCGAGGGGCAACGACGCGCGTTCCTACAGCATCACTTCGCCGACGCGCGACGGCCAGGGCGCCATCGGCTTTACCGCCACCGACGGCGGCAGCGGCAGCACGGCCGGCCTGGTGCTGGGCAACGTCACGGACGCGGGCGGCCTGAACCTGAACGTCAGCAGCGACCGCGGCATCACCGTCGGTACCATCAACGTCGGCTACGACAACGTTGCGCTGACATCGAACTTTGGCTCGTTGCTGGGCGATGGCGATGCCAACACCAAGATCGACGCCGCGTCGCTGACGCTCTACGCCAGGAACGCCATCGGCGCCACCGGCGCCGGCAACGCCATCGACACCCGCGTCAGCACGCTGTCCGGCAGCGCCGTCGGCGGTGGCGCGTTCATCACGGTGGAAGGCAATACCAGCCTGCCCAGCCTGACGTCGGTGGGCGCCAGCGCGGTCAGCAATACCGTCGGCGACATCGAGCTGGGCTCGGTCAACACCAACGGCAACGACTTCACCGTCCACAACACCGGCGGCTCGATCCTCAGCGGCACGATCGCCAACGCCACCACCGTCAACCTGACGGCCAATGGCTCGATCGGCAACAAGAGCGCCATCCGCACCACGAATCTCAGCGGCGGCACGACAACCGTCAACCTGAGCGCCAAGAAGACGGACACGGCGGACGGCAGCATCGCACTGACTGAAACCTACGGGCTGCGCGCGGCCTCGGTCACCGGCGATGGCAACATCACGCTGACCGCCGACACCGCCAGCACCGGCCGTGATCTGGTGGTGGGCACCATCAGCACCAGCGGCGGCGCGGTCGCGTTGACGACCAACCGCGGCAACATCGTCGGCGCGGACAACAGCAACCGCATCACCGGCAAGAGCGTCACCCTGACGGCCGACTACGGCTCGTCACGCAGCATCGGCTCGGGCAACACCAACCGCATCCATCTGGACACGCCGTCGCTGACGCTGAACACCCCGGGCAGCATCTATGTCGATAACCTGGCCGACCTGACCGACCTGTCCATCAACCGCAACAACGCCATGGGCAACCAGAACGGCAGTTCCGGTTTCCTGACCATCGACGCCCAGAACCTGACCTTCAGCGGCGCCGACACCAGCAACAACACCGCGCTGACCATCGTTCGTGACACCACCGGCCTGAACTTCACGTACCAGGCGATCGGTTCGATCACGCTGAACGAGATCGACGTGACGGCCAATGGCTCGGTAAACCTGTCGACCAATCCGTACTACTACACGGGCGGCTCCATCCAGGGCATGGTCAACACGTCGAAGATCACGGCGGGCGACCTGACGCTGTCCACCGCGTCGGGCAACACCACCAACTCGATCGGCTCGTCCAGCCGCGCCCTGAACACGCAGGTCAACAACATCTCGGCGACCGCCTCGGGCGGCATCTGGCTGAGCCAGGCGGGCTCGATCAACCTGGGCAACCTGCGCGCGGGCGAAGACCTGTCGGTCACCACCACCACCGGCGACATCCTGGTCGGCACGGTCAGCTACGGCACCGACAAGACGCTGACCTTGAACGCCCAGAACGGCAGCATCCTGGACGGCGGCGGCGCCATCTCGGGGTCGGGCACCGGCGCCATCACGCTGACCGCGAAGAACGGCATCGGCACGAACGACGCGGCCGTCAAGATCGCGGCGCCGTACAACCCTGTGTCGGCGACCGTCACCGGCGACGGCTCGCTGTACCTGGACAGCACCGGCAACCTGCTGGGCGGCCTGACGACCTCGGTCGCCAACGGCGAAACGCGCGTCACGTCGACGGGCAATCTGGTGCTGAACAGCATGACGTCCGCCACCGACGCGGCCGGCAACGGCATCTCGGTGAACACCACGTCGGGCAACATCACCGTCAAGAACGTGCAGGCTGGCAGCACGCAAGGCCAGATCACGCTGAACGCCGAAAACGGCTACGTGCTGGCCGACGCGGCCGGCGCCACCATCAAGGCGTACGGCGTGGCGCTGAACGCCCGCTACGGCATCGGCGCGAACACCTCGACTGGCCGCATCAACGCAACCGGCCAGCGCGTTGAAGCCACCACCAATGGCGCGATGTACCTGGCGGCGGACAACAACTCCGTCTACTCGTACCTGTCGGGCAATACCATCGACATCGCGGCGGCCGGCAATTTGCAGATCGCCAACGCCATCGCCAGCAACGGCAGCGGCACGATCAAGATCGTGGGCAACGGCACCAATAGCCAACTGGTGGCGGGCAACATCGACGCGGGCACGGGCACGGTCAACATCGACTACAGCAAGGCCGGCAGCACCATCGTCGACGATCGCGAGGAATCCACGCGCATCATCGGCAATTCGGTCACGCTGAAGGCGGGCGCGGGCATCGGCGGCGCCGAAGGCTCGGCCGACAATCTGCAAACGACCGCCGCCAGCATCACGGCGGAAGTCACCGGCAACGGCTCGATTTTCCTGGACGACAACCGCGCGGCCGGCACGACGCTGAATTCCATCATCACGCAGAACGGCGCCATCGGCATCACCACGGCCGGCCCCACGCTGGTCACCAGCGCCATCACCAAGACCAACTCGGCGGACAACGACATCTCGATCGCCACGTCCAAGGGCGACCTGTCGATCAACACGATCGACGCCATGGCCTCGGGCGACGTCACGCTGAAGGCGGCCGGTTCCATCCTGGGCGCATTGGCGAGCAACCTGGTCTACGGCAACAGCCTGACGGCCACCGCCGGCGGCAGCATCGGCACGGCCACCAACCTGGCCAACGGCACGGGCGGCATTGCGCTGCGCACCAACCTCGCGTCGCTGGGTGACCTGACGACCGGCGCCGACGGCGCGGTCATCGTCCTTAACAACGTGGGCACGCGTGCACTGACGCTCAACGGCGACGTGACCCAGGCGGGAGACAACAGCTCGGTCTATATCCGCTCTTCCGGCGACCTGGACGCGCGTTCGGGCCTGTCCAACACCGCCGACAACCTGCTGCTGTCCTCGGCCGGCACCCTGACCATTGCCGGCGCGGGCGTCCAGGCCAACGACACCGTTACCCTGGTGGGCACGCGCGACGTGGTCGCGGCAGGCGCCACGCCGCGCACCATCGCGGTCACGGGCGACACGTTGAACTTCACGAGCGGCGCAGCGGGCGGCAACACGGCATTGACGACGGAAGCGGCCAACGCCAACGTCAGCCTCACCGGAATCACCGCGCCCGCGAACCTTACGCTGAACAACACCGGCGCGCTGACCGCCGCCTTGTCCACCGCCAACGGCAACATCACCGCCAACGCCACCGGCACGCTGGATGCGTCGGCCACGGCCAGCGGCAGCAACCGCATCATCGACCTGAGCTCGCAGCACGGCGACGTGGCATTTGGGCTGATCGATGCGGGCGACGCCAACGGCAGCGTCATCCTGGCCGCCGCCGAGGGGTCGCTGTTGGGTGCGGGCATCAACATCACGACCAACAGCCTGGACCTGACCAGCAAGACCGGCATTGGCGACGCCAGCGCCTCCTTCAACACGTCGGCGCGCTATCTCACGGCCAACGTTGTGGGCGCGGGCGACATCATCGTGGACGGC
Organism: Achromobacter spanius; assembly: GCF_002812705.1. Lineage (NCBI taxonomy): Bacteria > Pseudomonadati > Pseudomonadota > Betaproteobacteria > Burkholderiales > Alcaligenaceae > Achromobacter > Achromobacter spanius. The sequence continues at coordinate 2,523,447 of NZ_CP025030.1, read as the reverse complement.
ACCGGCGCCTTGACGCTGGGGCGCATCGCCACCGCGGATGGCCACATCCAGATCGCCTCGGTCGACGATCTGATCAGCACCGTCGGGCTGTCCGCCGGCAATCACGGCGACATCTTCCTGGGCTCGGTCTCGGGCAATGTCGGCGTCAACCACGCCATCGCCAGCAACGAGGCCAACAACCTTGCGGTGATCGGTGCGCAGATCGGTTTGGCCGCCGTCCACACGGCGGGATCCCAGAGCTACGACGGCGACGTCACGCTGAATGGCGACCTGACCGGCACGGCCATCGACATCACGGGCAACGCCACGCTGGCAGGCGGCAAGCGCACGCTGACCGCCAACGGCGTAGGCGGTGGCGTCAACGTCTGGGGCTCGCTGAACGGCGGCAACCAGCAAGCCGTGATCAACGCCAATGACGGCGACGTCACGCTGGGCGGCAACGCCAGCAACCTGGCCAGCCTCAACATCGACGGCGCCACCATTGACCTGCAAGGCGTCAGCACGACGGGCGCCCAGCAGTACAACGGCGACACGACGCTGCGTGGCCTGTACACCACGGCCAACGGCGCCTTCGGCGTCGATGGCGACACCGTGCTGGGCAGTGGCGTGAACGTGGTCACCGGCAACGGCGCGGTCGCGTTCACGGGCGACGTCTCGGGCGCCAACGCGCTGACCGTTACCACCACGGGCACCACGACCTACGGCGGCGCCGTCAGCACGGCATCGCTGAGCCAGCTGGGCACGGGCATCACCGCCCTTGACGGCGGCAGCGTCACCACGACGGGCGCGCAGTACTACGCCGGCCGCGTGGTGCTGGGCGACGATACGGCACTGACCGGCAGCACCATCACCCTGGCCGACGGCGCGGATGGCGCGCACGCGCTGGACATCGATGGCGCCGCATCGCTTGCGGGCGCCATCGGCGCCAACACCAAGCTGGCCAGCCTGACCATAACCGGCCCCGCCACGCTGACCACCAGCAGCATCGCCACCACCGGCAACCAGCACTACCAGGACGCCGTCACGCTGGGCAGCGACCAGTCGCTGTCCACCACCACCGGCAACGTCACGTTCGACGGCGCGCTGATCGGCACCCGCAACGTTGTCATTGACTCGACGGCAGGCGGCGACATCAGCTTGAACGCCGTGGGCAGCGCCGGGCAGCGCCTGGGCAACCTGACCGCCAATACCGCCGGCGCAACCACCTTCAACGGCGCGGTGTATGCCGCGTCGGCACAGACGGATGCCCCGGGCACGGTGGCCATCAACGGCGGCCTGGTCGACACGACGGGTGCGCAGACCTTCCGCGAGCTGGTTACGCTGGGCGCGGACACCGTACTCAAGGGCAGCATCATCAGCCTCTTGGGCGGCGGCGACGGCGAACACGGCCTGACCATCGACGGCGAGACCGTGCTGAAGGGCGCGTTCGGCGCGCAAGAAGCGCTGGCCAGCCTGACGATCAACGGCACGTCCAGCCTGGACGGCAGCATCGGCACCACGGGTGAACAGTCGTACAACGGCGCGGTCTCCCTGGACGGCGATGTCGCGCTGGCCACGCAAGGCGGCAACATCACGTTCAACGACAAGGTCGCCAGCAGCCAGGGCGACGGCCACGATCTGTCGCTGTCCGCCGGCGCGGGCAACGTCACTTTCACGAACACCATCGGCGACAACACGGGTGGCCGCCTGGGCGACATCACCATCGCCAGCAAAGGCGCCACCACGCTCAACGACGTGGTCTACGCGGCATCGATTACGTCGGACGTCGGCGGCACCATCGGCATCAACGGAGGGCTCGTCGACACGACCGGCACGCAGTCCTACGGCGAACGGGCCATCTTCAGCGGCGACACCGTATTGAAGGGCAGCACCGTCAGCCTGCTGGGCGGCGGCGACGGTGCGCACGACCTGACGATCGACGGCGACGCCGTGTTGAAGGGCCCGCTTGGTGCGCAGAACGCACTGGCCAGCCTGACGGTGAACGGCAAGTCCACGCTGGGCGCGGGCAGCATCGCCACCACGGGCGACCAGTCGTACAGCGGCGCGGTCACGCTGGGCGGCAACGTCTCGGTGGCCAGCCGCGACGGCGACATCCGCTTCAATGACGCGCTTGACGGCGGCCACGACCTGACCGTGTCCGCGGGCAAGGGGAACGTCGACTTCACCGCCCCGATCGGCCAGGGTTCGCGCCTGGGCAACCTGACGGTGGCCGCCGCGGGCGACATCGTCCTGGACGGTCCGGTTCGCGCCGCCTCGCTGCAAACCCGGGGTAATGGCGACGTGCTGATCAATGGCGGCTCGGTCAACACCACGGGCTCGCAGCAGTATGGCCAGCACGTGATCCTTTCCGGCGTGGACACCACCCTGACCGGCACCAATGTGCAGCTCAAGGCCGGGGTGGACGGCACCGTGTCGGGCCAGCAAGGCCTGATCATCGCCGGCAACGCCGACATCCAAGGCGACGTGGGCGCCACCACGCCGCTGCGTGGCCTGGCCGTCCAGGGCACCACCACGATGGGTACGGGCAAGGTGGTCACCACCGGCGACCAGGTCTACACCGGCGCGGTCACGTTGACGGGCGACCGCGAACTGACCAGCAACACCGGTTCGGTCGTGCTGGGCAGCAAGCTGGACGGCGGCAATGGCAACAACCTGGCCATCAACGCCGGCAAGCATGTGCAGGTGGCGGGCGACGCCACCGGCCTGGGTTCGCTGACCCTGCGCGCCGTGGACACCATCGTGTTCAACGGCGACGTCAGCGCCTACCGCGTGCAGCAGTTGGAAGCCAAGTCCGCCAGCTACAACGGCGCGGTGCGCGCCTCGGGCCCGGACGGCATCGATATCTCGGGCGGCAAGGTGTCGTTCGGCAAGGACGTTACCGCCGACACGGGCTCCATCCGCATCGCCAACACCGACCCGACCGGCACGACGAGCTTCGGCGCCGGCTCCACCGTCAAGGCCGCCACGGGCTTCACCCAGACGGGCGGCGCAGGCCTGACGCTGCCCGCGCAACTCTTGGTAACGCGAGGCCCCATTAATCTGGGCGCGCCCGCCACGCTGCAAGGCGCGAATGCCACCATCAGCACCAACGGCGACATTACCGCCGTCGGCCTGATGGGCCCGCAAACGGAGTTGACGCTGGCTGCCGGCCCGCTGGGTGCGCTGCGCATCGGCCTGAACGACGCCAACCTGAGCCATAAGCTGAACGTGGCCTCGCTGACCGTTCCCACCGCTGGCTCGGCCGATGTGTGGGGCACGATCGGTGGCAAGACGGACGCCGTGGCGGCCGCTTCCATCAAGAGCTCGCTGGTGGGCGCACCGTACTACCTGAACGGCGTCACGTGGGGTCCGACGGGCATCATCGACCGCCTGTCCTCCATCACCGTGCCGCAGCCGATCATTCCGACCACGCCTACCGCCGACGCTTTGTTCCGTGGTACGGTCCCGTCAGATGGCTTCGGCCCGGATGCGCTGGGCGCGTACGCCGATCCGCAGGTGCTGCAGGTGGCCACCGCCACCTATAACTGGCAACTGCCTTCCGGCGACAACGCCATGCTGAGCACACCGGCCGGCAACAACGCGGTACTGCAGACCCCTGGCAGCACCCCCCAACAACCCGTCGCCGAAGGCAACCCGTCTTCCGACGACGAGCGTCGCGCCAACGACGCGCAATCCCGCACTCTTTGATTCGACACCATGACTACGCAGACTTCGCTTCCCCTGTTCTACGAACAACCCCGCCCCCTGGCGGCCGGCGTGCACGCCAACCTGTCGCTGGCCGGCAACACGGGCTTTGCCTATGCCGCCAACACCAACGCGGTGCCGCTGGTTGCCACCGAGCTGCCCACCGCGTGCCGCCATTTCCCCATCGTCTTCACCGACGGTGAGCAGCCCACGCCCGTCGCAGTGCTGGGTGTGCGCGGCCAGGAAAACCTGTTCGTCGACGCCGACGGCCAATGGCGCGCCGGCACCTACATCCCGGCCTACATCCGCCGCTATCCCTTCATATTCATGGAAAACGAAGACCGCAGCCAGTTCACGCTGTGCGTCGACGAGAAGGCCGCATCGGTGGTCGAAGGCCGCGACAACCCGTTCTTCGACGAGGCCGGCGAGCCCACCGACCTGGCCCGCAGCGCGCTGGAATTCTGCCGCGACTACCAGAACCAGCACGCCTACACGATGGAGTTCGCGCAGGCCCTGGCCGCCGCCGACCTGCTGGTTGAGAACCGCGCCGACATCACCCTGCCCGACGGCCAGCGCCTGGCCATGTCCGGCTTCAAGGTGATCGACGAAGCCAAGTTCAACAAGCTGTCGGACGAAGAGTTCCTGCGCTGGCGCGCCAACGGCTGGCTGCCGCTGGTGTACTGCCATCTGCTGTCGATCAATACCTGGCCCGCCCTGATCAATCAGGTGCAGGCGGTGGCTGCGGTTGAGGAAACGTCCGCCGAAGCGTAATTTGCGACGCGGATGAGAAAGGCCGGCCCTTTTGGGGAGCCGGCCTTTTTGTTTTGTGGCGGGTCTTAGGTTGTGCCCGTGCTTATGCCTGTGCGGGGTCTTGCCGTTCAATCCGGCGCGCAAACATCGCAAAGCTGGCGCGCACGATGCTGGGCTTGAGCAGAAAGTCGTGCGACTCCGCCGCCAGCGCATCATCCACCGGCTTCACTTCACCGTACGCGGCAGCCGCCAGCAACTGATTCCGCGCGGCGCGCTCGATCAGTACCGACAGATACAAAGTTTCTTCCACCGAGCTGGTCGCCGCCAGAAAGCCATGGTTGGCCAGCAGCACACATCGCTTTTCCCCCAAGGCGGCGGAAATGATTTCGCCTTCCTGATCGGCAATCGGCAAGCCCGGCCATTCCTTCAGATGCGCACAGTCGTTATGAAACGGCGTGGCGTCCATGTGCGACACCACCAGCGGGCGGCCGGTCATGGCCAGCGTCGATACATAAGGCGGATGCGTGTGCACGATGCAGCGCACGTCCGGCCGGTTGCGATAGACCCAGAAATGAAAGCGCACGGCGGGATTGGGCGTGCCCTCTCCTTCCAGCACGTCCATGTTGTCGTTGATACGGATGACCGTGTCGGGCCGGATCTCATCAAACGCCTGGGCCAGCGCCGTGGTGTAGAAGGAGCCGTCATCGTTCTTCACCGTGATCTGCCCCGCCAGGGTCTCGGAGTGCCCTTCCCTGGCCAGGATCCGGCAACTTAGCGCGATCTTCTCCCGCACATTCCAGTTGCCGAAATCCAGCTTGTCAGCCGACCGCTTGAAGAACGCATCGGACTGTAGTTTCTTGTCATCCACACCCATCTCCTAATGCCTCGTGGCACAACACTGCCATTACATCTTGCGGCGGCTTCCACGCCATTGACCCCAACCGCACAGCGCTTGTCCGAGAGTGACACGGCCTAGGGTAAACGGCAGGTACGCGGGCGATCCGCGTCGATACAATGATTTTGATTTTGCGGGCACTGGGCTCGCGCTGAAAGTCGGGTCCATCCATATGCACGTTGCCCAATCGCTTCCGCCTGCTGCCTCCCAGCAGGAACCGGACCTGAACTTCGCCCCCCGTTTTCGTCCCTTTTATGAGACCGAACTGTCCGGCTATCAAGCCCAGTTGGACAAGCTGGTGCTGCCGGGTGATTTCCTGCCGCTTACCCTGCAACCGCGCCTGCATTTGCAGGCTTGCCGCTTGCGCGCGGGCGGCTTGGCCGTGAACCTGGAGTCCACCCCCATGCGGGTCCAGCACCGCGCCGAACACGCTGCCGACGCGATGCGGGCGGAGTTCCTGGCCAGCTTCATCATCGAAGGACACGGCACCATCAGCCAGAACGGCGCGAGCCTGCCCGTGGAAACCGGTGACATCATTTTTCGTACGACTGCACTGCCTTCTGAAGTGCGCATGCTGACGGATTCCAGGCTGGTCGTGATCAAGGGTTCGTTGCTGAATCTGCTGGGCATGCACTTGCAGGACATCTCGCAGTTCACCGCCCAGCGCGCGGCATCGACGCTGCCGATGGTGCGCACTGCGCATCAGTGTTTGGGCCATGTTTTTTTCGAGCAAGCCGACACGGTCAGCCCCACGTCCAGCATGTTTGCCGAGCAGGCGCTGATCTCTTTGCTTGCGGCCATCTACACCAGCCAGGCGCTGGAGCAACTGCCCTCCACCGAACGTGGCCCCATCGAAAGCTGGCAGGCAATCACCAGCTACGTGGACACGCACATTGTCGATAGTGACTTGTCCGTTGCGGCGGTAGCGCGGGCGTTACGGGCGTCCAGCCGCTGGGTGCATCGCCTGTTCCAGATACGCGGCATTCAGTACGGCCAGTACGTGCGCGAGCGCCGGTTGGAACTGGCCCGCACGGCGCTGGTTGATCCGTGCAAGGCCCATGTGGCGGTCAAGGACATTGCGCTGTCCTGTGGCTTTCAAGATGCCAGCCATTTCAGCCGCTGCTTTCAGCAACGCTTCGGCAGCCCGCCCAACAAATATCGCGCGTCGGTGCTGGCGCAAAAGTAGCGGGCGGGCCGAGAGCGGCTCAAGAAGCGCGCCGTGCCGGGGTGGGCTTCATCAAGAATGCCGACGTGCCCGCAATAACGCCCAGCACGGCCAGGTATCCGCCCACGGGCACAATGCTGTCAAAGCGCGCCACCAACATCGCCGACACCATCGGCGCCAATCCACCGCCGATTGCCGCGGAAAACTGTACGCCGATCGACAAGCCCGAGTACCGTAACTCCGGCGGAAACTGCGCGGCATACAAGCTGGATTGCGGTGCAATCATCATCGCGTAATTCAAGGCCATGGCCACAAACGCCGCCACGCTGTAGGCCAGCAGCGAGCCACTGCCCACGGCCATGAAGATGGGGATGGCCATCACGCCCAGCAACAGCCCGCCCCAGCCGCACACGCGCCGGGCGCCATAGCGGTCGCCCAATATGCCGAACAAGGGAATGGTGAACGTCATCACCGCCGCGCCGTACAGCAGCGCTTGCAGCGCGTCCGACCGGTTAAAGCCCAGCGTGGACACCGCGTACGACACGGAGAAGACCAGGAAGGTGTAGATCAGCGTCACTTCGGCCAGCTTGCAACCCACACACAGCAAGAGCGCCTTGCCATGCTTGCTGAGCAATTCCGCCACGGGCAGCTTGACCTGGGTTTGCTCGGATTTGACGCGAGCAAAATCGGGCGATTCATCGATGCCTCGGCGTATCAATATGCCGACCACGATCAGCACCGCGCTGGCAAGGAACGGCAGGCGCCAGCCCCAGGACAGGAAGTCTTCTTCAGGCAGCCGCGTGACCAAGGCAAACGCGCCCACCGACAGCAAAATGCCCAGCGGCGACCCGACCAACGGCAGGCTGCCAAAGAACCCCCGCCAGCGTGGCGGCGCGTGTTCCACCGCCATCAGCATGGCGCCACCCAGCTCGCCGCCAAACGACAAACCTTGCCCGATGCGTAGCGCCACCAGCAAGATCGGCGCCCACACGCCAATTTGTTCATACGTGGGTAGCAAGCCGATCAGCACCGTACAGATGCCCATCATCAGCAGGCTCAGCGTCAACATGGACTTGCGCCCGATGCGATCCCCAAAGTGCCCGAACAGGATCCCGCCGACGGGGCGCGCAAGCATGCCGCTGGCAAAGGCGGCAAACGCGGCCAGCGTGCCGGTCAAGGGGTCGAACTGCGGAAAGAACAGCTTATTGAAAACCAGCGCCGCGGCCGTGCCATAGGCTAGAAAATCAAACGCTTCGACGGCCGTACCCACCACGGTCGCCACGGATATTCGAAGCAGGTTCGGCTTTTTTCCAGCCCCCACATTCACGTCCGGTCGAGAGATCGCTTCCATGTTTTTTCCCCAGTGTGTTGTTTGTTGTGGCGCGGCGTATTGCGTTTATGTGTGCCGCTTAGTTGTGCCGCTTCGGTGTGCCGCTTCGGCTTTCCACTGCCTACTCTGCTTACGTCACCTGCCCGGGCGCGACATAGCCCGGCAGTGCTTCGATACGACGACGCCAGGCCGATATCGCGGGATAGGCGTTCACATCAATCTCGGCCTCTTCGGCCAACGCCAGATAGCCATAGCAGGCGATATCCGCGACGCTGGGTACAGTCGCCAGCCAAGGGCTTGCGTCAAGGCGCTTTTCGATCAGCTTCAGCAACCGATCGGTCCGCTGTTGCAGCCCGTTCAAATCAAGCATGGCTTCGCTCACGCCCAGGTGATGGGCGGCCTCGGCAAGGCTCACCACCTTGGTCAGGCGCAGCGGCTGCAAGCTGTTGGCAATCTCGTTTGCCGACACCGATATCCATGAGACCATCTGCGCGCTATGAGGAAGCGGCGCCAGCCATTGCGGGGCGTGCTTCTGCGCCAGGTAAAGCAGAATCGCGTGGCTGTCCCAAACCGCCAGGCCGTCGTCGTCGATCGCCGGCACTTGCCGCCACGCGCTAATGCGTTCAAACGCGTCGGTCTGGTTCTTGCGCGCCAGCACATCGATGAATTCCCGCCGATAGGGCAAATTGATCAGGGACAGAAAGAGGCGCACCTTGTAGCAGTTGCCGGATCGAGGATGGTCGTAGAGCGTGATCATGGGGAGCGGGGCGTGGCGCCTGGTCGGTAACCTGCACGGGAAGCATGCGGGGAAGGATGCAGGGAATGTTAGGGGCGCCCGCTCGGGCTGAATTGACGGCACGCGCACGGGGATTGACCAGAAGCGACAGGCTGCGGCTTCGTCACCCGGTGCGCCGAGGAGCGGATCCCCCCGTTTTGCATGGCACTGTATCCACCCCCAGGGACAATACATTCCGACACCCAACGCCATCGCGCAGCCCCTATAAATCGTTCGCAGCAAGCCCAACCCCGCGAACTTTTATGGAGCTTTCACGATGACGAACCCCATCGACCCGCAGCGCCGCCGCCTGCTAGCCACGACCTCGACGCTGGCTGCCGCCAGTCTGCTGAACCTTGCCGCAAGCGGCAGCGCTTTGGCCAAGGCAACATCCCCATCCTCGAACACCGCAGGCGGCGGCAGCGCCACGCCATTCAGCGATATCCGCCAGATCCGCGCCGGCACGCTTGATGTGGGCTATGTAGACGTAGGCCCGGCCAACGGCCCCGTCGCCGTCCTGCTGCACGGCTGGCCCTACGATATTCACGCCTTCGCCGACGTGGCGCCCCGGCTTACCACCGCCGGCTACCGCGTGATCATTCCCTATCTGCGCGGCTATGGGTCCACCCGCTTCCTGTCGTCGGACACGCCCCGCAATGGCCAACAGGCGGCCATTGCCGTCGACGTCATTGCACTGATGGATGCGTTGAAGATCGAACGCGCGGTCATCGCCGGATTCGATTGGGGTGCGCGCACCGCCGACATCATGGCCGCGCTGTGGCCCGAACGCTGCCAGGCGCTGGTCTCGGTCAGCGGCTACCTGATCGGCAGCCAGGAGGGCAACCGCAAGCCGCTGCCCCCGCAGGCGGAATTCCAGTGGTGGTATCAGTTCTACTTCGCCACCGAACGCGGCGCGGCGGGCTACGCCGCCAACCGCGACGGCTTCAACAAGCTGATCTGGCAACTGGCGTCGCCCCAATGGAAGTTCGACGACGCCACCTATCAGCGTTCGGCCCGGTCATTCGACAACCCGGATCATGTGGCGGTCGTCATCCATAACTACCGCTGGCGCCTGGCATTGGCCGAAGGCGAAGCGCAGTACGACGAGCTGGAAAAGCGCCTGGCGGCGGCACCGAAGATCAGCGTGCCGACGATCACCCTGGAAGGCGACGCCAACGGCGCGCCGCATCCGCCCCCTGCCGCCTACGCCAAGCAGTTCACCGGCAAATACCAGCACCGCACCATCACCGGCGGCATCGGCCACAACCTGCCGCAAGAGGCGCCGCAGGCGTTTGCGGAGGCCGTGCTTCAGGTGGCGGGACGCTGATGTGACGGGCGCCGGGCCGTTTCTTGGCCCGGCGTTGATCACCCGTCTCACGTGCAGCCTGTATGGCGATTGGTTCGCGCTGCGGTGAACACAGCCGTCAATCGCTTCTGACGTGTCAGCGTTCCTCTCGGCTGTGCCACAGCCGCAACACGTAGATGATCGAACCCTGAATTTCGTAGCGCACCTCAAACTGCCCGACGAGTATTTTTCGAACCTCTCGCGGTTCGAACTGGAATAGCTGTTCGCCAATACGGGGATGGGTCAGCAATATGCCGGGCGCTTTTACCAGCGCCTGGACCGCGCGCGCGGCTGCGGGCGCATTCGCCGGGGCCAGGAATTCATACAAGGGCGCCAGATCGGAAAGCGCCTTGCTGGTCCATTTCAGTTCCATCAGCGGGGTACCGGCAACGGCTTGTCGGTACCCAGACTTTCTGCCCACGCTTGCACGGCCTGGTGGTCAACCACGCGACCGGCCTCGACATCAGCCAGCGCTTCCTGGGTAAGTCGATCGCGTTCTTCCTCTTGTGCGATCCAAGCGGAAAGCGCCTGCTTCATGATCCAGCCGCGCGAGCGTTCAAGACGAGCAGCCATCTGATCTACCTTCTCGGCCAGCGGGAGCGGCACGTGTGCGGTCAGCACCTTGGTGGCTACGGGCATCTTCTACCTCCTTGAGTACGGCCATGCGGATAGGATCCGATTTAACTTTAATCGTGATGATTAGATTTGAATCGAATAGGCAGACTGTACGCTTTTTGCCTTTATCATGGCAAAAAAACAGAGCCGCCCCCCCGCGCGCCATCCAGGAGACTCCCGCTTGTCCGCAGGCACACCCACGCCCTTCCCGGCACCGTTTCCCACCTTTGAAACCTCCGATTTCTCGGGCGAGGGGTCGTTCTATTTCGATCTGGTGCGCCTGCAGGACCGCGACGATATTCCGCGCGGCTTCCTGCACCGGCACAACTACTACCATCTGCTCTGGATGAGCGAGGCCAGCGGCACCCACATGCTGGACTTCGAGCAGCACGAGGTGCGCGACCACTCGGTATTTTTCCTGTCGCCCGGCCAGATCCACGCCTGGACCTCTTCCGTGAAGCCGCGCGGCTACGTGCTGAACATCAGTACGGACTTCTTCGCGCACATGTTCCCGCGCGCGGACGACATCGCCAAGTTTCCCTTCTTCCATCTGGCGGGCGGCTCGCCCGCCATTTATCTGTCGCGCGAGCAGCACGACGGCATGCTGCCGCTGCTGAACGAAATCGAACGCGAAACGCGCGACCGCCAGACCGGGCGCTTCGACGTGGTGCGCTCTTACCTGCTGATCCTGCTGACGCAGTTGCGCCGCCTCTACCCGGCCGACGAACGCGAGACGGCCGCCGGCCCCAGCTATTCGCTGACCAAGCGCTTCACCATGCTGATCGAGGAACACTATCTGGAATTCAGCGCCATCCGCCAATACGCGGACGCGCTGTGCGTCAGCGAACGCCAGCTCAACGAGGCCGTCAAGCGCAGCGTGGGGCGCACCGCCAGCCAACTGGTGCAGGAGCGCATTGCGCTTGAGGCCAAGCGCCTGCTCAGCAACACGGGCTTGAGCATCAACGAAATCGCGTTCCAGCTTAACTTCGAAGACCCCTCCTACTTCGCACGCTTCTTCAAGAAGCACACCGGCAGCACCGCCGGTGATTTCCGCAAGAAGTACGACCGCCCCATCGGCTGACGACCGCGCAGGACGGATCCGCGAAAAAGTGCAATACAAGCTCTGATCTGTCCTAACGCGCCCGGCGCCGGGCTGCGTACAGTTCATCCAGACCCAACCCGCCGCCTAGCGGCCTGATTGAAACTGCGATGAACGACACTCCCCAATTGATGACGGGCGGCCAGCATGTGGTGCGCGCGCTGCTGGAACACGGCGTGGACACGGTATTCGGCGTGCCCGGCGAAAGCTATCTGGACGTGCTGAACGCGCTGTACACGGAACGCGAGCGCATCCGCCTGGTGTCCTGCCGCCACGAAGGCGCGGCCTCATTCATGGCCGAAGCGCACGGCAAGCTGACGGGCCGGCCGGGCATCTGCATGGTCACGCGCGGGCCCGGCGCCACCAATGCCAGCATCGGCGTGCAGACGGCGTTTCAGGATTCCACGCCGCTTATCGTGCTGGTGGGCCAGGTGGGTAACGACATGGTGGAGCGCGAGGCGTTTCAGGAAATCGACTACCGGCGCATGTTCGGGCAGTTCAGCAAATGGGTGGCGCAGATCGACAGCGCCGCGCGCGTCACCGAATACATGAACCGCGCGTTCTCGGTGGCGATGTCGGGCCGGCCTGGCCCCGTGGTGCTGGCGCTGCCCGAGGACATGCTGACCGAGTTGGCCGCGCCCCAGGACTGCGGGACGATTCAGTTTCCGCAGGCGCACCCGGCGCCCGATGCGATGGCCGACATGCGCGCCCTGCTGGCCGGCGCACGGCGGCCGCTGATGATCGTGGGTGGTTCGGGCTGGAGCAGCGCGGGCCTGGACAGCCTGGCCCGCTTTGCCAGCCGGAACGGACTGCCCGTGGCGTGCTCGTTCCGCCGGCAAGACCTGTACGACAACCACCATCCGCAATACGTGGGCGAAGTGGGCATCGGCGTCAATCCGGAACTGGCCGAGGCCGTGCGCCGCGCCGACGTGATCCTGGCGGTGGGCGCGCGCCTGGGCGAAATGGTGACGGGCGGCTATACGCTGCTGCAATCTCCCGTGCCCAAGCAGACGCTGATTCATGTGCTGGCCAGCCCGGAAGAGCTGGGCCGGGTGTATCAGCCCACCGTGAAAATACCGTCGGGCCTGGACGCCTTCGCGGACGCGGCCGCCGCACTGGACCCGCTGGACGCGGCCCCGTGGCGCGGCTGGCTCGACGAACTGCGGCAGAGCTACCTGCGCTACACCGAACCGCCCGCCACCGCGCTGCGCATGGACCCGGCACGTGTCATCGTCGCCCTGCGCGAAGGCTTGGATGCGCGCGCCATCCTCACCAACGGCGCGGGCAACTACAGCGCCTGGGCGCATCGCTACTACCGTTTCAGCCATCCCCGCACCCAGCTTGCGCCCACCAGCGGCGCCATGGGCTACGGCGTGCCCGCCGCCATTGCGGCCAAGCTGCGCCACCCCGAACGGCAGGTAGTGTGCCTGGCCGGCGACGGCTGCTTTCTGATGACCTCGCAGGAGCTGGCCACCGCCAAGCAGCACCGTCTGGCCATCGTCTTCATTGTGTTCAACAACGGCATGTACGGCACGATCCGCATGCACCAGGAAGTGCACTACCCGGGCCGGACCATCGGCACGGACCTCTGCAACCCCGACTTCGTGGCCTACGCGGAATCGTTCGGCGTGCCCGCCGAGCGAGTGGACAGCCACGAAGGCTTCGCGCCCGCCTTGGCGCGCGCGCTGGATAGCGGGTCGCCGTATTTGATCGAACTCAGTCTGGACCCCGAGGTGATCACGCCTCGGGCCACCCTGACCAGCTTGCGCGAAAAGGCGCGGCTTGCCGCATCCTGACGTTCAGGATCGGATTGCCGCGCGCCGGCCGCAAGCACGGCGCGCGGCGCACACATAAAAAATATCCACACCTGGAGAGAGACTATGAATACCCCCCTGCGCACCCCGCGGCGACTGGCCATGACCGCGATGCTGGCTGCCGCGACCCTAGTCGCCACATCGTTCGCGGCATCGGCCGCCGATTATCCCGAACGCCCCCTGCGCATCATCGTGCCCTTTGCCGCGGGCGGCGCCACCGACGTGATCGCGCGCACCGTGGCGCAGTCCATGTCCACGCGCCTGGGCCAGCCGGTGGTGGTGGAGAACAAGGCCGGCGCCAACGGCAACATCGGCGCCGTCATGGCGGCGCGCGCCGAACCCGACGGCTACACCCTGCTGATGGCCACGTCCAGCCACGCCATCAATTCCACGCTTTATCACAAGCTAGACTACAGCCTGACGGGCGACTTCGCTGGCCTGTCGAACCTGGCGTCGGTGCCCTTGCTGCTGGTGGTGAACCCGTCGGTACCGGCCAAGACGCCCGCAGAGCTGGCCGCCTATGCCAAGGCCAACGGCAACCGCGTGAACTACGCCTCGGGCGGCACCGGCACGGCATCGCACCTGGCGGGCGCCCAGTTCAATTCGCTGGCTGGCGCGCAGATGACGCATGTGCCCTACAAAGGCGGCGCGCAAGCGCTCAATGACCTGATGGGTGGCCAGGTGCAGATCATGTTCGCGAACCTGCCGGAAGTGCTGTCGCAGGTGCAGGCCGGCCGCCTGACGCCCATCGCCGTGACGGGCCAGCAGCGCCACGCCGCGCTGCCCAACGTGCCGGCGTTCTCCGAGACGGCCTACCCGGCCATGAACGCCCGTTCCTGGTTCGGCCTCTTCGTGCCCGCGGCCACACCCGCACCCGTGGTGGAAAAGCTGTCGCACGCCATCACCCAAGGCGTGGCCGACCCCGCCGTGCAGGACAAGCTGAAAGGGCTGGGCGCCGACCCCGTCGGCGACGGCCATGCCGCCTTTCAAAAGTACGTGAACCAGGAAGTCGAGCGCTGGAGCGTGCTGGTGAAACAGTCCGGCGCCACGGTCGACTGACGATCAATTTTTCGCAACACCAATCGAGGACACCCCATGCTTTACGACGTACGTACCTACACCTGCCGCGCCGGCACCATCAAGAAGCATCTGGCGCTGTATGCCGAGCACGGCTATGAAGTGCAAAGCCGCCACCTGGGCAAGCCCCTGGCCTACATGCAGACCGAGACGGGTGACGTGAACAGCTACATGCACATCTGGGTCTATGACAGCGCCGCCGACCGCGAAGCGAAACGCCAGGCGTTGCAGAAAGATCCCGCCTGGGCCGGCTACCTGACCAAGAGCGCCGACGCCGGCTATCTGATCAGCCAGGTCAACCGGCTCATGACGCCCACGGCGTTTTTCAAGCCCTGAGCGCCTCCCCCTGAAGCGCCGGCGCCTCGGCAATCCCGTTGACGAACGCCGCCACCCGCGCGATCACTTCGCGGCGCTCGCGACCCATCGTGATCAGGTGGGGGCTGTCTGCCAGCAACTGCAAGGACACGTTCGTGTTGCATGCCCGATGCACGATTTCTAAGGCGTTCGACACGGACGCGATGTCATCGTGCCGGGCATGCATGACCAGGCAAGGCGCCCGCAGCAGGTTCATGCGACGCAACACCGACGCCGTCAGCTTTCGCATCTGGGGAAGCGCCCACCAGGGGGTACCGGGCTGATCCATTTGGAGCGATCGTTCTGCAAACACGCGGCGTTGGCCGATGCCCAGCGCCCGCAGCACGGGCATCAGGAAGGCCAGCCGGGCATAGCGCGGCATGTCCCTGCCGTCATGTCGGAAAGCGGGCGACAAGGCCAGCACACCCGCCACGTGCAGCGGGCGTTCCTGCGCCAGGGCCAGCGCCAGCACCGCTCCTGTCGAGAATCCGCCAACCACCAGGCGATCGACCAGGCTTGCCAGCAGATCTGCCCCACGCCGCACGCTGGCCAGCCAATCCAGCCAGCTTGTATTCACCAGGTGTTCCCGCGTGCCGCCATGGCCCGCCAGCGTCACCGTCAGCACCGTGTAACCCTGAAGGTTCAGGCTGCGCGCCAGCAGGCGCATTTCCTTGGGGCTGCCGCTCAGGCTGTGCACCAGCAGGATCCCCGTGCGGCCACGCTTCCCGTTTCCGGCTCGTAAATTGTCGTGGGGAACATTCACGCCGACGCCCCCTCACCCTGGCAGGCTTCAGCGGGCAGACTCGGATCCATCGCGCGGCGGTATGCCTCAAGCGTACGGAACATCTTTTCGCCCAAGCGGAAATGCGTGTCCGCAAATGCACGGGCGTTGCTCACGATGGCTTGCGTATGCCACGGTCGGTTTCGCACTTGCATGATGCAATCGACATACCCCGCGACGTCACTCGGCGCGGCCAGCCAGCCGGTCTTGCCGGGCGTGACGATCTCGGGCAAGCCGCCCACATTGCTGGCCACGACAGGCCGGCCCGTAGCAAAGGCTTCGGGCACGATGCGCGACCAGGCTTCCGTGGCCGATGGCACCAGCACCACGTCAGCCGCCCGGATCATGTCGGGCACATCGGTCCGGTGGCCGGCGAACACCACATGTTCCGCAATGCCCAGATCCACCGCCAGGCGGTACAGCTCGTACGCATAGGGCTGAGTGGACGGGGTGGCCATGCCCACGACCAGGGCCACGGCGGGCACCCCTTGGACACGCAGGCGTTGCACCGCGCGCAGCAGGTCGGCCTGGCCTTTTTCCGGGCGCAGCATCGCGATGGTGGCGATGACGTAAGCCTCGTTGGCGGCAGGAATTTGCAGGTCGCGCCGGATGTGCAAGGCCGCTTCCGGTTCGCCGGCCGGCCGGAAGAACTCGTCGCCGGCCCACTCGCCCACGACGCTGATCCGATCTTCACGCATCAGCCGCGCGGCCAGCAGTTCCTGCTTGCCGACGTTGCTGGTCGCGATGACGTGGTCGCAGCCGATGTGCCATTCCAGCCGACGGCGCGGCGAGGTGCGCATCGGCTTGGCGAAATGACGGGTTCGAACAACCGCGCACAGGTCGCGGCAGAGGGCGGCGGTTTTGCCGTCGGCGCGGCTATGGCTGTCGATGATCTGGATGTGCAAGGCCTTGATGGCGCGGCGCAGCGCCAGGACGGTCAACGGCGAATACGCCGGCTTGAAGTCGATGTCCACGGTCGTCAGGTGGCGCTCGCGCGCTGCGTGGCTGACGGCGCTGCCCGAGGGCGAGGCGATGGCCACATCGTAGCCGTGGTCTTGCAGCCAGCTTGCCTGTTCCAGGGTACGAAATTCCAATCCACCCAGGCTGGGCTCAGCCAGGGTATGCAGTATGCGCATGATGCTCCAATACATTAAGGCAGGCGGCCAGCACATCATCGGGCGTGACGGCGTTGATTCTGTCGCCCGGATGGCGCGGAACGACAGCGGCCGAGCCTGGCCGATTCCAGAACCATTCCGGATTCGGTTCGTTGAAAATTCCGACATAGGGCACACAGGCGCCTTGCGCAATATGCGAGGGGCCGCAGTCATTGGCCACCACCAGGCGCGCGCGCAGCATGATGGCGCTTAGCTCGGGAATCGGCTGGCAATAGGCAATGGCGAAGTCGGGCCGCTGCATGGCCTGCAAGGTGTCGCGTTCCGCGTCCTCTTGCCGGCCCAACACGAACAGAAAGCGGGTGTCGTCGCCCAACTGCCGCTTGAGCTTGTCGACCAACAGCAGGTAGTTCGCCAGGCTCCAGCGCTTGAACGCGCCAGAGCCGCCACCAGGAATCATCACCACATCGGCGCTCTGGACGGTGCGCAGATGCGGACGCGCCAGCGTCTGGAAACACGCACGCGCTGCGTGCGCAAGATCGAACGGACGGTACGCGGCCAGCAGGCTCAGATTGGCCTGGCCAATGTATTCGGCGAGGCTCTTGCGGTGGGAATGTGTCCACGCCATGTCGCTAAGGCGTGCATTACGAAACCCCAGGCGGATCGGCGGCCGACGCAGCAGGTTGACCAGACCGAAACGCTCGCTGCTGTGATGCAGGCTGACGGAGAGGCGCGTGTCTTTATTCAAGCTGCGCAGGTAATCGCCGAATGTCGACGCGCGCACAAACTCATCCACCCAGGGCAGCGCCCGATAAAAGCCGCCCACATCATCACGCGCAACCACGCTGATGCCCTGCGACGGCCACCAAGTCTTCAGTTGATACAGCGTCGGCATGGCGACGATCTGGTCGCCGAGCTTGGACTGGCTTCTGACATATACAACGATTTCCGACAATTTCGACCTCCCGCCCGCCAGCGCAGCCAAGTGGCCGCTGGCGGGCAATGTATCGGGAAGCACCGGGTAAATTTCCGGGTTCCCTTTAACGATTGTGAAGAAACATGCAGGCGCACTTCATACAACTACACAATTTACGGCAGCACCCGCGATCGCCGCCGAACGGCTACCTGCCCAGCTTGGCCTGGCGCATCATGCGCATCGCCGTCGTCGACACCGATGCGACCAGCGACTCGCTTGAATCAGCGTTGCTCATGACCAGCACGGCAAGCTTGTCCTGGGGGGCTAGCACCCATCGGGCGTGGAACGCCTCCGTCGCCCCGCTATGTTCAACGAACGCCGCGCCGCTTACCACCGTATCGCCACAGGGCGCGGCCAGCCATGACAAGGCGAAGCGGCAATCCAGGTCCAGGCCGCCACCCGCCACGGTTTCCAGGCCGAGCAGCATCTGCGCGGATTTTTCCGTCAGTACTCGCTTGCTGTTGTCTTTGCCGCTGTATTTGCCACCGGCAAACAACATGCTGGAAAAGCGCGCCATCTCGGACGCGCTCATCCACAGCCCGTCCGCCGCCTCGTTGGGCTGCGGCGCTTCGGTCCATGGCTGCCCGCGCCGGTACCCGGACGCGCGCTGCTCCAGCATGCGCGCGTGGGGCTGGAACCCCGCGCGCGGCATATTCAAGGGCTGAAGAATCGTGTGGCGCACATAAGTATCGAAGGGTTCCCGCGCCACATGCGCCACCATGTCGCCCAGCAGCGCGTAGGCCATGTCGGCGCGGGCGCGGCCCATCGTGTCTTCCAGCGTGGCTGGATGCAGGCTCAGCAGATTGCGGGCGGTATAGGGTTCGGTGCCCATCCACTGCATGGCGTTGCGACGGGGTTCCACGTGCCAGTCCGGCAAGGCGTCTCCGGCCGGCGCGTCCAGCGGTAGCCGGCCATCGTCGGCGGCGCGCAGCACGGCCGCCGCCGTCACCACCTTGCTGATGGCGCCCACGCGATACAGCGTGTCGCGGGTGGCGCGGCGATGCCGCGACGCATCCGCGACTCCAAAGCCCGTGCTCCAGACAATGCGCTGATCATCCACGATGGCGATCGACACGCCGGGCACCTTGGCTGCGCCCATGTCGTAGGGAATACGCGCTGCCAGGTAATCCACCACCGCCGCGTAATCGCCCTTGGCGATGGTTGCCGGCGCGGCGGGGGGCAGGCTCTGGCAACCGCCCGCGGCAAGCAGCAACGATCCGATGGCAACCAAGCGACTTAGCGAGAACATGGCGGTCGGCAAACCCTGTCAATGAGGAATGCCGTGATGCTATCGATGCGCCCGCGCGGGATCTTTCCCGCTTTGTAGGGAGTTTGTGAAGATCTTTACGCGGGAGCCGCCACGCGTGGCCGTGGGTTGCCGGGTGTCGCCATGCCTGGCGGTTCGGTCAGGCCGCGTTCCAACTGATCACAAAGCGGGCGCCGCCCAGCGGGCTCTCGGCCACGAACGCCGTGCCGTTATGCCACCGCGCCACGCGGCTGACGATGGCCAGCCCCAGGCCCGTGCCGCCGGTGCCGCGCGCACGGCTTTCATCCAGGCGGATGAAGGGCTCGAAAATTCGTTCGCGATCGGCGGGCGGCACGCCTGGCCCGTCGTCATCAACCGTCAGCGCATAGTTATGCGGCGCCGGACTGGTCAAGCCAACCTGCACCCGCTCGCCCGCGTGCCGGATCGCGTTCTGCAGCAGGTTGAGCAAGGCGCGCGTCATGTAGCGCGAGTGCAGCCGAATCTCGTCCACCTCGCATTGCGTCACGGTGCACTGCACGCCCAGCAGCCCGGCCTCGAATGCCGCGTGCTGCACGACGGCATCCAGCCAACCACGCGCATCCAGCGCCTGCAGCGGAACGTTGTCGCTCTTGTGTTCCAGGCGGGCATACATCAGCAATTCCGACGCCATGCTGTCCAGCTCGGCCACATCGCTTTTCATTTCCTCAACCAGGCGGCTGCGCGCCTCGGGGTCGGGTTCACGGTCGATCATGTCCAGCTCAAACGACAGCCGGGCAATGGGCGTGCGCAGTTCGTGCGACACCGCGTTGGTCAGGTCGCGCTGATTGCTGATCAGCGCGCTGATGCGATCGGACATCTGGTTGAACGTGTCGCCCAGCCCACGGATGCTGGAGAACCGCGACAGCCGCACGCGCGCTTGCAAGTCGCCCTGGCCCATGTGCTGCGCGGCGGTCTTCAGCGCTTCCAGGTCACGCCAGATCGGCAGCGCCCACAGCAGCATGAAGCCGCACAGCAGCAAGCCCAACGCGGCATAAACGCCAACAATCACCCAGGTGCCGACAAGCGGTTCGGGCGGCATCTTGACCAGCAACCATTGCGCGCCCGGCCCCGGAATGGCGGCAACGAAGCTCATCAGATTGTCACGCAGGAAGAACCCGCCCGCATCGATAGTGCGCCACTCCTCATCCGTCAGCGCGAAATCCGCCGCGTGGTAGTCGGCGGGGTCCAGCACCTGCAAGGCCAATCCGTAATGGGGCGCCAGCGTGTCGCGCACATAATCACGGCGCGCCTCGGGCGGTACGTTGGCCAGTTCCTGCTTCAGGCTGTGCAACTGGCCGCGCACCGCTTCGCGCGTGTAGTTCGCCGTCTCGGGCTCAAACAAGTAGTTCGCGGCCCGGTCCACCACTTCGTTTGACAGCACAAAGCCAATCGCCAGCACCACGAAGATGCGCAGGACGAACTTAAGCATCGCCCAGCTCGTGCGCCTTGGGCGAGAACAGGTAGCCCTTGCCCCAAATGGTCTTGATGCGGGTGGGGTCGCGCGGATCATCTTCCAGTTTGCGGCGCAGCTTGCTGACGCACACATCCACACTGCGATCCAGGCCATTGAATTCGATGCCGCGCACGGCGTTAAGCAGATCGTCGCGCGTCAATACCTGACCGGCCTGGCTGGCCAAGGCCCACAGCATTTCGAATTCCATGGTGGTCAGGTCAACCTCGACCCCCGCCAACCGCACCGCGCGCGTCTGGCGGCTGATGGACAGCGGACCGAACTCCAGGTGATCCGGCTGCGCGTCAGTCTGGTTGTGGCGGCGCATCAGGGCACGAATCCGCGCCAACAGCACGCGCGGTTCAACCGGCTTGATGACGTAATCGTCCGCGCCGGATTCCAGCCCCAGAATCTGGTCCAGGTCATCTTCGCGGGCGGTCAGCATCAGGATGGGCGCGCTAGAAAATGCGCGCAGGTCACGGCAAACCTGCAAGCCGTCGCGGCCCGGCAGCATCAAGTCCAGGATGGTAATGGCCGGATCGTGGCGACGAAACGCCTCCACGGCATGGTCACCGCGATAGGCCTGGGCGACATTGAAACCGTGTTGTTCCAGAAACTGCGCAATCAAGCGCGAGAGCTTCGGATCGTCTTCGACTAACAAGGCCTTGGTCATGGTGTCCAGACTAAAGTTCTTGCACCGTCACGGTGCATTTGCGCGGCAAGCATACACCGAAAGAATGGGGATTTTGCCTGGGATTCGGGTCGCGCGGCAGCCGATTCCCGGCGCGTTGCAGGGCGGTACACTGTGCGCTCCCTGGCCCAGAGCGCAACCTGCCCGACCGTGTCCACCCCCCCGCTTACCTCCACCGCCGCACCCGTTAACGACATCGCCCGCGAGGACGACGTGGACGAACGCCTGTTCGTGGCGTCGGTGGAAAAGGCGATGCGCGTGCTGGAAAGTTTCGATCGCGACAACCAGGCGCTGTCGATTCTGGAGCTGAATGAACGCACCGGACTGGGCCGCAGCGCGACCCAGCGTTTTGTCTACACGCTGCACCGGCTTGGCTATCTGCAACGGCTGGCGGGCGCGAAAAGCTATCGCTTGTCGGCGCGGCTGGTGGGCCTGGCTGGCGCCATGCTGGGCGGAAACGCGCCCTTGCAACATGCCTGGCCGCACCTGGTGGAACTGGCGCGAGAAACCGGCGAATCGGTGTCGTGGGTGGAGCTCGACGGCGACGAGATCATCGTCCTGGGCAACATCCCCAGCGTGCATCCGGTGTCGGTGAACCTGCCGGTGGGCAGCCGTTTCGCGGCCCTGCCGGCGTCATCGGGACAGGCCTTGCTGGCGCATCTTCCCGACGAAGCGCTGCGCGCGCGGATCGTGGCCATGCCGGCCAGCGTGCGTGCCCGCTTTGGCGACCGCGACGACGACGAAATCCTCAGCTTCTTCATCAAGGCCCGCGCCCAGGGTTACTCGATGACCGAGAAGAACCTGGGTCAAGGCAGCGTGTCGATCTCCGTGCCGGTGGTCGACAGCCGTGGTCAGACCATCGCCGCCATCAATCTGTCCACGCTGGCCGCGCGCCACGACGCCAACGCCGTAAGTACCCGCCTGCTGCCGCTGGTGATGCAGGCCGCGCGCGACCTCATCGCGGCATAACAACCCCCCCTCATTAAAAATTGCATGGCAATTTTATTGCCATGACCTTCGCTCGTCTTCGGGAAACCCCTCGGTTTTTCCGCGCAAAAATCCGCCGTATGATCCATAAAAATTAAATAGTAATTACGTAAATTGCTATGTAATTTTATTGTCCCCGACGGCGGCGGACGCTTATGCAAAGGACGAACACCATGGACTTCATCAAATTGGAACGGGTTGGCAACGTAACGGTGCTGACACTGAATCGGCCAGACTGCCTCAATGCCTGGCACACGGCGATGCGCGCCGAGATCATGCAGGTGCTGCGCGAGGCCGCCACGGATAAGACCGTCGGCGCGCTGGTGATGACCGGCGCCGGCGACCGCGCCTTCTGCGCGGGCCAAGACCTGAATGAGGCGCGTGACTTCGACGGCGCCCGCGCCGAAACGTGGATCGGCGAGTGGGAAACCTACTACCACCTGCTGCGCAGCTTCCCGAAGCCCTTGGTCATGGCGCTTAACGGCACGGCCGCCGGTTCGGCTTTCCAGGTGAGCCTGCTGGGTGACATCCGTGTGGCCCACGACGGCGTGAAAATGGGGCAGCCCGAGATCAACGCCGGCATCGCCAGCGTGACGGGGCCGTGGATCATGCGCGAAATGCTCGGCCTGTCGCGCACCATCGAGCTCACGCTGACCGGCCGCATGATGGATGCGCGCGAATGCCACCAGCTTGGTTTGATCCATCACCTGGTTCCGGCGGACCAGGTGCTTGCACGCGCGCTGGAGATCGCCACCGAACTCGCGGCCAAGCCGCCCGTGGCGCTGCGCCTGGACAAGCAACGCTTCCAGGAAATGACCGAAGCGGGCTTCCGCGACGCAATGAAGGCCGCCGCGCGCCTGCATCACGAATCGTACGAAAGCGGCGAGCCCGCCCGCATGATGCAAGCCTTCTTCGCCGAGCGCGATCGGCGCCGCCAAGCCGCTAACTGACGTGGGCGCCTCACTCGACTCCCCGATCGCTTCACGCATCATGAACGCAGACACTCACATCGACATCCCGTCGGCCTCCGACGAAACCCTGGCGCAGCTCATCGCGCGCCGCGCCGCCGAGGCGCCCGACGAGGTGTATTGCCTCTTCAATGACACGCCGCTCACGCTGGCCATGCTGCACGAGCGCGTGCTGCGCCTGGCCAACCTGCTGTGGCGCGAGGGCCTGCGCCCCGGCGACCGCGTGGCGCTGATGCTGCCCAGCCACCCCGACCACATCGTCGCCATCTTCGCGCTGGCCACGCTGGGCCTGGTGCGGGTGCCTGTGAACGTCCACCTGAAAGGGGCGTCGCTCACGCATCTGTTCGAACACCTGGCGCCGCGCGCCCTGATCGCCGACGCGGAACACGCCGACGCGCTGGCGCCCGAGCTCCACCGACTGGACAAGGTGTTGTGGCGCGGCGGGCAAGGGCCGGATGCCGACGCCAGCCACGCCTTCGAGCGCTATCTGGACACGCCGGCCGACCCGCTGCCGGTGGCACCCGGCCCCGACGACATCCTGGCGCTCACGCCAAGCTCGGGCACCACGGGCGCGCCCAAGGGTGTGCTGAAGTCCGACCGCACCCTGCGCGCGGGGCCGCTTGCGATCTTGCGGCTGACCGGCGCCGAGCCCGGCAGCGTATTCCTGTTGTGGGAATCGCTGCACCACGGCGCCGGCGTTGCGGTGATCATTTCGGCGCTGCTGGGCGGCACCCGGCTGGCGATGGTGGAGCGCTTCAGCGCGTCGCGCTTCTGGGACGACGCCCGCCGCTACGGCGTGACGCACATCCACTATCTGGGCACCGTGATTCCGATGTTGCTCAAGCAGCCCCCGCGCGCCGACGATCGCGACCACGGCGTACAGATTGCGTGGGGCGGCGGCTGCCCGCCCGATCTCTGGCAGACCTTCTCGCAACGCTTCGGCGTGGAAATGCGCGAAGGCTACGGGCTGTCGGAGCTGATCACCTTCGTCACCGTGAACCCCGACGGGCCGGCCGGTTCCGTGGGCAAGCCGCTGGATTACTACGACGTGCGGCTCGCCGACGACGACGGTGAACCGGTGCCGGTGGGCCAGACCGGCGAAATCACGGTGCGCGCACGCGTGCCCGGTCTGGAGTTCCTGGGCTACTTCCGCAATCCCGAGGCCGAGCGCGAAGCGCGCCGTGGCGACTGGTTCTGCACCGGCGACCTGGCGCGCCAGGATGAACAGGGCTTTCTGTATTACGCCGGCCGCAAGAAAGACATGCTGCGGCGGCGCGGCATCAACATCTCGGCCTGGGAGGTCGAGCGCGTGATTGCCGAGCATCCCGATATCGAGGAGACCGCGCTGGTGGGCGTGCCCAGCGACCTGGGCGAAGACGAGCTCAAGCTCTTCGTGCGCTTGCGCGAGGGCCGCGAGCTGGCGCCGCTGGACCTGATCCGCTGGAGCGAGCCGAAGCTGCCGTACTACCAGATCCCTCGCTTCGTGGCCTTTGTTGACGAATTTCCCAAGACGCCGACGCAACGCATTCAGAAGAAAGAGCTGTCGCGCCAGACCGACGGCGTGTGGGATTTGCAGGCCTCGGGCTACCGGGTCGGCAAGTAGCGCACGGTTATCAACCCGCAGTACAACACCCGCAGTTCAACGGACACATCAGAATCCGCGGGCGCGTCAGCGCACCGCATCAAGGGGAAGTCGATGAACATCATTTTCAATTGGAAGTCGCGTTGCGCCACCTGGTTCGCCGCAGGCGCATTGAGCCTGGCGGCATTGCCGGCGCAGGCTCAGTATCCGGATCGCCCGATCACGCTGGTCGTGCCGTTTGCCGCCGGTGGCGCGGTCGACGTGGTCGGCCGCATTTTCGGCACGGCCCTGGGCGAACAGCTAGGCCAGACCGTCGTGGTCGAGAACAAGGCCGGCGCCAGCGGCAACATCGGCGCGCAGCAGGTGCGGCGGGCCAAGGCCGACGGCTACACGCTGCTGATGGCGCCCACCACGTCGTATGTGCTGAACAGCCGGCTGATGGGCAAAGAGGTCGTGGGCTTTGACCTGCTGAAGGATTTCCGCTCGGTGGGCGTGGTGGGCGAGCTGCCCGTCGTGCTGGTCGTGAACCAGGGCATGGGCGTCAAGACCCTGCCCGAATTGGTTGCCAAGGTGCGCGCGGCGCCGGACGACTACGCCTACGGCTCTTCCGGCCCCGGCACGCTTGAGCATGCCATCGCCGAGATGTTCCGCCTGCGCGAAAAACTGGAGCTGCTGCACGTGCCGTATCGCGGCGCCGCGCCCGCCATGGTCGACCTGCTGGCGGGCCAGGTGCAGATGATGTTCGCCACGGCCCCCACGGCGCTGGCCAACCTGCCCGGCGGCCGCATCGTGCCGGTGGGCGTGGCCGCGCGCACCCGGCTGGCATCGCTGCCCGACACGCCCACGCTGATAGAACAGGGGCTGTCGGACTTCACCGCGTCGTCGGTCTACGCCATCCTGGTGTCGCGCGACACGCCGGAGCCGGTGGTGCAAGCGTTGAACAGCGCGCTCAAGCAGATCAACAAGGGCCCGGCACTGGCCGAGAAGCTGCGGCTGCAAGGCGTGGAACCGGTCTACACCGACACCAAGCAGGCCGACGCGGCACTGCGGGCCGAGGTCGAGAAATGGAACAGCGTGGTGGATGCCACGCACATCAAACTGAACTGAACCGCCGCGCAAACGGCACGGGAGATTGCCTTGGCATCTGAAATTCTTGTGGAACGCCGTGACGGGGGCCGCGTGGCCGTCGTCACCATCAACCGGCCGCATCGGCGCAATGCCTGCGACCTGGCGGCCTGGCGCGACATGCGCGACGTCTTTCGTGGTTTTGCCGAAGACCGCGCGCTGCGGCTGGCGGTGCTGACCGGCGCGCAAGGCCACTTCTGCGCGGGCGACGACATTCTTGCGTTTCGCGAGGCGCTGTCGGACCCGGTGCGCGCCGACGCCTATCGCGCCGTGATCCAGGAATGCTTCGCGGCCGTGCAGGCCGCGCCGGTGCCCGTGATCGCCGCGATGAGCGGCGTGTGCGTTGGCGGTGGCGCAAGCCTGGCGTTGTGCTGCGACTTCCGGGTGGGCGACGCCAGCGCACGGGTCAGCGTGCCCGTGGCGCGCCTGGGCCTGGTCTATCCCACCATCCAGTTGCAGCGCCTGTCTCAGCTGATCGGGGTGAGCCAGACGCGGCGCTGGCTCTACACCGGTGAATTCGTGGGTGCTGATTCGGCACGCCAGGCGGGCTTCATCGACGCCATCCACGACGACCCAGTCGCCGGCGCGCTGGCATTCGGGGCAGGCATGATGGACAACGCGCCGCTGTCCATCGCCGGCAGCAAACTCCAGCTCAACGCGATCTCGGCGGGCACATTGATCGAGGATGCGGCGCGCATCCAGGCATTGTCAGACCAGGCCAACCAAAGCGAGGACTACCGCAACGCCGCGACCGCCTTCGCCGAGAAACGGCAACCGGTGTTCGTCGGGCGCTAAACGACGCTATTCTGCCCGGGCCCCGGACACCTTGACGATCTCGGCCCATCGTTTGGTTTCCGTGGCAATGAACGCCGTGAATGCTTCAGGGCTTGAGGCGAGCGGGTTGAGCGACATCGTGGCATTGGCCCGTTCGACCTCAGGCGTCTTGAGGGCAAGCCCGATCGCTTCGTTCATGCGCTTGATGATGGCATCCGGCGTTCCCTTGGGCGCCACAATGCCGCCCCAAGCCACCGCCTGGAAGTTCGGGAAACCGGATTCAGCCATCGTTGGAACATCCGGCATGGTCGCCAGGCGCTTCGAACTGGTGACCGCGAACGCTTTCAGCGTGCCGTCGTTAATGAACTGCTGGACGCCGTTCACGTTATCGAACATGACGTCGACCCGGCCGCTGACCACGTCCGACAGCGCCATGGACCCGCTGCGATACGGCACGTGGGTGATGTCCAACGCGCCAACCGCCTTCATCATTTCGCCGGTCAGATGGCTACCCGACCCTACCCCGGTTCCCGACGCGAAGTTCACCTTGCCAGGGTTCTGCTTGATATACGCCGTCAGCTCCGAAATGGAGTTCGGCTTGAAGTTCTTGCCCGCAACAAGGATGTAAGGGTTGTCGAACAGCAAACCGACCGGCGCAAAATCTTTGACCGGGTCATAAGGCAGGCTTCGGTAGAAGCTTGCGTTGACCGCCAGGGTGATGTTGTTGCCAAAGCCGAACGTGTAGCCATCCGGCGCCGCCTTGGCAACGGTGCGGGTGCCCACGATCCCGCCAGCGCTAGACAGGTTTTCCACGATGACGGGCTGCTTGAGGATTCTTCCAATCTGTTCGGCGACGGGCCGCGTCGCCACGTCAGGCCCAGACCCCGCCGCATAGGGAATGATGAGCTTGATGGGTTTGGTCGGCCAGGATTGCGCATGCACGGCTGTAGAAAACGTGATCGCCACAAGTGCGATCCATCGGGAAATTTTCATCGGATTCTCCAAGCTACTTTTATGAATGCACGTCATGCGCGCAGAATTTGAATCAGGCGATTCATCCAGGGCGACCCCGGTTCCCCCGCCGCAAGCGCTGGAGAAAAATGATCCCCCGGCAGCACCATGGTTTCGCAGGGGCGTTGCAGCCGGCGCAGCTCGGCTTCCATCGTGTGATTGCCCTTGACGATCCTTGGCAAGTCTTCCTTGGCATAAGCCAGCAACATCAAGGGCGCGTCTTCATTCAATAGACAAACCGGACTTGCCAACGCCGCTTCGGAAGCGTCATGTAGAAGAATTTGATGCGTACGTTCTTCCCCGCTATCTGGAAGCCGATCGGGATACCGGATATCAAGCGGCGCACACAGCGGAAAGCACGCGACGATCGACGATGCCGGGATGCCGTGGCGGGCCAGACCGTCGGCGCTCAACGCCGCAAGCGTCATCAAATGGCCGCCCGCGGAATGACCGCCAAGCGCAATGCGACTGGGGTCGCCGCCATACTCGTGAATGTTCCGATGCACCCACGAGATTGCTGACAGACAATCGTCCAGAAGCGCCTGCCACTTGAAGCCAGGCGCAAGCCGATACGAGACCGAGACAAACGTAATGCCGGCGGCGACCAATGCCGGGGCCATCAACGCCACCCACTCCTTGTAGCCGTTCGTCCACGCGCCGCCATGCGCGAAGACCAGCACCGGGCCGGCTCGCCCCTGTGCGTTTTGGCTGGGGTACAGGTCAAGCCGGTGCGCGGCGGTGTCGCCGTATTGAATATCGGCGACACGTTCGCATCGCTGTATGGCGGCAGCCGACAGCGCGAGTGCCGCTTGCGCATAGTCCTCGGCCTCTGAGGGATATAGCGGGGGCTGTGGGGCAAGATTGGGAAAGCTCATGTCTGGACCGCGCTGAAGTGATTTCGGTTGTGCTAAAGCGATAGCGGCTTGTAGGCCACCGCCTTGATTTCGATGCGCAGCATCGGATGCGGCAGTTGGTGCACCGCCACGGTGGTTCGGGCGGGGCCGTCGTAGTCGAAATATTCGGCGTAGACCTCGTTGTAGCCCTTGAAGTCACCCATATCGACCAAGTACGTGGAGAGTTCGACCAAGTCTTTCAGGCCGGCGCCCGCGCTTTCCAGAATCGCCTTGATGTTCTCGATGACGGCGCGAGTCTGCGCGCGGATATCGGCATCCAGCACCCCCATGGCGTCGACCTCGGCGCCCATGAAGCTGTTGTCGGCGCGCCGGGAGCTGGTGCCCGAAACGAACAAAAAATCACCGGCACGTTTTACGTGAGGGAACTTGCCGCGCGGCTGCGCGCGCCCTTCGACGACGGCCGACGACACATTGTTTTTGCTCATGGTTTTCTCAGTCATTGACGGCCTCCGGTGCATCCACGTGGATGCAAACGTTGGTGAGTTCGGAATAGAAATTCAACGAGTGCAGCCCACCCTCGCGGCCGATGCCGGACAGGCCGCTACCGCCAAACGGTGTGCGCAAGTCGCGCAGGAACCAGGCATTGACCCAGGCAATGCCAACGTTCATGGACTGCGCAACGCGGTGGGCCTTGTTCACGTTGCTTGTCCAGATCGTCGCCGCCAGGCCATACGGCGTGGCATTGGCGCGGCGGATGACTTCCGCTTCGGTGTCAAAAGGCGTGATGTGGCCGATGGGGCCGAAGATCTCTTCCGACACGCAGCGCGCGTCATCGGCCAGGCCGGCGATCAACGTGGGTTCAACCCAGAAGCCGCCATCCAGCGCATTGCCGAAGCGTGGCGTGCCGCCGCCCACGATGAACTGCGCCCCTTCTTCCCGCGCCAGCGCGTAGTAGCTAAGCACCTTGTCGCGATGAGCCGCTGAAATCACCGGCCCCATGTCCGTCGCCGCGTCGGTGGGGTTGCCGAGTTTGATGCGTTTGGCGCGATCGGCCAGCGCGGCCACGAAGCGGTCGTAGAGGGGCCGTTCAACAAAAATTCTTTCGGAGCACAGGCACACCTGACCACTATTCAGGAACGCCGCCCGCGTCATCCCTTCCACGGTTTTCTCGAAATCGCAGTCGGCAAAGATAATGGCCGCGTTCTTGCCGCCCAGCTCGAACGACACCGGTTTCACACCATCGGCGGCCGCGTGCATGATGGCCGTGCCGGTCTTTGATTCACCGGTAAAGGTGATGGCGCTGATGTCCGGATGCTTGGTAATGAATTCCCCGGCCGAATTCGGGCCAAAGCCGTGCACCAGGTTGAACACGCCTTCAGGCAGCCCAACGGACTGCATCACCTCGGCAAGCAGGGTGGCAGTGCCTGGCGTTTCTTCCGATGGCTTGGCCACCACCGCATTGCCGCACGCCAGCGCGGGTGCGACTTTCCAACTGAACAGAAGCAGGGGCAGGTTCCACGGCGAAATGATGCCGACCACGCCCAAGGGCTTTCTGACGGCGTAGTTGATGGCATGGGCGCCACCGGCCAGCTCGGTGCGAAACGTTTCCAGTGGGGCCGTCTTCAGAATGTCCGCAAAGATTCGGAAATTAGCCGCGCCGCGCGGGATATCCAGCTTCGACGCCAGCGACACCGGCTTGCCCGTATCACTGACCTCTGCATCCAGGAAGTCATCCGCGCGCCGATCGATCTCGTCGGCGATGCGGTAGAGCATGTCGGCCCGGTCGGCAACCGATGTCGCGCCCCAGCCGCGTACCGCCTGATGGCCCGCCGCGATGGCCTCGTCGACCATGGCTTGGGTGGCCTCGTGCACGTCTGCAAAGCGCACGCCCGTTGCCGGGTTGATGCCGGCGAAGCGCTTTTCGCTATCGACGAACCGGCCATTGATGAAATTTCTGTACTGCTTCAACACGACTGCTCCTTGGCAAGGTCGGGCCCGCTTGGTAGGCCCTATTGATTGGCGCTACTGGAGCTTGAACTCCACGACAGCGCCGCCGCTGCCGTACAGCGGTGCGTACTCGTGCACGATGGCCTGCTTGAAATTCCCACCCATCGCGCCAAGCAGCCAATGGAACTGCTTGAGGCCCATATCCGGATGCGCTTCCTTGGCATAGTCGGGCAGGCTTGCGCGCAGCGCTTGCACATCCCCGCTTTCCATCAGGGCCAGCACACGCCGGTTCCACGTGTCGTCGGCTTCCGAAAGAATGTGGTCTTCCTGAAGGTTGATGTTGTCGCGGAACATGCTGTTGGACAGGCCGCCAATGCCCACCACCGCCACACGCTTGTCCTGCAAGGCAGCCGCGGCGATGGCCCCCAGTTGCTCGGTCTGCTCGGCGCTGTGATAAAGATTGTTTGCGGCGATGACGACCGGCAGCGCCGATGAGCCGAAGCTCATCAGGGTGGTCGCGGTAATGGTGCCGGTGTCGATCGGGAACTGGTCATAGTCGACACCTCGCGTCTTGATGCCCGCTTCGTTGCACGCCTGCACACAGCGTTGCGCCAGGGCTGAGTCCGAATAGATGTCGAACGGCTGCTCGCCGAACTCATGCCAGTTTTCATCCACATGCAGTCCGGTACTGCGCGCCCGCGTGATCCACAACTGGTCCAGCACGGCAAACCATTGCGTGGAATAGACCAGCACGCAATCAGGTTTGGACTCGGCCAGCGATTTCCCGGCCTGCGCCAGGGCGTCTCGAAGGCGGCCCCACGGCGCTACGTCGGGACGCAGTTGCGGCAGCGGGCTGCCAGGTACAAGAAACGCGGATACGATGCTCATGGGCTTTCCCCTTTCCTTTTTATTTCCAAACGGCGCTATCAGGCTGCTTGGGTTGCCGGCGCCAGGCTTGAAAGGCCCGCTTCCTGAAGGTTCCATTCGATCACCGCGTTGCCGGTACTGATGACGGTGCCGTAGCCATGCAAGCGGCCGGCAAGTTCGGGATAGCCCATCGCGGCGTGCATCCAGGTGAAGGCGCCAGACTTCACTTCGGCGAAGGCTTCATCAATGAACTGGGGCAGAAGCTGGAAGGTTTCTTTCATGCGTCCCTGCCGCATCAGGTTGATCATGCGCACATCCCACTTGTAGCCGTCGTAGCGCTCGGGATGTTCCTTGGTCATGTCCTCGGGCAGCTCGGGTTCTTCATGAAAATGCCAGTGGGACAAGGTGTTGCTGGCCAGCAGGACGGCGCGGCGTCCGGTCTTGCGGATTGCTTCCCGCGTGGCGCGGCCCAGAAGGTCCATCTCGCCCTGGCCTTCCTGGGTGTTCAGGAAATATGGCGTGTTGTTGGCGGATATGCCCACCACAGGAATGTCCCATTGCGGCCGGATCATGTGCAGCGTGGTGATCGTTCCGTAGTCGGGCCGGAACTTCGGATTGCGCATCATCTTGCTGACCAGGCCTAGATTGGCGGCCTCTGCGCAGCAGGCCTCGGCCAGTTCAACGTCCACGTCCATGCCGAAGTCATAGCGGAATATGTTGGGGAAGATAGGGTCGACCGACCGCCCGCTAAGCCGTGGCACGCCCAGAAAGTGATGCCCCACCTGCGTAATCCAATGCGGGGAATGCACCAGCAGCACGTCAGGCTTCATGCGTTCAATGCTCTCGCGTGCCTGCTCATACGCCCAGCGCAGCGGCTCCCAGCCGCCTTCGGACCGAGGCTCGTTCTGGGGTGGGTTTTCGCCGTAGACCAGGTGCGGGGGATGCGGCGCCAGGAAGCCGGAAAGAATCACTCCTTCACTCATGGTGAAGCTCCTTGATTGACAGTTGAAACTCAACTCCCACCACAGCAACCGGCGGAACGGGCTTTATGAGACGTATGCGTACTATATTAGGGCGGAGCACCAAGCCATGAAACGAGTAATAACCCTATAAATATTTGCTTAAAACGGTACGAGCCCTTACGACCCAAGCTCTTATCTTGTACGTATACATGCTATTGTAACTACGCGGGGACCCATCTTAATATCTCCATCTACCGTAAAACACTCCGATCACAATGGCCCGTTCACCTTCCTCCAAGCCCACCACATCCAAGTCCGCCCCGACTTCGCCCTCACCCGCCGTGGCGGAAGTCGACGCATTGCTGCGGAATTTCCGGCTTGAAGATGTACCGTCGCATCTCTTGCGACGCGCTCACTTCAAGGCCGAAGAGATCTTCGCCACGACGTTTGCGGGCGAAGGCGTAACGCCCAGGCAGAAAGCCGCCTTGGTCCTGCTTTATCAAGAGCCGGGGCTTAGCCAGAACTCCTTGGCGGAACGCTTGGCGATGGACCGCAACACGGTCGCCGAGATGGTAAGACGCATGCATGGCGGCGGGCTGATAGAGCGCAGGCCGTCGCCGACGGATGCCCGCGCCTACCAGCTTTACGTGGCGCCGGCCGGGCTGGACCTGCTATGCAGAGTGATGCCGCGCGATGTGGTGGTGGAAGACCAACTGCTTGCTCGCCTGCCCGAGGAATACCGCGGCCTGTTCGTCAAATGTCTGCGCCTGATCGCCGAGTACGGCAATGAGGCGGACGCGCCAAAACCGGATCTCCAAGCTGATTGACGAATAAACGTCGGGCGTCCGCCCGCCTGTCTGCCTTGACGCGCCCCGCCGAACGGTCGGCAAGCGGCGCATCGTTTTCAGCCGGCTGACAGCCGCGCGCGAGGCGCTCCCGCTACACTCTTGGGATCCCGCGCCGATGGCCGCCGGACCGGCCCCACGCGCACAGGCATGGCGGCCGGCAGGCAGCCTTGCTCTCATAGTCCCGTCATGTCGCAACCCAATTCGTTCAATCTCAGGCAGATCGCCGTGCCGGCGTTCGGCCCGTCGCTGCTGTACGGCATCAGCAACGGCGCCATTCTTCCCGTCATCGCGCTCACCGCGCGCGACCAGGGCGCATCGCTGGCCACCGCCGGGCTGATCGCCGCCCTGATCGGGGTCGGCTCGCTGCTCTCCAACATTCCATCCGCACTGATCACCGAGCGCTTCGGCGAGAAGCGCGCCATGGCCGGCGCCGCCCTGCTGAGCATGATCGGCCTGCTGCTCGTCATCACCGTCCCCAATCTCTGGGTGCTGGCGCTGGCCATGCTGATGCAGGGGTGCGCCCAGTCGGTGTTTCAGTTGGCGCGCCAGAGCTACATGATCGAGGTCGTACCAATAACGTACCGGGCACGCGCCCTGTCCACGCTGGGCGGCACGACGCGCATCGGCACCTTCATCGGCCCCTTCGCGGGCGCGGCGCTCATTCATTTCGTGGGGCTGGAAGGCGCATACTGGATTGCCATCTGCGCCATGTT
Source organism: Achromobacter spanius (assembly GCF_002812705.1). Lineage (NCBI taxonomy): Bacteria > Pseudomonadati > Pseudomonadota > Betaproteobacteria > Burkholderiales > Alcaligenaceae > Achromobacter > Achromobacter spanius. Next base: position 2,489,611 of record NZ_CP025030.1, on the reverse strand, counting down.
CGGCGCGGGCTTCATCGCCATCAAGGCGCCCGACATCGAGCCCTCGGGTGGCAAGAAGGCGGGTGCGCCCCGTGCTCGCATCGGCGAGGTCGCGCGCGACCATCGCGGTGTGTACGCCACGCTGGGCGTGGGCGTGATGCTGATCAGCGCACTGCGCGCCTCGCGCCAGGTGGTGATTCCGCTGTGGGCAGATCACCTGGGCCTGGACGCTACCACCACGTCACTCGTGTACGGGCTGGTGGCCGCGGTCGACATGTCGGTGTTCTATCCGGCGGGCAAGGTCATGGACCAGCGCGGCCGCCTGTGGGTGGCGCTGCCGTGCACGCTGCTGATGGGGCTGAGCCTGATGGCGATTCCGCTCACCGGCGGCGTGGCGAGCTTCATCCTGGTGTCGGCGCTGCTGGGCTTCGGCAACGGCATCGGGTCAGGCATCGTAATGACGCTGGGCGCCGACGCCGCGCCCCCGGGCGCACGCACCCAGTTCCTCGGCATCTGGCGCTTCATGGCCGACCTGGGCGCAAGCGGCGGCCCGGTGGCGCTGTCGGCGCTGACCGCCCTGGTGTCGCTGGGCGGCGCATCATTCGGCGTGGGCACGCTGGGCCTGGTGGCGGCGGGCGTGTTCTGGCGCTGGCTGCCTCGCCGCGCGCAGGCTTGAAGGCCTGCGCGCGGCGAGCGCCCCCAAGAAAAGCCATCATTCTCGACGGCTATCAAAGGTCTCAACTATTGCGGTGTTATCTGCGCCGCCGTCACGATGTCGCGCCACTTTTGTCCCTCGGAGACATTGAAGCGCGTGAACGTGGCGGGGTCCGAACCCACCGGCTTGGCGCCAAGCGCCGTGTACTGCGTCACGACGTTGGGCTGCTTGAGTGCTCGCGCGGCATGGTCGGCCAGCTTGGCCACGATCTCGGGCGGCGTACCCTTGGGCGCCCACAGGCCATACCAGGTGCTGATATCAAAGCCCGGAAAGCCGGATTCCGCCATGGTCGGCACGTCGGGAAGCTCATCCACCCGCCGCGCGGTCGTGACCGCCACCGCGCGCAGCTTGCCGGACTTGATGAACGGCATGGCCGAAGGCATCGAATCAAACATCAGCTGGATCTGTCCGCCCACCAGATCCGTCAATGCCGGCGCGCTGCCCTTGTAGGGCACGTGCTGCATTGTCAGACCGGAGCGCACCTTGAAGGACTCTCCTGCAAGCTGCTGCGCCGATGCAGAGCCGGCCGATCCGAAATTAAGCGGCTGCGTCTTGCCCTGCGCGATTAATTCCTTAACGGTACGAACCTTGCCCGTCTGCGGCACCACCAGCACCAAGGGCACGTCGGCCAACTGAGTGATGGGCGCGAAATCCTTGAAGGCGTCGTAGCGCATGGACTTGTAGATATACGGATTGATCACGTGCAACGATGCGTTGGCCAGAAAGGTATAGCCATCCGGCGCGGCGCGCGCCACGAGATCCGCGCCGATCATGCCGCTTGCGCCCGGCTTGTTGTCAACGATGATGTTCTGTCCGATGGTCTTGGACATTTCCGCAGCCACCAGGCGCGCCACGATATCCGTCGGGCCGCCCGGCGGGTACGGGACGACCATGGTGATCGGCTTGGTGGGAAACGCGGTGTCCGCCGCCAACGCGGTCAATGGGCCGGTGGCAAGGCCCGAGGCCAGCGCGGCAGCGGCCAGTTTGCGGGTGGATAGTGCTACGCGGGAGCGGCTCGCCCTGCGGGCGAGTCGGGCGGTGATGGCATGCATGGGTTTGTCTCCGTCGTTATTGTGATCGCCACCTTGCCGACGACTTGTCGGCTTTCCAGGGCGGCGAGTGCTGCGGCAAGACCGGTGATCGGATAGACCGCCGTTACAGCTGGCCGGATCCGCTTGCTGCGGGCCCAGTCAAACAAAGTGGACATCGTGCGCTGCATGGCGGGCGCGTGGACGATGCGTTCGTCAGCAGGCGTCCAACCGATGTAGCGGCCAAAGAAAAACCCATGCAGGGCAATGTTCTTCACAAGCAGCAGGTTCAGGGGCACGTCGGGCACGCGGCCACTGGCGAAGCCCACCGAGACCATCCGCGCATTGGCCGCCGCCGCCCGCACGCTGCGCTCGAAGGCGTCACCCCCCACGGCATCCAGCACCACGTCGGCGCCGCGCCCGCCACTTGCCGCCTTGACCGCCTGCACCATATTTTCGTCGGCGGCAAACGCATGCGCGGCGCCCGCCGCCAGCGCGGCCTGGCGTTTGGCCTCGGTGCTGGCGCAGGCCAGCACCGAGGCGCCCAACGACGAAGCGATCTCCACCGCCGCCAAGCCGACGCCAGACCCGGCCCCCAGCACCAGCACCGTGTCGCCCGGCTGCATGGCGGCGCGCCACAGCAAGGCGCACCAGGCCGTCCCGTAGGAAATGGGAATGGGCAGCGCGGACAGCAGCGGCAAGTCGTCCGGCACGGGATAGACGGTGTGCTCGGGCAAGGTCAGTTGTTCCGCGTAGCAACCCCAGCGCGACAGCGCCACCACCTTGTCGCCCGGCTTCAGACGCGTGACTTCCGCCCCGCAAGCAATCACGCGCCCGGCCGCTTCGGTGCCAGGCACGAATGGCAGGGGCGGCCGGCTTTGATAGCGCCCTTCGATCAGCAGCTTGGTTGCGTGGCTGACGCTTGCGACCTCCACGGCAACCGTGACGTCGTGGGCGCCAGGGGCCGGGGCGTCCGGCATGTCGCCCGGCAAGACGTCTTCAACCGGACCATGGCGATGGCAGATCAGCGCGCGCATCAGTACTCCCCTTGAGCAGATGACGCTTGGCGCAGCACGCCCATGTCCAGCATGGACTGAATGTCCGACGGCGGCACCCCCCACTCCGTCAGCACGGCAACCGTATGCTGGCCGATCGCGGGCGCGGCTTGCAATGGCCGGCGCGCAGCCGCGCCTGGCACGCGCGCGAACGGCAGTGGCTCGCCACCGGGCTGCGCCAGGGAATCCAGCAGGCCGATATGCGCGGCCTGCGGGTGCGTGGCCAAGCTGTCGTAGTCCCTGACCCGCGCATGCAACACATCTTCGCGCGCGAAGCGCTCGACCCAGTGCGCGGCAGGTTGCGCCGCAAGCTGAGCGGCCAGTTCGCGATGCAGACGCTCGCGCTGCGCCATGCGACCTTCGTTGCTGGATAGCGCCGGGTCGGTCAGCCAGTCGGTACGCTCCAGCGCACGGCAAAGCCGCGCGAACTGGTCGTTGTTCAGCGCCAGGACCGACAGGCTTGCGTCCGCCGTACTGAACACGCCGTTGGGCGCGCTGACCGCGCCCGTCGCGCGTGCGCCCGCCATGCCGAACGCCAGGATGTCGTTGACCTGCAATGCGGCGCAGGCCTGGAACAGGCTCAACTGCACGTGCTGGCCTCGGCCCCCACGCGCCTGCTGATACAGCGCGGCACTGGTGGCTTGGACGGCATACAGCGCCGTGGCGATGTCGGCCATCAGCAGGCCGATCCGGCGCGGCTCGCCCTCGGGCGTCTGGTTCGCGAACATCAGCCCGCTGTCGGCCTGCATCACCGAGTCCGACGCCGGCGCGTTCGCGCAAGGGCCATCCGGCCCGTAGCCGCTGATGGACACGTACACCAGGCCCGGGCAGCGCTCCGCCAGACTGTCGTAGCCCACGCCCATGCGCTCGGCGACGCCGGGACGGAAATTCTGGATCAAGACATCGGCACGTTGCGCCATTTGCGCCAGCAAGGCTTTGCCCCGAGGCTGGCGGGCATCCACGCATACGCCGCGCTTGCCCACGTTGTAGGCGATCGACAGCGCGCTTTCACCGTCGCGCACGACGCCGACATGGCGGCCCCAATCACCGTCCGGAGGCTCCACTTTCACGACATCCGCGCCTTGCTCCCAGAGAATCTGGGCGCAGTAAGGGCCCGCGATTCCCTGACTCAGGTCCAGTACGCGCAGGCCTGAATATGGGCCTGAATGCGGGCCTGAATGCGGGCCTGAATACGGGCCGGATGTAGGGTCGATCGGCGTGGTCGGCATGGGTGCGATAGCGGCTAGGACAATGCGGTCGATGCTAGACTCGCCGACATCATTGGACAATCCACCTGTTTGTGCCTTGAATGGTGAATGATGATTGACAATATGCCGGACCTGAACCTGGTCAGACTCTTCGTGGCAATGGTGGAATCGCGCAATCTGAGCGCCGCCGCCGTGCGCTGCGGCATGACGCGATCGAACATGTCGCATCGGCTCAAGCGGCTTGAGCTGGACCTGGGCGCGCAGCTTTTCCGGCGCACCACGCGGCATGTCGAGCTGACGCAGGCCGGCCAGTTGCTGTATCAGCACGGCATCCGCCTGTTGGACGAGATGCGCGCGGTGCAAGCCGCCATCGATAGCCTGGATGGCGCCGTCAGGGGAGACGTGCGCATCCGGCTGCCGACGGGCCTGGGGCATCTGTATCTGGCGCCTGTGCTGCTTGAATTCGCGCGCGCGCATCCCGACATTTCGCTGCGCGTGCATATCAACGACGGCATCGGAGACCTGATCTCCGCCGAAGTCGACATGGCGCTGAAGATCACCTCATCGCCGCCCGAGGACCATGTTGCGCGTCGTGTGTGCGGCATCCAATGGTGCCTGTGCGCGTCGCCGGCATTCCTGGCGGACGCCGAGCCGGTGCAGAAGATGGAGCACTTGGGGCGATGCGATCTGATTGCCCCGCAGTCCCTGGGCCGCCGCTTTGACCTGCGCTTGAAGCAGGAGCACGGAGACCCGCTGATCCTGCGCGTGACGCCCAGGCTGCAATCGGGCGACTATCCGTTCCTGCGGGACGCGGTCCTGGCGGGGCTGGGCGTGGCCTTGCTGCCCCGCTACGCGGTATGGAAACAGTTGCGCGACCGGGAACTGCTTGAAGTGCTGCCCGAGTTTGAACCCGAAGGCGTCGGCGACGCCATCTACCTGCTTACTGCGCCCAACCGCTTTCCGTCGATGGCGACCCGCGTGCTTGCCGACTTCATTCGCGAGCATATTGAGCGGCATATGCAGGATTGGGAAAGGCAGCGTCCCGCGCGCAAGCCGGCGTGAAGGCGCAGTTAAAACTGCCAGCGCACATTCGCGGTGAGCGTATGCTCGCGGCTGTCGCCGGCATATTGTCCGGCATACCCTAGCCGCACCGACGCCGTGCGCGCAATCTCCATTTCGGCCCCTAACTCCACCAGCGCCGCGTCGCGCCCGATGGGCGTGCCCGCGACGGTGAACGGCTGCCCCGCATCAAACGCCAGTACCGATTCCGGCTTCACGTCGCCGAACACGTGGCGCCAGCCCACGGTGCCGAACACCCTGCCCTGACGGCCGGCGGCCTCGAAGCCTTGCGCCGCGCGCAGACCTAACGTTGTATAGGTTTGCTGCGTGCTGCCGGACTCGCCCGACAGCGGGGCGTCGCCGCCGCTTTCGGCAAAGCCACGCGTGCGCAGGTCGCTCCAGGCCAGGCCGACGAACGGCTCCAGCGTGGTGCGTTCCCCCACTTGCCTTGCATACGCCAATTCCGTGAACACCTGGCTGGTGCTGGCGCCATAGTCCGCCGTCAACGCGGCGGTTTGACTGTTGGCATAGCGCCGCGTGGAGATGTCGTGCCACGTGTAGCCCGCGCCCGCCAGGAACTGCCAGGCGCCGGGCCCGGCGGCAAAGGACTTTCCGCCATAGACCAGCGCGCTGTAACTGGACACGTCCGCCTGTGAAGACCGTTCGTCGACACGGGCCTTGCTGTCGGTGTAGCCCAGTGCGCCGCCAACGCGCCAGCCCGCGCCCACGGCACGATCGGCGCCCACGAAGAGTCCGCCGACGTGCTGGCGGATTTGCGCGGCGTTGCCGTCTGCATCAATGGTCTGCCAATTGCCCACGACCTCGGCCCAGGCCGGCAAGGCGCCGGACACGGGCATTGCGCCGGTTGAAGCCGGGGCATCCGATACGCCCACGGCGGCGGTGGGCGTCCCTGCCCGCGCAGTCGCCTGAAGGTTCGCGCGCAGCTTGGCCAAGGGTGTCTCGCGCACCTGCGCCGCGCCCTGAAGCAGCGTGCTGGACACGCTGGCGTGTACTTCACCCGACAGGCTGTCGAAGGCGTCTTCGGTCTGGCCCACCGCCAACGTCGCCGCGTACTGGCGCAACGCGCTGTCGGCGCCCATGCTTTCCAGGGCGCCGGCCACGGCGCGCTGGTTGGGCGTATTGGCGCCCGTAGGAAAGGTGCGCGTCTGCAGCAAGCCCAGCTTCACGTCCGTCGCGCTGTAGGAAAGCTGGGGATCCAGGAAGGCATAGTTCGACGACACACTCTCGAACTTGCCCTGCACCGAATTGGCGCTAAGAATGGTGTAGCTCAGGTTGGGCGTAAAGTTGCCGTCCGGCCCGACGTGCAGCACCGAACCGGCCAGGCGCGCAATGCCGTTCACCACCACCCGATCGCTGTTGGCCGATGCCGGCGCCGCTTCGACGCGGTAGGTTGCGCCAGGCGCGAAGGTCAGGTCGCCATTGACCGTCAATGTGCCGATCGAATTGCCGGGGCTCAACACCGACCCGGCGGCCAATGTGGTCGACCCCACCGAACCCGACCCACGCAACGTGGCGCCCGCGCCCACGCTGACCGGCCCCGCCAGCGCGCCATTGACCGTCAGCGAGCTTGCCGACACCGTCGTCAAGCCGGTGTTGCTGCTGGTGCCAGTCAGGATTACGTCGCCCGACAGAATGTTGACCCGGCCATTGCCTTGAATGCTGCCGCCATACGTCAGGGCCGGGCCGACGAAGTTGAACAGCAATTCGCCATCCCCCGCGCCAAAGCGCAGCACCGGCGCGTTCAGCACACCGACTGGCGCCGCGCCAAAATCCGCCGGCGTGCCCATGACCAGCGTGCCCTTGGAACCAGCGGCGTTCGCGATCACGACCTCACTCGCGTTCAGCGCGCCCCCAAACATCAGCAGCAGGCGTCCTTCGCCTGCATCCCCCACGGTCACCGGGCCGGTCGACGTCCAGTTCGCCCCATCGCCCGAAATCGTCACGTTGCCATAGGACCCGGCGCGCCTGCCCAAGGTGCCGTTCAGGCTGCTGAGTTGCCCGCCGTTGGAAATACCCACGCCGCCCCGCGCGCCGTTAGCGTCGCCAACAACAAAAATCCCGCTGTTGATCCACGAAGCCCCCGCCCCGCCAATCGAGGCCGTGCTGACGCTGCCCGCACCGATGCCGACGAAGCCGGATGTGCCGCTGAGTGTCGCGCCGTCGCCTATCAGCAGCGTGCCGCTGCCCTCTTTGCCGATTTCCACAGGCCCGGAACTGGTCCAGGACGAACCGGCGCCCGTCAGCGAGACGCTGCCTGTCGATCCCACCTTATTGGCGGCGACCAGACCGCCGCTGGTTACGCGCCCCGCATCGCTGAGTTCAAACACGCCGCCGCCAAGATGCCCCACCTTTACGGCCAGTGCCGAATCCAGCGACGATCCCGCGCCGCTCACTTGGACAGAACCCGTGGAAAGCGCCGAGTCCGCAATGCTGATCTCGGTGGCGATAAGCGACGCGCCCGCCTTTACGCTCACCGAGCCCCGAGCGCTCGTGCTGGCCGGGCCGAACTCATCGCCGCCAACCAGCAAGGTGCCGGCTTGCAACGTGGAGCCTGCGTCCGCCACCTGGATGTCCCCCCAGGCGTCCCCGCCACGCCCCGCTGCCAAAACGCCTACCTGCACCACGCCCCCATTGTTGATGGCCAGCGCAGCGGTTCCAAGCTCACCCACAAACAAGTTAGCCACTACTTCGAGCCGACTCCCCGGATCCGTCACCGTCACGAACCCCGTGCTGTTGACGCCCTTGGCGATCGTGCCGTTCATGGAGTTCCAGACGTTGCCGGCGCCAACTCCCCCCAATACGGCTGACCCGCTTGAGCCACCACCATTGCCCAGCACGAAGCTGCCGGTAGTCAGGCTTCCGCCCGTCCGAAACACCAGTGCGCCGGCGGCGGTGTCGCCTACCAGCAGCGAGCCCGCTTCGCTCATGCCGTCGAGCTGAACCGTGCTGGCTGCGACATAGACATCGTCCGCCATGCTGGGCAGCGTGCCGCCCCAGTTCGCGGGGACGCTCCAGAACCCTCCGCCTCCACCACCGACCCAGGTGATGGGCGCCGCACCGGCGGATGGCACGCCAAGGGCCGCAACCGCCATGGCGATCCCCGCTGAAAGCGGACGCAAAGGCATATGGGAAATCATGGGTGACAGGCGCACGAGCTTCATTCTTGGCTTCCAGGTTTGGGGCAGCCGGGGCGTTCGCATCCCGGCGCGGCGACGAGGAGTATAAAAATTTGCGCGCGTCTGAAGCTGAGCAAAACTGAGCGCGATTAATGAGAAAAGCTGAGCGCACGCGCTGGATTTTCCGATGCCGCGGCATCAAAAAAAAATACGCTGCGAACGAAAACCAAGTCTGGTTAAACTTGGCGCCGCGCGACCCCACCCGGGTGCGCGTCTACCGGTGCTTCGATACCAACCACGGATCCTCATGCCCGCTTCGCCGCCTGCCGACCTGATGCCCATGCTTTTGGACGCCGTGTGCGTCGTGGACGAGTCGGGCATATTTCTCAACGTGACCGGCGCTTGCGAACAGATCTTCGGCTACACGCCAGAAGAGATGGTGGGGCGCCCGATGATGGACCTGATCCATAAAGCCGACCGGCCCGCAACGCTGGCCGCGGTCGGCCGGCTGATGAGCGGCAAGCTGCAATACGATTTCGAGAACCGTTACATGCGCAAGGACGGACGCGTCGTCCACATCATGTGGTCGGCGCGCTGGTATCCAGACAAGCAGATCCGCGTTGCGGTCGCCCGGGACGTCACCGAGCGGCATATCCAGCGCAGCGCTTTGGAAGATAAGCCGGCGCCCCCGCAACCCTTGCCCTGGCAACTCTGCGATTCGCCGCCCAGCCTGGTGCCTCCCGGCGCGTCGCCCATCCCCTTGTCCCACCAGGACTACACCGTCCTGGCCACGCTTGCCGCGCACGACCAAGGCGCCAGCCGCAAAGCCATCGTGGAAGCGCTTGGGAAGGACTACTGGACCTACGACCGGCGCAGCCTGGATACGCAGATGCGCCGCCTGCGCCGAAAGGTAGAACAAGCCTGCGACCGCGAGCTACCGGTCGCGACGGTGCGGGGAATGGGGTATCGGTTCTACGACCCGATCGAATGCCGGCGGCGGGGCGAGGTGGCGGCTATGGGTATTCCTGACGGGCGTGCATAACGGCTATGAGCTCGATGTGGTCGGCTCGGACTTCGTAGGTAGTCCTGTTGCGATACCGGCTATTAACGGTCTCGACTGCGCGGCGTAGCGGGCGCTGCATCATGATCGGCCAGCTTTGTGGCCAATTTTTCACGGATACGCGCCATCGCAGCATCGACACAAAAATGCTGCGCATGAAAACCAAGTCCCGGATACGAAGATGCGCCACCATCGGTCAGCGTGAAGTCGACACTTCCTTGGACGGTGGAATTGATTAAAAAATCTACGGTATCCTCGCCCCGTCCGACCGACGCCACAACGTAATTTCGCCGCACACCTTCTGCCGACCAACAAGGGAGTCATCATGAAACGCCATTCGCGCGCGCTTATCGTTGCCGCATCCGCCGCGGTGCTTGCCGCTTGCGCCACCCCGCAAGCCAAAGCGCCCATCACCGGCAACACGCATGCCGGCGCAACGTTGAAAGCCGACGTCGCCCAGAACATTTCCATGCAGGCCCAGACGCAATTGAATTGTCAGAAGGTCGACGCGATTCAAACCGAAGTCGTGAAGGTCAACCCGGTCGGCACCGGCAGTTCCGCCGCGTCCCGGCAGTACGGGAGCGTCGATGAACGATGGATTGTGCAACTGTGCAATCAACAGATTCCGTTCCGGGTGACATTGACGCCGGATGGCAAGGGCGGAACGTATTTTTCGACGTCGCGCGAAACGTATTGACCGAAAAAGGATTTGGCATGTCCCACGCAGGCCCGACTTTGGATGACAACGCCGTGTACAGAACCTTGCTGGAGTCAACCAAGGCAATTCCTTGGAAGATCGATTGGGCCACGATGAAGTTTGCCTACATCGGCCCTCAGATCGAGGCGTTGCTGGGCTGGAGCACGGAAAGCTGGGTAAGCGCGGAAGACTGGGCCATGCGCATGCATCCCGAGGACCGCGAATACGTGGTGAATTTCTGCGTCACCCAATCCCAGGCCGGCGTGGACCACGAGGCGGACTACCGCGCGCTGACCAAGGACAACGGCTACGTGTGGATTCGTGACGTGGTGCACGTCGTGCGCAATGACAGCGGCGAAGTCGATTCGCTGATCGGCTTCATGTTCGACATCACCGAACGCAAGAAGACCGAAGAAAAGCTGCTGAGCTTGCAGAAAGAGCTAGAGGTACTCTCCTTCAAGGACAGCCTGACCAATATTGCCAACCGCCGCCGCTTTGATCGGTGTTTTGAATTGGAGTGGGAGCGCGCGGAAAGCGAACGTCGACCCTTGTCTGTATTGCTGTTCGACGTGGATTTTTTCAAGCAATACAACGATTTGTACGGCCACACCCAGGGCGACAACTGCTTGGTGGAAATTGCCCAGACGCTCAGCTTGGCGCTGGATGGCCCCCGCGATCTGGTTGCGCGCTACGGCGGCGAGGAATTCGTGGTGCTGCTGCCCGAGGCCGACGCCGAAGTCGCCCGGAAAGTCGCAGAACGCTGCCAGCGCCTGCTTCAGAAGAAATCCATTCTGCACGCCCTGTCGCCGCATGGCAGACGCGTCACCGTCAGCATCGGCGCGGGCACGGTGGTGCTTGAGGGAAAAGCGGAACGAGCCGACTTCATCAAGGCCGTGGACCAACAGCTATATGCAGCCAAGCGCAACGGGCGCGACCGCGTTGAGCACGTGCAATGGCGGCCGTAAGCGGGCTCAACGAATAAGCGGAGCCATCCTGGCGGATGGCTCACACGCTGAAAAGTTGGTGATTGAACCGGGCAAGATCACGGCGAACCGTGGCTCTTCTTGCTGACAAATCAAGCCCGTCACGGAACCTCGCCCCGTCGCGCAGGGTCACTCTTCTATAGCGCCGGCAGCGGGCCGGCGCCATAACGGGAGTGATTGCATGACACGAATCCGACATACACGGCTAGCCACATGGTGCGCCAGCCTGTTGCTGGCGGGCGGCGCCGGCGCGGCCCTCGCGGCCGATGCCCCCAAGGTGCCCGACTACGGCCCCAATCTTGAACGCTTCGAGTATCCGCACGAAGTCCATCGCCACACCCTGACGTCACAGGGCCAGACGCTGTCGATGGCCTACATGGATGTAAAGCCCGCGCAGGCGAACGGCCGAACCGTCGTGCTCATGCACGGCAAGAACTTCTGCGGCGCCACCTGGGACGCCACGATCGCCGCGTTGAGCCAGGCAGGCTATCGGGTCGTGGTGCCCGACCAGATCGGCTTCTGCAAATCCGACAAACCGGCGAGCTATCAGTTTTCGCTTCACCAGCTTGCGGCCAATACCCAGGCCCTGCTGACGCACCTGGGCGTGGAACGCGCCAGCGTGGTCGGGCATTCGATGGGCGGCATGCTGGCGGCGCGCTATGCGCTGTTGTACGGCGCGACTACCGATGCGCTGGTGCTTGTGAATCCGATCGGGCTGGAAGACTGGAAGCACGAAGGCGTGCCCTACCGCAGCATCGACGACTGGTACGCGCGCGAACTCAAGGCCAACTTTGCCGGCATGAAGAAGTATCAGCAAGGCACGTACTACGCGGGGCAGTGGCGTGACGACTACGACAAATGGGTGCTGATGGCCGCAGGCATGCTGCAGGGGGAAGGACGGAAGCGCGTGGCCTGGAACCAGGCGCTTACCTACGACATGATCTACACGCAGCCGGTCGTGCATGAATTCGGCCAGATCGCCGTGCCCACCACGCTGTTGATCGGCAAGCAGGACAATACGGCGCCCGGCAAGGACGCAGCGCCCCCCGAAATCGCCAAGCGCCTGGGCAATTACGCCGAGCTGGGCCCGAAGACCGCTCGCGCAATCCCGGGGGCCACGCTGGTGATGTGGCCCGAACTGGGACATTCGCCGCAGGTGCAGGATCCGGCGCGCTTCAATGCGGCGCTGATCGACGCGCTGCGGCGGCCGGTGCCGACCAAGGGGTAAGTGCGCGCGGGCGTGGGCTTGGGGCTAGCCGCGCCGCGTTTTTTTTGGGGCCACGCTGGCGTGCACTTTCCAGCGGCCGCGCCGGCTTGGTCATCCAAAACGCTTATGCCAAAAAAGTGCGGAATCCATCGCCCTTTAAAACCCCTTGACATAAAAAAACGCAGTGTCGATGATGCAGATGGCCCGCTTCGCCGGGCCGCCATCGGTAGAACACAGCGCCGGGTTGTCAAAGGCGCGACAACCAGAGAGGCATGCCATGGAGACACTTCCCCCAAATCTTGCCCGACGCCGCATGTTGGCCGGCAGCGCCGGTGCTCTTGCCGCCGTTGGCCTGGGCGCCACAGGTGTCGTCTGCGCCACGGACGCAGTCGCCAACCCCACCGCGACCAAAGCCGCCCCCGCGGCAAAGCCTTTGCCCCCCTACGCGGCATGGAAAGACGCCGACAGCGTCATCGTGCATAGCGCCAACACGATCGAAACCAAGCGCAGCGCCTTTGGTGACGGGATCATCACGCCATCACGCCAACTCTACGTACGCAACAACCTTCCGCCGCCCGCCGCGTCCATCCTGGATGACCGCGATGCCTGGACCGTCGAGATTGCCGGCGTGGAGCAACCGCGCACCCTGACCGTGGGGGACCTCAAGGCATTGGGCGTGGAAACGCTGGCCACGGTACTGCAATGCTCGGGCAATGGCCGTGGATTTTTTCCGCACAAACCCAGTGGAACGCCGTGGGAGGTGGGCGCGGCCGGCTGCGTCATGTGGTCAGGCATTCCGGTGCGTACCTTGGTCGAACACCTGGGCGGACTGAAGGGTAAGCCCGCCTACATGACGGGCACAGGCGGCGAAGTCCTGCCCGAAGGCCTCGATCCCATGTCCTTGCTGGTCGAGCGCTCGGTGCCGCGCGAGGCCATGCAAGATGCCATGCTGGCCTGGGAAATGAACAACGAGCCGCTGTCGCTGGCTCACGGCGGCCCGCTGCGGCTGATCGTCCCTGGCTATACCGGCGTCAACAACGTCAAGTACCTCAAGCGCCTTGCCTTCACTGACGAGCAAAGTCGCGCGAAGATCCAGCAAACCGGCTATCGGCTGACCCCGATGGGTGCCAAACCCAGCCCCGACCAGCCTTCCGTTTGGGCCATGGAGCCCAAGTCCTGGATCACCGCGCCTGGCACGGATGGACAGGCCCTTAAGGCCGGACGTGCCGTCGTGCGGGGCGTGGCGTTCGGGGGCATGCATGCGGTCAAGCGGGTGGAGGTCTCGATAGACGGCGGCAAAACCTGGAAAGAGGCTTCGCTTATCGGGCCGGACCTTGGCAAATACGCGTGGCGACAGTTCGCGCTACCCGTCGATCTTCCAACGGGACAGCACACACTGGTCAGCCGCGTTGAAGACACAGAGGGCAATGTGCAGGTGGAAAAGCGATCTGACAATGCGCCGGGGTACATCAACAGTAGCTGGCAGGATCACGGGTTGGCAGTCAATGTGTCATGAACATGGCGGATTGATGCAGCGCAGCTTTGTGTCACCGCCAACACCGCGCCGCCTTACCAGGTGGCGAGGATTCGCGCTGTTGGCGGCGGCCCTGTTATGCATACCAGGCAGCTTGACCGTCGCCGCGGAGCCGGCTGATGCCGAGGCTGGCCGCGCGCTGTTCCTGAAGGGCTCAACGCCGGCCTGTGCCGTTTGCCACACAATGGCCGACGCCGGCGCCACGGGGGCCGTTGGACCCAATCTGGACGAGCTCAAGCCGGACGCGCAGCGAGTCATGCAGGCCGTACGCAACGGCATCGGCGTCATGCCGGCTTTTGACGCGTTAAGCGATGGGGACGTACAGGCGCTTGCGAACTATGTGGCCAGGGCAACCGGTGCAGCACAGTAGCCCCGAGGCCTTGGCGGCACATTGACCGCGAAGTTGGCTACAGAGTGGGAACTGTGCCGCCGTCGATCCGATACTCGCACCCTGCGATCGAAGCAGATCGCGGAGACGCCAGGAACGCGATCAGATCGGCAACCTCCTGTGGCTTTGCGGGTCGGCCCACAGGAATTCCTCCCAGCCAATCCATGACGATTTTCTTGCCTCCCTCGTAGTCCGTTCCGGCGTCTGCCGCCATCCGCTCTGCAAACGCCACGGACGCCTCGGTCTCGACCCAGCCCGGCGCAACGCTCAGCACGCGAACGCCCTTCGGCGTCACCTCTCTTGCCAGCGACTTGCTGTAGGTCGTGAGCGCCCCCTTGGCCGCGGCGTAGGCGGTCGTGGACTCGGGCAGCGGCAGCACGCGCTGGATGGAGCTGACGTGAATGATGACGCCGGAGCCCTGAGCCAGCATCGCCGGCAGCAGCGCACGATCCAAACGTACGGCAGGCATGAGGTTCAGATTCAATTCGGCTAACCAGTGTTCATCACTGATCGCAGCGAAACCGCCGCCGGGAGTGTTCGACCCGCCGAGCACGTTGATCAAGATGTCGACGCCGCCCCAATCCTGCATGATGGTCTGGGCCAGGTGACTCGTGCCTACGGCCGTCGACAGATCGGCAGCGATGTAGTTGACCCCCTCCACACGCTGCGCAGGCACAGTCCGCGCGGATGTCGCCACCCGAGCGCCGGCCTCCGCAAAGGTTTTTACGACGGCGGCGCCAAGGCCCAGCGTGCCGCCGGTCACCAATGCTCTAAGGCCATTCAGGTGAAGGTCGAAGCTCATGCCGAGATCTCCAGCGATGCGATCAGGCCGCGTTCCAGGCGAAAGCGATAGGACAGAACGACCGGACTGCCAGGGAAGTTGCCGGCGACGTTGGCGCGGACGAGTTGGAAGCCGTCCTCGCGCTCAATGGCGAACGGCACGCTTGTCGCGCTGTACTTGGCCGATGCCTCGGCCATAAAGGCCTTGATGGCGTTGATGCCCGTGTAGGTATGACCGTCGTCCTTCATGACGGCCTGCGCCGTGAAGCAATGCGCCAAGGCTTCAGGCTTGTGTTCAGCCGCGAAGTACGCGGCAATGGGCTCAGGAAGGGGCAAGGCGTTCATGTTGTTGGCTCCATGGGGTCAGTGAAGGCATCAGGATGCGCGCCAAGGTGAATTTAGTGAATACCCTACAATCTTGATAGGTCATGTAGGAAACAATACATAATGCGTGGATCCGACTTCGCTGAACTGAAGGCCTTCGTGGCCGTCGTGGAGCGCCAGAGCTTTGCCCGTGCCGCAGAGCATCTGGGCCTGTCGCCTTCGGCACTCAGCCAGACCATCCGTCAGCTCGAAGGCCGCATCGGCGCTCGCCTTCTGAATCGCACGACTCGTAGCGTCGCGCCATCGGCCAGTGGCGAACTGCTCTACAAGCGCATCGCTCCGCTGTTTCGGGAGATGGCTGCCGCAGTCGCAGAAGCCAGTGAGGCGACAGGACAGATGAGCGGCACGCTGCGGATCAACACGCTGGGGATCGCAGCGCGAACCCTCATCGCGCCCCGGCTTTCACGCTTCCATCAGGCACACCCTGACGTGGTTCTCGACATCGTGGTCGACGACGCGCTTGCCGACATCGTCGTCGGCCGCTTTGACGCGGGCATCCGCGTGGGTGGACGGCTCGAGAAAGACATGGTTGCCGTCCGCCTCACGCCCGACTTGAACATGGTCGCCGTGGCGTCCCCGGACTACCTCGCGCGTCGCGGAATACCCAAGTCACCCGCCGAGTTGCATGACCACGCATGCATCAACTGGCGGCTACAGATGGACGGCAGGCACTATCGCTGGGAGTTTGAGAAACGGGGGCAACGACTCGAAGTAGCGGTGGACGGCCCCGTAGTCACCAATCATGCCGACATCGGCATTGCCGCTGCGCTGAACGGGCTCGGCATTGCCTATCACTTTGAGCTAGATGGCGTGGGTGAGCTTTTGGCGCAGGGACGGCTTATCCAGGTCCTGGCGGACTGGTCGATTTCGCGCCCAGGGCTGTTCCTCTACTATCCGAACAGACAGCATCGACCCGCCCTCCTTGGTGCGTTCATCGACTGCCTGTTGGACCGAAAACCGTTCGATCGGCTCTAGGCCCTGAAAAAGCAATCGAATAGGGCAAGCTACAAGAACCCGATCCATCTGCCCGCTACCAGGCAGCCCGTCCACAGCAGCAGCGAGACGGCGGCCTGGCAGCGCAGCGCGATGGACGGGCGGTCTCCCTGTAATACCTGTCCCCATGCCCTGCCCCGCCGCACGAGCCACGCGTTGATTGCGCCCGCGCCCAGCAAGCCCATCTTCACCACGAATGCCGGGTTCTGCAGGTATTCCAGCGGACGCACGGTAAACAGCGTGGCGCCGGTCAGTACGGCCAGCGCAAGGCCCACCGCAGCCGTGCGCGCCAGCACAGGCGCCAGCAGCGCCAAGGAGGTGGGCTTGAGGACGCCGAGCAGGCGCAGGTCCAGCGGAACGATCGAACCGATCAACAGCCCGATGGCGCCGATATGGGCGGCGTTGACCAGAAGGTATAGCGTGCCGGACCGTCGCAGCCACAGCGCCGGGGGCAAGGCGGTAAGCTGTTCCAGCGCCAGCCGAAGCAGTTCGGGCATGACTGAGGGCCGTGCGGCTCAGGGTTTCTTGATGCGGCTGGGATAGATGTCGTAGGTCTTGCCGCCCACCATGATCTGAACGGCCTTCATGCGCTTGTTGCCGGCGTCCTGATCGCGGTTGCCAATGGCGGTGATTTCGTCGCCCGGCTTGGCGGAGCCCTCGACGAACCCCGCTTCCTTCGTCTGGGTAGGATTGCCGAGTTCGACCACCCAGACACCATCATTGGCCCGCACCCTTAAATTGGGATGGGGCGGCGCAACCTGCACCTGCTCGACCGTGCCTTGCAAGGTCATCTGTTCGGATTCCGCCCAAGACCACCCGTGATGCGCCATGGCCGCGGGGGCCACTGCCGCCAGCGCGGATAACGCCAGCCCTGCCAATAACGCGCGTTTCGATAGCTTCATGTCGATGCTCCTGGGTTGCGGTTGGCCTGTCGGCACGGCCCGGCGCCGAAGCGTGGCGGGCTGTGAGGCAAGCATAGCAGCGGGACAGCGGTTCTTGCCACGGCGGACAGCGGCTATGCCCAGCCCCGGTGCAAACCCGCGCGCCGCGTCGATCTACACATCCGTACAGGCCAACTTCTGTTAACCGAATCTCAAGTTGAATGAACTTCGACACTAGGTTCACGCGCCTGACCCAGCCAATCCAGCGCGGCCTGCACCGCGGGCATTCGCGTTCCCTGCTGGCGATAGATGGCGCCGATTGCGCCGAAATTTCCCTCGATGCGCAAAGGCAGGACATCCAGCGCGCCCCGGTCGCGGTAGAACTCGGCGATGGCGGTCGGCATGGCCGCGAGCCAATCGCTACGGCAGATATGAGCCAGCGTCGCCAGCAGCGAATTCGTATGAATGCGGGCCGGCGGCACCGGCAGGCCGGCCTGCTCGAATGCCCGCTCCAGCCGTTCCCGCAACATGGTGCCCGGCAAGGGCAAGACCCACGAACTCCCCTGCAACTCGCGCAGATGCAGGCCGCGCCGGCCTGCCAACGGATGACCCGGCGCCGATACGATGCAGATCGGTTCATCGTGCAGGCGCATCGCTTCGCATTCGGCCGGCAGCGGACGTCCGCCCAGCCGGCCCAGGACGATATCCAGATCGTCCACGGAAAGCCTGTCCAAAAGGTTGTCCAGTACACCCTCCACGAGCGTCACTTCCAAGGCGGGAATGCGTTGGCACAGCGCGGCTATCAGCTGCGGAGCCACCGTGACCGCCGCCGACGGCAGCGTGCCCAGCCGCAGCAAGGCGCATCCACGTTCCTGCGCGGCCTGCAGCTCCGCCGCGACCCGTGCCGCCGAACCCAGGGTGTGGCGGGCGTGCAGGATCATGATGGAACCGGCGGCGGTGGGCTGAGTGCCATGGCTTGTGCGCTCGAACAGCGCATGGCCCACCTGCTCTTCCAGCTGCGCCAGCGCCTTGGACGCCGCCGGCTGCGACATGTGCAGCCGATCCGCCGCGCGCCCCAGATTGCGCTCCTCATCGAGGGCAATCATCAGCTCCGCATGGCGTGGCTTCAGATGCGTACCAAGGCGTACGAACATGGCATAGATAACTGAATGGTTATGGTCCGGTGAGTTTATTTCATTTCCCGGGCATGAACGCCGCGCCCATACTGTGCAGGCCGCGTTCCATGCGCGGCATGGATGGAGACAGACAATGAAAAAGACACTAGCCGCGATGGCGGCTTGTACCGCCTTGGCGTCGCCAAGCGCGTACGCCGCGGATACCTATCCGGCCAGGCCCGTGCAGGTCGTGGTGCCGTTCTCGCCGGGCGGCGCGGTGGACGTGCTGACACGGCAGCTGGCGCAGCGTCTGCAGGCCCGGGGCTACACGATGGTCATCGAGAACAAGCCCGGCGCCGGGGGCAATATTGCCGCCAGCCTGGTGGCGCGCGCCAATCCAGACGGCTATACCTTGCTCATGGGAACCACCAACACCCATGGCATCAACAGCGCCTTGTACCCCACCATGCCGTACGACCCGGTCAAGGATTTTGCCCCGGTCGGCATGGTGGCTGAAAACGTGGTGGTGCTGCTTGCGAACCAGAGCTTTCCGGCCCGGAACCTGTCTGACGCAGTGACTGTGCTGAAGCAGAATCCCGGCAAATACACCTACGCCTCGCCTGGCGTAGGCACCGTGCATCAGCTTGCCATGGAGCAGCTGAAGCACGCCGCCGGTCTGGACGTAGTGCACGCGGCGTACAAGGGCGCCGGGCCAGCGATGAGCGACCTGGTGGCCGGACACGTGCCGCTGATGATAGGCGGCATTGCGCCAGCGCTGCCGTTCCTGTCCGATGGCCGGGTCCGGGTGCTTGGCGTCGCCAATCCCGAGCGCTATCCGGCCCTCCCCGATACGCCGCTGTTCTCGGAGGTGGCCCCAGGGGTGAGCGTGCAGTCGTGGATCGGCCTGTTCGCTCCGGCCGGAACACCAGCGCCGGTGATCGAACGCCTGAGCGCCGATTTGCGGGCCGTGCTGCAGAATCCCGAATTTACCGCCGCGCTGCAACCGCTG
This sequence comes from Achromobacter spanius, assembly GCF_002812705.1. NCBI lineage: Bacteria > Pseudomonadati > Pseudomonadota > Betaproteobacteria > Burkholderiales > Alcaligenaceae > Achromobacter > Achromobacter spanius. Next base: position 2,470,399 of record NZ_CP025030.1, on the reverse strand, counting down.
GGCATGGCTCCGCGTCCGATGACGCCGCAGGCGTTTGGCGACATGGTGCGCAACGACATGCCCAAGTGGAACGCAGCGGTAAAAGCATCGGGAGCCACGCAATGAAGCCCGACCGTCCCGTGAACTTTCTGCTGTTCATAACCGACCAGCATCGCGCTGACCACCTCGGCGCCTATGGCAACGGCGTCGTCGCGACGCCCCATCTGGACCGCATGGCCGCCGGCGGATGGCGCGCGGACAATATGCATGTGGCCACCCCCATATGCATGCCGAACCGCGCCAGCCTGATGACAGGCCGCTATCCATCCGCCCACGGCGCGCGCCACAATGGCATTGCGCTGTCGCTGCGCAGCAGGACCTTTGTGGACATGCTGGGCGCGGCGGGCTGGCGCACCAGCGTGGTGGGCAAGCTCCATCTGCAGAACATGACGGACATCCCGCCTTCCTGGCCCGTCCGCGCCGAGGATCGTCTTCCGCTGGAAGCAGTAGCGCCGGATGCCAGCGGGCGCTACGACCAGGAAAACCGGCGCTCCTGGCTGGAACGCGACGATTATGATCTGAGCTATCCCTACTACGGATTCCAGCAGGCGGACCTGGTGGACGACCATAGCGATCAGCCCCACGGGCATTACCGCTATTGGCTGCGCCGCCATCATCCGGAGGTGGAGGCGCTGATCGGCTTTGAAGCCGCCATCGAGACGCCGGATTATGAGCTGACCCGCATTCGCCAGGCCTGGCGGACCCGCGTTCCCGAGGAACTGTATCCCACGGCGTACATCGCGGACCGCACGATCGAAAAACTGCGTGAATACAGCCTCGGCGACAGCCCCTTCTTTCTGCAGTGCTCCTTTCCCGACCCGCATCACCCCTTTACGCCGCCGGGCCGCTACTGGGACATGTACAAGCCGGAGGACATGGAGCTGCCCGCGTCCTTTCTCGACGGGCATTCCATACCACCGCATGTGGCGTGGCTGCGCGACCAGCGCGACAGCGGCAAGGCCGTCAGGCACACCCCGGCGATCTTCGCCTGCAACGAGCGCGAAACGCGCGAAGCGCTGGCATTGAACTATGGATCCATCGCCAATATCGACCATCATATCGGCCGCGTGCTGGCCGCGCTGGAACAAAGCGGGCTGGCGGACAATACCGTGGTTATCTTCACCAGCGACCACGGCGACTATCTGGGCGACCATCAACTGATGCTGAAGGGCCCCATCCACTACCGGGGCCTGACCCGGGTGCCGTTCATCTGGCGGGACGGCGCCAGCGCCACCGGGGGTTCCGCCAGCGATGCGCTGGTTAGCACGATCGACATCGCGCCCAGCATCCTGGCGCGCGCGGGCGTCCAGCCCTACAACGGCATGCAGGGGCACGATCTTGCTGCGGTCATTTCGGGCCAGGCTGTCGGCGTGCGCGATGCGCTGATGATCGAGGAGGAAGGCCAGCGCGTCATCCTGGGTTTCGACCGCCGGATTCGCTGCCGCACGCTCCTGGCGGAAAACCATCGCCTGACGATATACGACGGCACAAATTGGGGAGAGCTATACGACCTGCGCAACGATCCGCACGAGTTGCAAAACCTCTGGGACGCGGCACAGAGCGCGCAGGTTCGCGCGCGCCTGCTGGAGACACTGTCTCGGGCCATGCTGTCCCACATCGACACCAGCCCCTACCCCACGGCCTTGGCGTAGCCGCCATGCTGTCCTCGAGGGAGGCTTCGGCCGGGCCCGCAAGCCCTCCCCGCAAACGCGGCTACAACCCGCACCGCATTTTTCGTGGTTATCGGAGTTGGGCCACGGGAACTAGGCCTCCAATCTGAACTGCGGCAATGTGATCTCGGGGGAGACCGGCTCAAAGCACACTCGCACCCGGGCGCCAATTCTGATCGCTTCGGCTGAACAATCCACAATGTTGGCCATCATGCGCACGCCTTCGTCCAGGTCGATCATGGCGACGACATATGGCACTTTTTCGCTCAGGGCGGCGTTGCTCGGGCGCCGGTTGATGGTGTAGGTGTAGACGGTTCCCCGGCCAGCGGACTCGATCCACTCGATGCTGTCCGACAGGCAGGCGGTGCAGAATTCGCGCGGGTAGAACTGACGCGTTTTGCAGCAGCAGCATTGCTGGACGACCAGGCGATGGTCCTTCGCCGCATCCCAGTAAGGCTGGGTGATCCGGGTCGGTTGCGGCAGCGGGCGTTGGGCTTGGTCCATGGTCAGACTCCGAGTATCAGGGTGGTGTTGCAGGAAAAAACCAGGCCGGGCGCATGCACCAGGGCTATTTCAGCCTTGGGCAGTTGGCGCTCGCCGCATTCCTTGCGCAGTTGATGCACGGCCTCTAGCAGCAGCAGCATGCCGAACTGGCCGGGATGGTTGTAGGACAGACCGCCGCCGGAGGTATTGATGGGGAAGTCGCCTCCGGGAGCCAGGCGCCCATCCGCCACGAAGGCGCCGCCCTCCCCGCGCTTGCAGAACCCCAGCTCCTCCAGCGACTGGATCACGCCGATGGTGAAGTGGTCGTAGATCTGCACCACGTCGATGTCCGCGCGCGTGACGCCGGCCATGGCCAGCGCGGCATCCGCCGTCTGCTTCACATTGGTGTCCAACCAGTCCACCGTATTGAAGGGCGTGTAGTGGTGCGAGAAGGATTCGGCAATACCCATCACGTAGACCGGCGGCCGCTTGAGCGTGCGGGCGCGGGCGGCGGACGTGACGATGACGGCGCCGCCGGCGTCGGTCACCAGGCAGCAATCGCGCTGGCGCAAGGGGTCGGCAATCATTTTGGAAGCCATGACTTCCTCGATCGAGGTGTCCTCGCGCCGGTAGGCTTTGGGGTTGAGCTGCGCCCACTTGCGCGCCGCCACCGCCACTTCGGCCAGGTCCTTGTGGGTGGTGCCATAGCGCTGCATGTGCAGCTGCGCCACCATCGCGTAATAGCCGATGGGGCTCAATTGCCCGTAGGGCGTGATGAATTGGCCGCGCGGCATGCGCATGTCTTCGGGCGTGCCGCCCACCTTGCGCGTGCCGTCCGACAGCTGGGTGCTGCCGTAGGCCACCAGCGCCACCTCGCACATGCCGGCCTCGATGGCCGCCATGGCGTGGCGGATGTGCATGACGCTGGACATGCCGCCCACGCTGGTCGAATCCACGTAGCGCGGCCGTATGCCCAGGTATTCCGCCAGATGCAGGCCGGCGAACTTGTCGTCCACGTGCGCGAACACGCCGTCGACGTCCTGCAGCGTCAGCCCGGCATCGCGCAGGGCGCGGGCGGACGCCTGCGCCTGCAGGTCCAGCGAAGTCATGCCGGGGACTTTCCCCAGGTCGGATTCGGCGGCGCCGACAATGGCGACCGATTTCGAAAGATGCTTGGTCATGTAGGGATCAGTTCCTGTCGAAGTCGAAGAAAAAAGTTCAAAGCGTGCGGGCGATCAGTTCGCGCATGACTTCCGAGGCGCCCCCATAGATCCGGTTGGGTCGAACGTCGGTGTAGGCGCGGGCAATGGGGTATTCGCGCATGTAGCCGTAGCCTCCGTGGAACTGCAGCAGATCATCGATCGCGCTGGTGGCTTCGGACGCCCACAGTTTGGCCATGGCCGCCCCCCCGGCGTCGAGTTCGCCGTCCAGGTATTGCTGCACACAGCCGTCGACGAAGGCGCGGGTTGCGGCGGCCAGGGTCTTGATATCGGCCAGCTTGAACCGGATGTACTGGTTGTCGATCAGGGCCTTGTCGAAGGCGCGCCGTTGCTTGGTGTAGTCGACGGTCCATTGCAGCGCGCTCTCCAGCGCCATGGCGCAGCGCACCGCGATCATCAGGCGTTCGCGCACCAGTTCCTTCATCAGATAGCCGAAGCCCTGGCCCGGCTCGCCCAGCATGTCCTCGTCCGGCACGAACATGTCCTGGAAGAACAGCTCGGCCGTGTCCTGCGCCTTCTGACCGACCTTGTCCAGCAGCCGTCCCCGCGTGAATCCAGTGGCCGCGGTATCGGCCCAGAACAGGCTGATGCCACGCGCGCCGGCGCCGGGGTCCGTCTTGGCCACCACCAGCACGCGGTCGGCGTGAAAGCCATTGGTAATGAACGTCTTCTGACCGTTGATGACGTAGCCGCCCTGCGCCTTGACCGCCGCGGTGCGTATGGCCTTGACGTCGCTGCCCGCTCCCGGCTCGGTCATCGCGATGGATGCGACGATGTCGCCTCGTGCCATGCCGGGCAGGTCGCGTTGCTTCTGGCGCTCGGTGCCGAAGTTCAGCAGATAGGGCGCCACGATGTCTGAATGGGTGGTGAAGCCGGTGACGCCAGTGGCCAGCGCGCGGGCGATCTCCTCCACCACGATGATGGTGTGCAGGAAATCTCCGCCGCCCCCGCCGTATTCCTCGGGGGTGCTGGGCAGCAGGATGCCGGCCGCGCCGGCCCGGCGCCACAGATCTCGCGGCACCAGACCGTCCTGTTCCCATTGGTAGTGGTGGGGCGTGATCTCGTCCGCGATGAAACGCGCCACGGTGTCGCGGAACAGTTCATGGTCCGCGGAGAAAAGTCTGCGCTGCTGGTTCATGCCGTCTCCTGATCTGTCATGGTGGGCCGCCTAGGCTTGCGGCCAGTAGCGCTGTTTGACCAGGCGCTTGAGCAGCTTGCCGGTCTCGGTGCGCGGCATGTCGCCGGAAAAATCCACGCTCTTGGGGCACTTGACGGGCGAGATCCGGTCACGGCAATAGGCGATCAGTTGCTGCGCCAGTTCGGGACTGGCAGCGGCGGGATCGCGCAATTGCACGACCGCCTTCACCTCCTCGCCGAACTCCTCGTTCGGCACGCCCACCACCGCCACGTCGGCCACCGCGGGATGCGTACTGAGCAGGTTCTCCGCTTCCTGCGGATAGATGTTGACGCCGCCCGACACGATCATGTTGGACAGGCGGTCGGTCAGATACAGATAGCCATCCTGGTCCAGGTAGCCGATATCGCCGTAGGTGGCCCAGCCGCGCGCGTTGTAGGCGCCGCGTGTCTTGTCCGGATCCTTGTGATATTCAAAGGAACCGCCGCCGGAAAAGTAGATGACGCCGGGCTGTCCCACGGGCAGTTCGTTCAGCCCGTCCTCGCTCATGATGTGAGCCTGGCCGAACTCCGGCCGGCCGACCGACCCGCGATGCGTCAGCCATTCCTCGGAGCCCAGCGACGTGCGCCCCACCAGTTCCGTGCCGCTGTAGTACTCGTACAAGATCGGCCCCCACCACGCGATCATGGCTTCCTTGACGTCGGCCGGGCACGGCGCGGCCGCGTGCACGGCATAGCGCAGCGTGGACAAGTCATGGTGCTCACGCACTTCCCGCGGCAGGCGCAGCAGGCGGATGAACATTGTCGGCACCCACTGCGAATGCGTGACGCCATAAGTGGCGACGGCCTCCAGAGCCGCTGCCGCGTCAAATTTTTCCATCATCACGCAGCTGCCGCCCGCGCGCAGTGCCGCCATGTTCCAGCGCACCGGGGCTGCGTGATAAAACGGCGCAGTCGACAGATAGACCGTGTCGCGGTCGAATGCCTTCCACGCGCTGCTGGGCGCGTCCCCCACCCGGAAATAGCGGTTGGCCACCGATAGCGGACGCTTGATGCCCTTGGGCAGGCCGGTGGTGCCCGACGAATACAGGAAATCCGTGCCTTCCGGGGTTTCTGGCAGCGCCACATCGTCGGCGTAGCGGCCGATCCACGCCTCGTAAGAGATCGCGCCGGCGTCCACGCCGTCCATGCGGACGCGCAACACGCCGCGCGCATCCAGGCTGTCCGCATCCGTTTCGGCCTGCGTGTGGCTCGAATAGAACAGCACCCGCGCGTCGCAGTTGTCGATGATGTAGCGCGCTTCCTCGCGCTTCAGGTGGCGGCTGATGGTGGTGTAGTACAGCCCGACGCGATGCGCGGCCCACAGCAGTTCAAAAAAGCGCGGGTGGTTTTCCAGGAACACCGCGATCACGTCGCCGGCCCGCAGGCCGGCGTCCAGCAAAGCAGTCGCGCATTTGCGGCTGCGCAGCTCCAGCTCGCGCCAGGTCACCGTGGTTCCGGAGGGAATCATGCGGTAGGCGATGCGGTCGGGCATCTCCCGGGCATGGGCTTCAAGTGCAGACATAGGTTTCACCTCTCGTTCGCGCAATACGCCAGGCTGGCGACGCCGTTGCTCAGCACCACCGTGTCGCGCTCGTCGGCCACGGCGCGAAATTGCAAGCTGTCGCCGTCGCGCCAGATCTCCACGCGCAGCGTCTCGCCCGGAAAAAACGGCGCGGAAAAGCGCGCGGCGATCGCGCCGAGCCGTTGGGGCGCTGAGCATCCGCACGCTTGCAGCAGGGCGCGCGCCGCCATGCCATAGGTGCACAGGCCATGCAGGATGGGCCGGTCAAAACCGGCGGCACGCGCCATGTGCGGCAACGCATGCACCGGGTTGAGGTCGCCGTTCAGGCGGTACAGCAACGCTTGTTGCGGCAGCGTGGGCAGCAGCACGACCTGATCGGGTTCGCGCTCTGGCGTGGCCGGCAATGCTTCGGGCGATGCGTCGCCCGGGCCAAAGCCGCCATCGGCGCGGCAGAACGACACATGTTCAACGGTCGCCAGCGGCACGCCGCTCTCGGCGTCCGAAATGTCGCGCACGGTCACGACCAGCGCGCCCTTGCTGGCGCCCTTGTCCACCACCCGCGTGACGCGAGTCTGGCTGCGTACCGCGCCGGCGGGGGCAAGCGGGGCATGGAAAGTCATGCGGTGCTCGCCGTGCAGGATCTTCAACCAGTCAATGCCGGTGGCGGGATCCGCCGCCCAGCCGTTGGGCGCCCCGATGGTGGCCAGGAAAGTCGGCACCACGGCCGTTTCCTCTTCATGCACGTAGCGCAGTTCGCTTTCATTCGCAGGATCGCTGCCGTAGCCCAGCCCCAACGCATAGATCATGCAGTCGCGCGCGCCGTAGCGATCGACGCGGTCCTCGAACTTCCAGTTGCGCAGGTTTTGATAATCGATTGCCATGGATCATTCCTCCCTGTGCAAGCCGGCGGCGCGTTGCCGCCGGCTTGCGGGTCATTCCGCCTTGATGCCGGCGGCCTTGATGATTTTTTCCCAACGGTCTTTTTCCGACCGGATGAAGCGGTCGAACTCTGCCGGGGTGCCGCCCAACGGAATGCCGCCCTGCTGCGCCAACTGCTTCCTGACCTCTTCATCGGCCAGGACCGCGTTGAGCTCCGTGTTCAGGCGCGCGACCACGGCCGGCGGCGTGCGCGCCGCGACCAGCACGCCCAACCAGGCGCCCACGTCGACATCGGGATAGCCCTGCTCGGCCAGGGTCGGCACTTCGGGCAGGATTTGGCTGCGCTCGCGGGTGGTGACCGCAAGCGCGCGCAGCCTGCCGGCCTTGACCAGCGGCGCCACGGTGATCACGTTCTCTACGGTGAAATCCACCTGCCCCGCCAACAGGTCATTGGTCGCCGGGGCGGCGCCTTTGTAGGGCACGGTGACCGCCGTGAAATCCAGCCGGCTCTTCAGCAACTCGCCGCCCAGGTGGCCGGACGTGCCGATCATGGAGACCGCCATGGAGAGGCTGCCCTGCTTCTTGCGGGCATAGTCGCGAAACTCCGCCAGCGTCTTGACCGGCGAGTTGGCGTTGACGACCAACGCGTTCGGCATGGTGATGATGCGGATCACCGGGGCGAAGTCGGACATCGCGTAGGGCAGCTTGCTGTACAGGGTGTAGTTGACCGCGTTGGGGCCGCTGCTGCCCATGACCATCGTGTAGCCGTCGGGCTCGGCGCGCAGCAGGCCTTGCATGCCCAGGATGCCGGCCGCGCCCGCCATGTTTTCCACCACCACCGGCTGCCCCAGCCGTTCGGACAATTTCTTCCCAATCACCCGGCTGGTGATGTCCAGGATCCCGCCCGGCGAACTGGGCGCGATCAGGCGCAGAGGTTTGTTCGGATAGCCATCCGCCGCGCGCGCCATCTGCGGCAGGGCCAATGAGGTCATCAGGCCGGCCAGCACTGCCAGCGCGACTCGCCTGCGTGTGTTCATGTATGTCTCCTGATAGTTTTGTGTTCCGCGGGCTTGTGGCGCCCGCTGTCTCGGATCCGATGAACGGATTCGTTACCGTCGCGTCAATCCACCTTCATGCCGGTGGCGTCGACCACGCCCTGCCACTTCTTCACTTCGGTCTTCAGAAAAGCGCGGGCCTCTTCAGGGCTGCCGGTCAAGGGCCGGGCGTAGATCCGGTCCATGAACTCCTGCACGTCGGGCTGCTTGTTGATGTCGGCAACGGCGTCGGCCAGCGTCTTCAGAACCGGCGCCGGCACCTTGGCGGGCGCCGCCATGAAGTACACCGCTTCGACGTCGTAGCCCTTGAGGCCGGCCTCCTCGATGGTGGGCAGATCCGGCATCGCCTTCATGCGATCGCGTCCGGTCACGGCCAGTGCCTTCAGCTTCTTGGCCTGCACCAGCGGGATCGCGGTGGAGACGCTGCCGAACATCATGTCGACCAAGCCCGACATCAGGTCCACTTCCGCCGGCGAAACCCCCTTGTAGGGCACGTGCGTCATGTCGACCTCGGCCATGACCTTGAACAGCTCGCCCGCCAGATGGATGGACGACCCCATGCCAGCCGAAGCGAAGGTCAGCTTGTTGCCCGGCGCGCGGGCCTTGCGGATCAGGTCGTCGACGCTCTGGATGCTGGAGCCGGGCGGCACCACCAGGATGTTGGGCGTGGACGCCACCATGCCGATGGGCATCAGGTCGCGCTCCCAGTCGTAGGGGTTGCGCTTCATGGCGGCGTTGGCCGCCACATAGTTGGCCGCCATCGCGATGGTGTAGCCATCGGCGGGCGCTTGCGTCAGCGCCTGGATCGCGATATTGCCGCCGGCTCCAGGGCGGTTTTCGACAATGAATGTCTGGTTGAAACGCTCGCCCAACTTCTTGGCGTACAGGCGGGCGAGCAGGTCGGTCGCGCCGCCCGGCGCGAAGCCCACGTACACCCGCACCGGCTTGTTCGGATACGCGTCGGACCCGCTGGCTGCACCCACGGCAGCCAGACTCAGTACCGCGGCCAACAATCCCTTCAACATTGTCATGAGTCGATCTCCTTCCATTTTTAGAGATAGGGGAATGTCGGGCCAACTAAATCCGACATGCCGAACAGTATAACGAGATGCCGATATAAATTGTCAATATTTCCGGTGTTGTGTATATTTCTTCGGAACCTCGGAATAAATTTAACCCCGCCCGGCCTTTTCCGAAATATCGGATTTCGGATCCATGTGCCAGGGCATCCACCAGTTACAGAAGGGGAATGGAGATGGACCTGCAACTCACCGGTAAAGTCGCTGTCATCACGGGATCGGGCCGCGGCATCGGCTACGCCTCGGCGCTGGCCCTGGCGCAGGAAGGCGCCCGGATTGTGATTACCGACATCAACCCGGAATCGGTGGAGCAGGCAGTTGGCAGCCTGAAGCAGGCCGGCCATGAGGCCATCGGCGCCGTGCTCGACGTCTGCGATCCCGAACAGGTCCAGACCATGGCCGAGCTGGCCGCGCACGCCTTCGGCGGCATCGACATCCTGGTCAACAACGCCGGCTTCACGCGCGACAAATACCTGCTCAAGATGCCGGTGGAAGACTGGGATTCGGTGGTGGATACCATCCTGAAGGGCGCCTACTACTGCACCAAGGCCGCCCTGCCCTCGATGATGGAAAGGAAATGGGGCCGCGTCATCAACATCGCCTCGCGCGCGCACTGGGGCAACCCCGGCCAGACCAACTACTCGGCCGCCAAGGCTGGCCTGATCGGCTTCACCCGCGCGCTGGCGTTGGAACAGGGCAAGTTCAACATCACCGCCAACGCCATCGCCCCTGGCTTGATCGAAACGCCGCTGGTGCGCGGCCTGTCCACCTATGAAACCCTGCGCGCCAACGCGCTGGCGCGCCAGCCGGTGCCGCGCCTGGGTGCGGTCGAAGACATCGCCAACGCCGTGGCCTTCCTGGCTTCTGAGCGGTCCTCCTTCATCACGGGCGAACTGCTGCACGTGACCGGCGGCCGCTACGCTTCGTAAAACGCCCCACCCGCGCCCCTACTCCGGAATCCGATCAGCCATGCAAAGCGCAAGCCCCGCCAACCCGCTCCCGCTGCCACCGCCGACATCCCTGCCCTCGTTGGAGGTCGGCCACCGCTTCGAGTCCGCCGGCCGCACCATTACTGAGAGCGACATCGTCAACTTCGCCTGTCTGTCCGGCGACTTCAACCGCCTGCACGTGGACCATGAGTACGCCAGGTCCACGCCCTTCGGCCAGCGCATCGCCCACGGCCTGCTGGTACTTTCCGTGCTATCCGGGCTGACCACCCAATCCAACGGCTACCGCCAGTTGGAGCCCTACGTGCTGGCGCTGATCGACATCAATTGCCGCTTTCCCAAACCCACCTTCATCGGCGACACCATCGTCGTGCGGGTGACGGTGACGGAAAAGACTGAGCAGTACCGGCCCGGCAAGGACAAGGTGGTGTTCCGGCGTGAAGCCGTCAACCAGCGCGGCGAGGTGGTGGTCCAGGCCGACTTCGCGATGGTGCTGCGGTCCATGGAGGGCTCGGCATGAAACCGTTCGCAGACCTGACCCGCTTCATCAATCCGCGCAACGTGGCCGTGGTGGGCGCCTCCGCCCGCGAATCCAGCCAAGGGCGCCGCCTGTACGACAATCTGGTGCTGCATTCGACGGTCCCGGGCGAGGTGTACGCGGTCAATCCGGCCTACCAGGAGATCGGCGGCCGGCCCTGCTGGCCGTCGATCAGCGCCTTGCCCGAGGCCGAAATCGACGTGGCCCTGATCATGATCAATGCCTCGCTGGTGCTGGATGCGTTGCGCCAATGCGCGGCGCGCGGCATTCCGTTCGCGGTCGTCATGACGTCCGGCTTCTCGGAAGCCGGCGAGGAAGGCCAGCGCCTGGAACGCGAGATCGCCCAGCTGTGCGAGTCCACCGGCCTGCACGTCTACGGACCGAACTGCCCTGGCTTTGTCAATGTGCGTGACCGCCTGGGCATGACCTTCTCGCCCGCCTTCAAGGACGATCTGAACACCGGTTCCATCGGCCTGGCCACCCAGGGCGGCGGACTGGGCCGCAACCTGCTGCAGGGCCTGTCCTATGGCCAGGGTGTGGGCCTGTGGTTTTCCGCCGGCAACGAGGTCGACCTGGAGATCCCGGACTTCATCGCCCACATGGCGAACGATCCGAAGATCAGCGTGATCGCCCTGCTGATGGAAGGCGTCAAGCACGGCAGGCGCCTGACCGCGGCGCTGGAGCTGGCGCGCGCCCGCAACAAGCCGGTGGTGGTGCTGAAGGTGGGCCGCTCCGAAGCCGGCGTGCGCGCCGCGCAATCGCACACGGCATCGGTGGCCGGCACGGCCGCCGTCAACAGCGCCGTGTTCCGGCAATTCGGCGCAATCGAAGTGGATGACCTGGACCAGCTGCTGGCAGTCTCGCGCCTGCTGACGCGCATCACCCGCAAAAGCGGCAACGGCCTGTGCATCTATACCTTTTCCGGGGGCACCGCCGCGCTGGCCGCCGACATTGCCGGCGCCGCCGGTCTGCCGATGGCAGTGTTCGCGCCCGAGACCAAGGCCGCCCTGCGCAAGCTGTTGCCGGATTTCGCCAGCATGGACAATCCGGTCGACACCACCGCCGACATCCTGCGCAACCCCCAAGCCTCGGCCGCGTGCCTGCGCGCGATTTGCGCCGACCCGGCGGTAGGCACGGTGCTGTTTCCCATTCCCATGGATTACGGCAGCATCACGGACGGCATGGCGCAGGCCATCGCCACGGTGGCGGCCGAAACCGAAACCCTGATCGTCCCGGTCTGGATGAGCCGGCGCCTGGGCGGCGGATTCCAGTTGCTGGAAACCGCCGGCCTGCTGCCCTTCCTGTCCTTGTCAGACGCAATCGCGGCCCTGTCCAAAGCCATACCGTGGCAGCGGCCGGAAGGCGGGACGGCTGCTGCGCCCAGGCACGCAGATGGCGCCGTCGTGCCGGCCCGCATGCTCAGCGAAGCCGCGGCCAAATCCTTACTGCGTGAAGCCGGCCTGCCGATTCCTGAAGGGCTGGTGGTCACCAGCGCCGAGCATGCGGCCCGCGAGGCCGAGCGCCTGGGCTTTCCCGTGGTGATGAAGGTAGTCAGCGCCCAAATCGCGCACAAGACGGAAGCGGGCGGCGTCAAGCTCGGCATCGCCAGCGCGGGCGCCGCGCGCGAGGCCTATGCGGCCATCCATGCGGCCGTCGCGCTCCATAGCCCTGGCGCCGTCATCGACGGCATCCTGGTGGAGCGCATGCTGCCGCCAGGCGGGCGCGAGGTACTGGTGGGCGTGCACAGCGATGCAGCCTTCGGCTTGGTGCTGACCTTCGGCCTGGGTGGCATCTTCGTCGAAACCATCCGCGACGTGGCCCACCGCATGCTGCCGCTGTCGCGCGACGATGCGCGCGCGCTGCTGCGCGAGATCCGTTACGCCGAAGTGCTGGACGGCGTGCGCGGCGAGGCGCCTGCCGATCTCGCCGCGCTGGAGGCGCTGATCTTGCGGGTCTCGGACTTCGCCTGGAGCCACCGCGACGCCTTGCAGGAAATAGAGCTCAACCCGGTCTGGGTCGGCGCCGAGGGGCAAGGCGTGATGCCGCTGGACGCGCTGATCGGCCTGCGGCCTGACGCCGATGCCGGCCTGGGGCAGCGCCTGCCATGACCGCCGCCGGATTTCTCTCTTCGACCATACCCGCCTAGGACCCGCATGGACTTCTCACTGGACTCCACCCAGATCGAATTGCGCGATTCGCTGCGTCGCTACCTGACGGCCGAAGTCGCCCCCATCGTCAACCGCTACGAGGCCGAAGCCCGCGTGGTGCCGCAGGAAATGGTCCGCGCGATGCGCGACTTCGGCCTCTTGGGCGGCATGCTGCAGGAAAAGGACGGTGGCTACGGCTTGCCGATGACGACCTACGGCATGCTGATCGCCGAGCTGGCGCGCGTCTGGCCTTCGCTGCGCAGCATCGTCAGCACCAGCAATCTCGCCGCCTCGGTGCTGAGCGACGGCGGCTCGCCCTATCTCAAGGAAAAGTACCTGCCGCGCGTCCTGTCGGGCGAGGCGATCGCCAGCTTCGCGCTCAGCGAACCGAACATCGGCTCGGACGCCGCCAACGTCGAAACCCGCGCCGTCGAAACCGCCAGCGGTTGGCGCGTCAATGGCCGCAAGCTCTACATCAGCCTGGGCACGGTTTGCGAGCTGGGAGTGGTGTTCGTGCAGACCCAGCGTCAAAGCGGCGAACGCGGCGTGTCCTGTCTGCTGTTCGAGCGCGCCATGCCGGGTTTCTCGTCCAGCCCCATCCACAAGATGGGCATGCTGAGCTGCCCGCTGGGCGAGTTGCTGTTCGAAGACGTGGAGATCCCCGCGGCCAACCTGATCGGCACCGAGGGCAAGGGTTTCGCGCTGGCCAAGAAATACCTCAACATCGGCCGCTGCGTGGTGGCGTTCTCGGCGCTGGGTATTGCGGAGGCGGCCTGTGAGGCAGCGGTAAAATACGCCGGCGACCGGGTTCAGTTCGGCCGGCCCATCGGCGGCTTCCAGTTGGTCCAGCATATGATCGCCGACATGATGACGCTGGTCGAAACCTCGCGCCTGCTGTGCTGGCGCGCCGCCGACGCGCTGGACCGCAACGCCGCCGACAGCCAGATGCTATGTTCGATGGCCAAGCGCCACGCCACCGACGCCGTGCTGCGCGTGGCGGAACTGTCCATGCAGGTGCATGGCGGCGCGGGCTACACCACGTTGTTTCCCGTCGAGCGTTACTACCGCGACGCCCGCCACCTGAGCATTGCCGAAGGCACCAACCAGATCCAGGCCCTGCTCATGGCGCAGAGCGTACTGGGCATTTCCGCGTTGAAATGACCGACTACGCAACCGCCCGGGCCGGTTCCCCACTCAATTCCGACATCCTATGCCGCAAATCCTCCCTACCGCACAGCGTGTACTACAAGTCTTCGAAGTCTATGCGCGGGAACGCCGTCCCCTGACGAACTCGGAAATGGCGCGCTTTCTCGATCTGGCCGACAGCAGCTGCTCGGACCTGCTCTACACGCTGCGTCAGGCGGGCTATCTGCTGCGCACGCCGAAATCGCGCTACTTCCACCCCACAGGCAGGCTGCTTGACGTGGCCCAAGGCATCTCGGCGGCCGACCCGCTGCAGTCCTTCGCTTCGGAAGCGCTGGAGATCCTGACGCGCCAATCCGGCGAATCATCGATGTGCGGCTTGCTCGACGGCAACAAGGTGAAGATCTACGCCAGCCAGGAAAGCCCGCGCGCCTTGCGCTATGTGGTGAAGCCCGGCACCACCTTCGATCTGCAGGTTGCAGCATTGGGCAAAGCCCTGCTGGGCGAGATGGACGCGGCGGAACGCAATGCGCTCATCGATACGCTGCCGTTTGAACACGTCACGGCCAGCAGCATCACCAACCCTGACACCTTGCGCGCGCAGATCGAATCGCAGTTGCCCAAGCACCACTTCAACAGCCGCGACGAAGGCAATGAAGGAGTATCGGCCGTCGGCATTGCGGGGCGCGTGGGCGGGCAGCTGACTGCCCTTTCCATCGTCGGTCCGACCCACCGCATGGACGCCAACATGGAGAAGTACGTCCAGATCATCCTGGACGCGCGCGCCGAATTCTTCGAATCCTGAGAACCCCGATTCATCATGGAGTAACGATAGACATGGCTGGTCCCCTGAGTGGATTTACGGTGGTGGAAATGGCCGGCATAGGGCCCGGCCCCTTCTGCGCCATGATGTTGGCGGACATGGGCGCGGACGTGATCCGCATCGACCGGCTGACGCCCGGGTTCCTGGGCGGAGGCGGCACCCTCATCGACCGGGGCCGCCGCACGATCGCGCTGGACCTCAAGAAGCCCGGGGCGACCGACATCGTGCTGCGGCTGCTGGACAAGGCAGACGCCTTGCTCGAAGGCTTCCGGCCGGGCGTCATGGAAAGGTTGGGCCTAGGGCCCGACGAGTGCCTGGCGCGCAACCCGCGGCTGGTGTACGGACGCATGACGGGCTGGGGCCAGGACGGCCCGCTGGCGCAGGCCGCCGGCCATGACTTGAACTACATCGCCATCAGCGGCGCGCTGCACGCCATGGGACATGCCGGGTTGCCGCCGACGCCGCCGCTGCACCTGGTCGGCGACATGGGCGGCGGCGCCATGATGCTGGCCTTCGGCGTGCTGTGCGGCCTGCTCGAGGTCGGCCGCACGGGCAAAGGCCAGGTGGTGGACGCTGCCATCTGCGACGGCGCCTCGCTGCTGGCCAGCGCCTATCACGGCAAGCTGCAAGACGGCAGTTGGGTCAACCAGCGCCAATCCAACATGCTGGACGGCGGCGCCCACTTCTACGGCTGCTATGCCTGCGCGGATGGCAAGTATGTTTCCATCGGCGCGATCGAACCGCAGTTCTATCGCCTATTGCTGGAACGCTGCGGCATCGACGACCCGGACTTCGAGCAGCAATGGGACCGCGCGCAATGGCCGCAGCTGCGCGCCAAGCTGGCGGGCATCATTGCTGGCAAGACCCGCGAGCATTGGTGCGCGCTGCTAGAAGGCACGGACGCCTGTTTCGCGCCGGTGCTGGACTTTGAAGAAGCGCCACTGCACCCACACCATCAGGCGCGCGGCAGCTTCATTGAAACCGGCGGCATCCTGCACCCAGCCCCAGCGCCGCGCCTTTCGCGTACGCCGGGACAGGCCGGCACGGTGCCCGCACCTGGCGCGCACACGCAAGAACTGCTGGCGCAATTGGGCCTGGCGCAAGCCGAGATCCAGGCCTTGCGCGAATGCGGCGCCATCGCCTGACGGCCCGCGACAGCTTGCGGCCAGGCCCGCATGGCGCGGCCCGGCCATCATGGAAGACATGGAGACCAATACGATGCAAGACAGCTCTAGCGAGTTCAAGACCCTGCTCTATGCGGTGGAAGGCGGCGTCGCCACCATCACCCTGAACCGTCCAGCGCAGCGCAATGCGCTGGACATGGTCATGCGCGAAGAGCTGGCCCATCTGGTGAGCCAGATCCGGCACGACCGCGGCGTGCGCGTCGTGATCCTGGCCGGCGCCGACGGGGCCTTCTGCTCGGGCGGCGACATCGCCACGATGGGCTCGGGCGGCTCCGCCGAAGAAGCGCACGAGCGCATGGCCGGCCTGCTGCAGACGATAGAAGGCCTGATCACGCTGGACCGGCCGGTGATCGCGGCGGTCGACGGCCCGGCCTACGGCGCCGGGCTGGGTCTTGCCCTGACCGCCGATCTGATCCTGGCGTCGCCGCGGGCGCGCTTCTGCCTATCCTTCCTGCGGCTGGGCGCCATCCCGGACTGTGCCACCATGTACACCCTGCCGCGCATGGTGGGCCTGCAGCGCGCCAAGGAACTGGCCTTCTCCACCCGCGAGTTCCAAGCCGAGGAAGCGAAGGAGATGGGCATCGTGTTTGAGATCCAGCCGCGGGAACGGATCCACGAACGAGCGCGGCAGATCGCCCTGTCCATGGCCGAACTGCCCATGGCGGCGCTGGCGATCACCAAGCGCGGCTTCAACGCTTCGCTCAACAGCGACCTGAGCGCCATGCTGGACCTGGAGGCTGCCGGCCAGGGCGTGGCCCGTTCCACCGAGTACCACCGCGAGGCGGCAGGCCGCTTTCTGGACAAGGTGGCGCAGCGCTTCCAATGGCCGGCAGCGGACGCCATCTAGGCATGGCCCATCTGATCGCTTTCTTCGAGCGCTGACGTCCCGGGAACGCCTAAAACACCGTGCTTCGCCAAACGGCACGACCGCCGTATGGCTCGTTTTACCCTCTTCGGCCTCAAAGACGCGTACCCGCGAAGACCGTCTGCCAGCTCAGGCGGTTGCGCCAATGCCGCGGGCACTCATCTTCGCCATCTTCGACTACAGAAATTCGACATGAGGCTCGGCGGCCGGCTTCGATAAATAGGGCCACCCCCCAAATATGTAACAGCCGCCCTTCCCCCCCTTGAACCCTGCAACATCATCCCTATAATTAGCACTCGACACCGGTGAGTGCTAACAGCCCTCCCGGGGCTAACCGATCATTCACTTTCATTCAAGTAAACAGGAGTTCCTCATGGCCTTGCGTCCCCTGGGCGATCGCGTGATCGTCAAACGCCTCGAAAACGAGCGCAAGACTGCCTCGGGCATCGTCATCCCCGACAGCGCCGCAGAAAAGCCTGATCAGGGCGAAGTCGTGGCCGTCGGCCCCGGCAAGAAGACCGAAGAAGGCAAGATTCTGCCGGTCGACCTGAAGGCTGGCGACAAGGTTCTGTTCGGCAAGTATGCCGGCCAGTCCGTGAAGGTTGATGGCGAAGAACTGCTCGTCATCCGCGAGGACGAAATCCTCGCCGTGGTTCTGTAAACCCCGCCTCAAACGAATTTTCGAAGGAAGCTAAGAAATGGCTGCCAAGCAAGTATTGTTCGGTGACGACGCCCGTGTGCGTATCGTCCGCGGCGTGAATGTTCTCGCCAACGCTGTTAAGACCACCCTGGGCCCCAAGGGTCGCAACGTCGTGCTGGAGCGCTCGTTCGGCGCCCCGACCGTGACCAAGGACGGCGTGTCCGTCGCCAAGGAAATCGAACTGAAGGACAAGTTCGAGAACATCGGCGCACAACTGGTCAAGGACGTTGCCTCCAAGACCTCCGACAACGCCGGTGACGGCACCACGACCGCCACCGTGCTGGCTCAAGCCATCGTCATGGAAGGCCTGAAGTACGTTGCCGCCGGTTTCAACCCGATCGACCTGAAGCGCGGCATCGACAAGGCTGTCGCCGCCGCCGTGGCTGAACTGAAGAAGCAATCCAAGCCGGTCACGACCAGCAAGGAAATCGCTCAAGTTGGTTCCATCTCGGCCAACAGCGATGCCTCCATCGGCCAGATCATCGCTGACGCGATGGACAAGGTTGGCAAGGAAGGCGTCATCACCGTCGAAGACGGCAAGTCGCTGGAAAACGAGCTGGACGTCGTCGAAGGCATGCAATTCGACCGCGGCTACCTGTCGCCCTACTTCATCAACAGCCCGGAAAAGCAAGTTGCCGTGCTGGAAGATCCGTTTGTCCTGATTTTCGACAAGAAGATCAGCAACATCCGTGACCTGCTGCCCGTGCTGGAGCAAGTTGCCAAGTCGAGCCGTCCGCTGCTGATCATCGCAGAAGACGTCGAAGGCGAAGCGCTGGCCACCCTGGTTGTGAACAACATCCGTGGCATCCTGAAGACCACCGCCGTCAAGGCGCCGGGCTTCGGCGACCGCCGCAAGGCCATGCTGGAAGACATCGCCATCCTGACGGGCGGCACGGTGATCTCCGAAGAAACCGGCATGTCGCTGGAAAAGGCCGGCCTGGCTGAATTGGGCCAAGCCAAGCGCATCGAAGTGGGCAAGGAAAACACGACGATCATCGACGGCGCTGGCGACAGCAAGTCGATCGAGGCTCGCGTCAAGCAAGTCCGTATCCAGATCGAAGAAGCCACGTCCGACTACGACCGTGAAAAGCTGCAAGAACGCGTGGCCAAGCTGGCCGGCGGCGTTGCCGTGATTCGCGTTGGCGCTGCCACCGAAGTCGAAATGAAGGAAAAGAAGGCTCGCGTCGAAGACGCCCTGCACGCTACCCGCGCCGCAGTGGAAGAAGGCGTTGTGGCTGGTGGCGGTGTTGCACTGCTGCGCGCCAAGCAAGCCATCGCTGACCTGAAGGGCGACACGCCTGACCAGAACGCCGGTATCAAGCTGATCCTGCGTGCTGTGGAAGAGCCGCTGCGCACCATCGTCACGAACGCCGGCGAAGAAGCCAGCGTCGTGGTCAGCAACGTGCTGCAAGGCAAGGGCAACTACGGCTACAACGCCGCAACCGGCGAGTACACCGACCTGGTTGAGCAAGGCGTTCTGGATCCCACCAAGGTGACCCGTACCGCCCTGCAAAACGCTGCCTCGGTTGCCAGCCTGCTGCTGACGGCTGAAGCCGCCGTGGTCGAACTGGCCGAAGACAAGCCCGCTGCCCCGGCCATGCCGGGTGGCATGGGCGGCATGGGCGGCATGGACTTCTAAATCCCGCTTTCCTTGCACGGCCTCCCCGGCGTCAAAGCCGGGGAATGCAGTATCTGAAAAACCCTCGGACCTTCGCCCCGGGGGTTTTTCTTTTTGTGGCCCCGCCCACGCGCACAGCATGGCGGGCGCATTCTTTGCCTGTTGTTTCCATGGCGCCCCAAGCCGCCCGGCAAGCACACGTTTGCGCACAAACTCACGGTTTCCCCGTGGCGCATGCGTCCCTACAATGAAGGCTCCTTCGCCCCCTGCCGCCCTGTCCTATGCGCCTTCCCCACAGCCTGCGAGCCTTGCGTCCGTCCGAGATCGGCGGGCTATTGATGGATTCCGCCAGCCAGTGGTCGGCCCACCGCGCGTCCAGCAAGGGCGCCGCGCTGGCGCTTTACATGGTGTTTTCACTTGCGCCGATGTTGATCCTGGTGATCGCCGTGGCGGGTGCGTTCTATGGCGAAGACGCGGTGCGGTCCGAGCTGTTCCTGCAAATGCGCGACCTGACCGGCGAGCGCGGCGCGGAAGTGATTCAGACGGTATTGGCCAGCGCCCATGAATCGGGGGGCGGGTGGATTGCCGCGCTGATCTCGATTTTTGTGTTGATCTTCAGCGCCACCACGGCGTTTGCCGAGCTGAAAGCCAGCCTGGACGATTTGTGGGACGTGTCCGCCAACCAGAAGGGCGGCATCCACGGCATGGTGCGCAGCCGCATGCTGTCGTTTGGCCTGGTGCTGGTGCTGGCGCTGTTCCTGCTGGTGTCGCTGACCGTGAACGCGGTGCTCGGCGCCGCGAGAAAATTGTATGGCGACATGTGGATGGCCTCTACCTTCGCGACGGTGTTGGACTGGGTGTCGACGCTGTTTTCTTTTTCAGTGGTGGTGGCGCTGTTCGCGGTGATCTTCAAGCTGCTGCCCAGCGCCAAGATTTCCTGGCCGGACGTGATACCCGGCGCCATCGTGACGGCCGCGCTGTTCCTGGTGGGCAAGTGGGGCATCGGCCTGTACCTGAGCCGGGGCGCCGCGGTGTCGGCCTATGGCGCGGCGGGTTCGCTGATTGCCCTGCTGCTGTGGATCTACTATTCGGCGCAGATCTTTTTCTTTGGCGCAGTGTTCACGCGGCAGTTCGCGCTACGCTTCGGCAAGGCGGCGAAGGCCGACGACACAGACGCGGCCGACGCAGCCGACAAGACAGACGCAGCGAACAAAGCGGACGCAGCCTCGCCGACGCCCCCCGGGCAGGCGTAGGCTAGATCCCGACTTCGCTGGTCAACATAACAGGACGATGGCTCGCGGCGCGCCGCCCGGGCGACCGCAAGCATGTCGAACTTCCGCATCACGCCCAACGCGCTCAGCCACAAACTGAAGCTGCATCAGCTACAGATTTTCGAGCGCGTACTGGCACGCCGATCGCTATCGCGCGCGGCCAGCGAACTGCACCTGACCCAACCCACCGTCACCAAGGCCATCCACGACCTGGAAGCCTTCTTCGGCGCGACCCTGTTTGAACGCTCTAACCGGGGCGTCACGCCTACCGAGCTTGCCCTGGTGTTGGGGCGGCGCGTGCACGCCATGCTGGCCGAAGTGCGCTACATGGCCGACGACATCGACGCGGTGTTGGGCGGCGCCAGCGGCCACGTGGTGGTGGGCACGCTGATTGCCGCGTCCGCCAAGCTGCTGCCCGAAGCCATCGCGCGCTTGATGACCGACCACCCCGGCATCCAGGTCACCGTGCGTGAAGGACCGTCCGCGCAACTGCTGCCCGCGCTGGCCACGGGCGACGTCGACATCGTTGTGGGCCGCTTGCCGGGCGCCGACATGGCGTCGATTTCCGGCGTGGCGGTGGACCACCACAAGCTTTACCGCGAAGCCCTGTGCCTGGTGGTGGGCGCCCAGCACCCCCTGGCCGCCGCGCAAGAGGTCGCGCTGGCGGACTTGGCCGACCACATCTGGATCTTGCCCGCGCCCACCTCGCCCTTGCGCGCGTCGGTGGAGCGCACCTTCTTTGACGCGGGCTTGCGCCTGCCCGCCCGCCACGTGGAATCGCTATCGCTGCTGACCAATATCGGCATCCTGATGCACAGCGACGCGCTGGCGCTGATTCCCTATGACGCGGCGGCGCAGTTCCTGTCCATGGGCTTGTTGGCGCGGCTGCCCACCACCGTGTTCGGGGACTTTGGCGACGTGGGCTATTCGGTCCGCGCCGATCACCCGATGACGCCCGCCTGCCAACGGCTGGTGGAATATCTGAAAGCCGTCGCGGCCCAGCGCGACTGAGCACGCTCGCGCCGCGCGACGATGCGGAAAAGCGCGCGGCGCAATGTTGCTGACACCGCGCGGCAGCCTGCCGCGTACCCCCTCTACGGGAAACCCCGCGATAGATAAGCCGCATACCCAAGCGCGCAATTTCTATTATTCCCCCGGCGCGCTCGCCGCCTAGACTGCATCAAACTCGCCTTCCGGAGATCTTCATGCCCGCCTACGGCCCGCCGTTGAATTTCCAGCGCTGGATCGACGACCACGCCCACCTGCTCAAGCCGCCGGTCGGCAACCAGCAGATCTGGCAAGACGCCGACTTCATCGTCACCGTGGTCGGTGGCCCGAACCATCGCACCGATTATCACGACGACCCGCTGGAAGAGTTCTTCTACCAGTTCCGGGGCAACGCCTGGTTGTCCTTGTGGGTGGACGGCAAACCCGAACGTGTCGACCTGAAGGAAGGCGACATCTTTCTCTTGCCGCCGCACGTGCGCCATTCGCCGCAACGCCCCGAAGCCGACAGCGCCTGTCTGGTCATCGAGCGCCAACGCCCCGTGGGCCTGCTCGATGGCTTTGAATGGTATTGCCCCCACTGCGGCCACCTGGTGCATCGCGTGGAAGTGCAATTGAAAAGCATCGTGACCGACTTGCCGCCGCTGTTCCAGGCGTTCTACGACAGCCCTGACAAGCGCACCTGCCCCGGCTGCGGCCAGATGCACCCTGGCAAAGGCCACGCGCCGACGCAGCAGCCGACCCAGCAGACGGCACAGCAAACGACCCAGCAGGCCACATAGCCAGCCACTGCGCCAGCCGCGCAGCAAGCCACATAGCAGGCCAAAACCACCTGGCGCCCTCTCTATTGCAAAGCCCACCCCATGATTCAGAAAATCGACATGCACGCCCACTTCTTTCCGCCGATCACACGGCAGGAAGCGGCGGCGCTTGACCCGGTCAACGCGCCCTGGCTGCGCCCGGACGCCGACGGCACCACGGGCCAGATCATGGCGGGCGACCGCGAGTTCCGCCCGGTGGACGCCACCTTGTGGGACCCGGCGCTGCGCATTGCGCAGATGGACCGCCACGGCGTGGACGTGCAGATCCTGTGCGCGACGCCCATCATGTTCGGCTAC